>NZ_JCAFST010000013.1:0-173525 GCF_059369535.1 Stenotrophomonas sp. YJH_SMC_122 | reverse complement strand
GCGGATGGGGGTGGTGCGGGCCGCTGGCCGGCAAAAGCGTGCGGACCAAGGCCCGCACCTACCAGCTGCAGCCACCACGCACGGATGGGGGTAGTGCCGGCCGCTGGCCGGCAAAAGCGTGCGGACCAAGGTCCGCACCTACCAGCTGCAGCCGCCACGCACGGATGGGGGTAGTGCCGGCCGCTGGCCGGTAAGGGGGTCAGAGCCCTTTCCTGCGGAAAGGGATCCGACCCCGGTCCTCAACTCAATGCCCGCCGTCGAGCGCCTTCAGCTCGCTCACCAGCGAGGCCGCCGCTTCGGCGCCGTCGCCATAGAGCATGCGGGTGTTGTCGGCGTAGAACAGCGCATTCTCGATGCCGGCAAAACCGGTGCCCTTGCCACGCTTGATCACCACCACGTTGCGCGCGTTGACCACGTCCAGCACCGGCATGCCGTAGATCGGGCTGGCCGGGTCGGTGCGTGCCACCGGATTGACCACGTCGTTGGCACCGATCACCAGCACCACGTCGGTATTGGCGAATTCGGGGTTGATGTCGTCCATGTCGGCGATCAGGTCGTAGGGCACGCCGGCCTCGGCCAGCAGCACGTTCATGTGCCCGGGCATGCGCCCGGCCACCGGGTGGATCGCGAACTTCACTTTCACGCCACGCTGGCCCAGCCGCTGCGCCAGTTCCCAGATCTTGTGCTGGGCCTGCGCCACCGCCATGCCGTAGCCGGGCACGATCACCACGCGCTCGGCAAAGGCCATCATCGCCGCGACGTCCGACGCTTCGATGGGCTTCTGCGCGCCGGTGATCGCCTGCGCCTCGCCTCCGGCACCGCCGCCGAAGTTGGAGAACAGCACATTGCGGATCGGCCGGTTCATCGCCTTCGCCATCAACCGGGTCAGCAGGATGCCCGCCGCGCCGACCATCATGCCGGCGATGATCAGCGCCTCGTTGCCGAGCACATAACCTTCAAACGACACCGCCAGGCCGGTGAACGCGTTGTACAGCGAGATCACCACCGGCATGTCGGCGCCACCGATCGGCAGCGTCATCAGCACGCCCAGTGCCAGCGCCAGCACGAAGAAGGCGACGATCGCCCAGGTGCTGAGCGTGCTGGCCGCGATGATCGCCAGTACCACCACCGCCAGCGCCACCAGCAGGTTCATCACCTGCTGGCCCGGCCAGGTCACCCGCTTGTCCAGGCGTCCATCCAGCTTGGCCCAGGCGATCACCGAACCGGACAGCGAGACCGCACCGATCGCCGCGCCGACCACCGCCAGCAGCAGCACCGTGCCCGACGGCTGGCGCGCGGCCAGGTCGGCCAGCGCCTGCTCGCTCCAGTGGCTGGTATCGCGGTGGGCCAGGAAGGCATAGCGCAGCAGTTCCACCGCACCGATCGCCGCCGCCGAGCCACCGCCCATGCCGTTGTACAGCGCCACCATCTGCGGCATGTCGGTGATGGCCACCTTGCCGGCCGACCACCAGGCCAGGCCCGCGCCCAGCAGCAGTGCCACCAGGATCAGCGGTACGTTGTGCAGTTCAGGCAGGAAGAAGGTCGCCACCGTGGCCAGCAGCATGCCCAGCCCGGCCCAGCGGATGCCGCTGCGCGCGGTCAGCGGCGAAGCCATGCGCTGCAGGCCCAGCAGGAACAGCGTAGCGGCGACGAGGTAGCTGGCCTTGACCAGCCAGTCGAGCAGTTCGACGGTGCTGATGTTCAAGCCTGTGGCTCCTTCGGTTCGTCCCTGCCGCCCTTGGGCGCGCTCGGCTTGAACATCTCCAGCATGCGCGCGGTGACCACGTAGCCACCGGCGGCGTTGCCGGCGCCGAGCACCACGGCAAGGAAGCCCAGCGCCTTTTCCAGCGGCGTCTGCGCGTGCCCCAGCACCACCATCGCGCCGATCAACACGATGCCGTGGATGAAGTTGGAACCCGACATCAGCGGGGTATGCAGGATCACCGGCACCCGCGAAATGATCACGTGGCCGGCGATGGCCGCCAGCATGAAGATGTACAGCGCTACGAACCCGTCACTCACTGGCAACGCTCCCGCTCTGTCTTCGTCGGCCCATCATAACCACGGGCTGAACCCGGCGCGCACCCGGCGTCAACCGCGGCGACGCTCACGCGTTGTCGATGGTGACCCCGAGCGAGGAACCGTACCCTGTGCTGGTGAGCAGCCCCGCCCCCCCGAGCGCCGACACCGATGCCCTGCCGGCATCGCTGGAGGCGTTCCTGGCCAGCGTCGGCCCGCGCGCGTTCCGTTTCGCCGAGGCCGGCCTGCGCCAGCGCGAAGACGCCATGGACGCGGTGCAGGACGCGCTGATGCGCATGCTGGACTACGCCGACAAGCCGGCAGCCGAATGGGCGCCCCTGTTCTGGAGCATCCTGCGCCGCCGCGTGATCGACCTGCAGCGCCGGCGCCGTTTCCGCCTGCCGTTCTGGCGCGACAACCAGGACGCTGACGGAGGCGGGATCGACTGGGCCGACCCCGGCCCGGACCCGGCGCAGGCGCACGAACAGCGCCAGCAGTACCAGCAACTGGTACAGGCGCTGCGTACCCTGCCCGCACGCCAGCGCGAGGCCTTCACCCTGCGCGTGCTGCAGGACCTGGACGGGGCCACCACCGCCCGCGCCATGGGCTGTAGCGAAGGCGCGGTAAAAACCCATCTGGCACGCGCCCGGCAGGCGCTGCAGGACTACCTGGAGACCCACCCGTGAACCGCTCCCTGCCCTCCGATGACATGCTGCGCAACCTGCACGCGCAGTCGCTGCAGGCGCTGTCGCCGGCCACGCTGGCACGGTTGCGCCAGGCTCGCCACGGCGCCAGCGCAGCCCGTCACGGGCGCTGGCGCTGGTGGTTGGCCAGTGCCTGTTCGCTGGTGGTGGCGCTAGGTATCGGCCTGCAGTTCAGCGGCCACAGCCCACTGTCGCCCGCCGTGCCGGCACCGGTGCTGGCCTCGGTGGAAGACAACAGCGCGCTCTACGACGAAAATCCCGATCTGTACCTGTGGCTGGGCGATACCGACCTGGCGATGGAGTGAACCATGTCCCGACTGCACACCCTGCCCCTGCTGATGACCCTGTTGCTGCTGCCGGCCCTCCCGGCGCTGGCGCAGAGCGCCGCGCCCGCCCCTGCGGCGCGCCCTGCGCCGGCCACGCCGCTGCCGGCCTGGGAACAGTTGAGCGAAGCGCAGCGGGAATCGCTGCTGGCGCCACTGCGCGACCGCTGGAACAGCGCCGATGCCGGCCAGCGCCAGCGGATGCTCTCGCATGGCCAGCGCTGGCAGACGATGAGCCCGGAGGAACGCGACAAGGCCCGCCGCGGCCTGCGCCGCTTCGAGCACATGAGCCCGGAACAGCGTGAGCAGGCCCGCGCCCTGTTCGGTCAGATGCGGGATCTGCCGCCCGCGCAGCGCGACGCACTGCGCGAGCGCTGGTCGCAGATGACGCCGGAGCAACGCAAGGACTGGGTGCGAGAGAATCCGCCGCCGGCGAAGCCGCGGTAAAGGCAGCGTTCAACCCTTTGCAGAGCCGAGCCCACGCTCGGCTGCTTTATCGCGCCTGCGCAAGCCGAGCACGGGCTCGGCTCTACAGGAGGCACATGAGGTTCACGCCTGCCAGCGCGTCTTCGCCAGCAGTTCGTCGTCCCAATCGAAACCGAGCTGCCCGTCGCGCACGAACAGCGCAACGAAGTTGAGCAGGTTCCGTGCATACATCTCGCTGGCCTGGGTCGCGCCGCGGCTGGCCAGGCCCAGCGGACCGTCGATGGTCACGCCCTGGTGTTCGATGCACTGCCCCGGCAGGGTCAGTGCGCAGTTGCCGCCACTTTCCGCCGCCAGATCAACAATGACGCTGCCGGTGGCCATGCCTTCCACCATCGCGGCGGTCACGATGGTCGGTGCCGGGCGGCCCGGTACCGCAGCCGTGCAGATCACCACGTCCACACTGCGCAGGTGGTCGGCCAGCCGACGCTGCTGCTCGGCGCGCTCGTCATCGGTCAGCGCCCGCGCATAGCCTCCCTCGCCCGCCGCGCTGACCCCGAGGTCGAGGAAGCGTGCGCCCAGTGACTGGATCTGCTCGCGGGTTTCCGGGCGCACGTCGAAGCCTTCCACCTGTGCACCGAGGCGGCGCGCGGTGGCGATGGCCTGCAGGCCCGCCACGCCGGCACCGATCACCAGCACCTTGGCCGGCCGCACGGTGCCGGCAGCAGTGGTCAGCATCGGGAAGAAGCGCGGCGCGCGTTCGGCGGCGATCAGCGCCGCCTTGTAGCCGGCCATGCCGGCCTGCGAACTGAGTACATCCATCGCCTGCGCACGGGTGGTGCGCGGCAGCTGCTGCAGCGGGAACAGCTGCAGGCGACCATCGGCCGCCAGCGCGGCCAGCGCCGGATCGCTGGCCGGGGCCAGCAGGCCGACCACGCTGGCGCCGGGCTTGAGCTGTTCCAGCACCGCCGCAGGGGGGGCCTGCACGCACAGCAGGATATCGATCTCGGCCCAGCGGCCCGCGTCGAAGACGCGTGCACCGGCATCGTCATAGGCGGCGTCGGTGAAACCAGCCGCCAAACCCGCGCCCGCCTCATACCAGACGGCAATGCCCAAGGCCCCGAGCCTGCGCGCGGTCTCCGGCGTCAGTGCCACGCGCCGTTCGCCCGGCGCGGTCTCCTTGATCCCCAGCAACGCCACGGCCATGCAGGTCCCCGCTGATCGGTGAGTTTCCCGATCCTAGCAGGCGGCACCCGCTCAGTGCAGCGTGGCGCTGCCCGGGTCGAGGCGATCGATCACGCCCTGCATGGCGCTGTCGAAGGCGCCATCATCAACGTGGGCACGCAGGCGGCCCAGCCGCATCATCACCGCCAGTTCTTCCGGCGAGGCCACGCAGAAGCGCACGCCGCGACGGTTGACGAACAGCAGGCGCGAGGAAATCGGGCTGACCCAGGACAGCTTGCCCGCCTGCACCTTGCCATCCTTGTCGACGAAGTCCAGCCAGTTGCCGATTTCCATGCGGCGGAAGCGGTCGGCATCGGCGTTGTCGAAATCGTCGGCGTCGATCTGCCCGCCAAGCTCAACCGCCGGCGATTCAGCCACTGGCGGGGCCGGCAAGGCAACCTGCGGCAGCTCCGGCAGCGCACGCTGCAGTTCCGGCCGCGACTCGGCGATGCCCTGCAGGGTGTCATGCAGGGCATCGATGGCGGCGGTTGCCGCATCGCCGTGCACGCCGACGCTGGCAAACACCTTGGCCAGCACCGGCTGCCAGGCCTGCAGCCACGGCTTGCCGACGATCTGGCGGCGGGCCTCGGCCACTTCCTCCAGCAGGCCATCGCCCAGGCTCAATGCCTCGGCCACCGAGGCGCCTTCTTCGCCCTCGCGCAGCAGCGCCAGGGTCAGATGATGCTGCCACGGCTGGCGCAGGAATTCGGCAATGGCCGGCGGCAGCGTGGCGTCACCGATGCGGCGGTCCAGTTCCGCACCGGCCCGGCTGCGGGCCATTTCCAGCTTTTCCTGGCCGCGCTGCGTTTCTGCGGCACGACGCTCGGCGATTTCCACGCGGCGGCGATGCTGCACCAGGAACTCGCGGAATTCCTCTTCCAGGGTCAGGAAGATCGCCAGGTTCTCGTTGAACTCGGCCACCAGGCGCTCGATGATCTCTTCGACCTTGGCCATCAGCATGCGCTCGGCCTGGCTCTCGCCGGTGTTGCCCTCGCAGGCCTCGGCCAGCGAGTTGAGCAGCTTGCGCGCCGGGTGGGTCTTCTGCACGAACATGCGGCGGTCGAGCATGGCGACCTTGACGAAAGGCACCACCAGGCGGCCGATCAGTTCGCGCGAGCGGCCTTCCAGTTCACGCTCGTCCAGCATCACGTCGAACAGCATGCCGACCAGGTCGATGGCATCCTCATCCTGCGGGTCCAGCCGGGTCTGGCCCGGATCGACGCCAAGCTGGGTGGCGCTGGACAGCACTTCGCTCTTCAGGCGCTGCGCCAGCGATTCGCCGTCCTCGCCGATGGCCGCGCGCAGGGTGGCGCTGGGCGTGGCCTGCAGCAGCGACAGCACCGACATCATTTCGCGCTGGCTGAGCGGGCGCTGCTGGCCAACCGCCACCTGTGCCGCAGACGTGGCGTCCTCACGCACATGGCGGGTCTGCTGCAGCAGTTCGTGCAGCGCTTCCAGCAGCATGCCCTGCTGGCCAGCGTAGGCCTCGCCGGTGGCGCCGTCATCGCCGCCCAGGTGCTGCTGCATATGCCCGCGGCGCTCGGACCAGCGGGCGGCAAAGCGCTGCGCCCAGGCCGGTGCGGCCTGCTCGTCATCGCTGAACCCCGGATCGACGCCCGCGCCGTGGCGATGCTCGACCAGATCATCCAGCATCCCGGCCATGCGCGGATCCGGTGCCGGCGGTTGTGGGCGCTGCGGAGCCCCCATCTGCGACATCACGCCGGCTGCGGCCAGCTGCTCGTCCAGCTTCTCGTAGATGCGACCGACCGGTGCACGCAGGTCGCGCTCGCACAGCTTGATCAGCACCAGATGCACTTCCGGGGCCAGTTCACAGCCGGCAAAGGCTTCGTGGATGGCCACGCCCAGGTGTTCGGGGCTGATCGGATTGTGGTCGGCGTCCAGTTCCGCGCCGCCGATCAACCGGCCCAGGCGGCGATCCAGCCGCGCCAGCACCGGCTTGAAGTCACGCAGCAATACAGTGGCGAAATTGCGCACCGCCAACCGTGATTCCAGCACATGCTCGGCCAGCAGGCTGAGCCCATCCTCGGCCGGCCCGGACAGGGTCGCCTCGGCTGACAGCGGCTCACCAGCCTCCAATGCGGCCCAGGCCTGCTGCAGGTGGCCGCCGAAAGCGGCCGCGATGTCCTCACGGCGCCGGCGCAGTTCGCGCATCGCGTCCAGGAACAGCAACTGCGACGAGCCGGCATTGCCGGCGCGGTCGAACAGGGCATCGTCGAAACGCGCCAGTGCCGCCCCGAAGGCCTGGCACAGCGCGGGCAGGACCATGTCCCGGGCACGCTGGAGCTGGGCCGGGTCACGGCCCGGCGATCCCATCGGTGTGGGCACGCTCATCATTCGGGAAGGCTCCCCACCTTCTCTGGTACGACAGACAGCATGGACATCGCGGCTTCCGGCACACCCCATGTACCGGAACGTCGATGGTAGGCCGGCCAGCCCGTCACGGACAGTGAAACAGTCCTCACTTCAAACCTCATGACCGGCGGCCCGGCAAGACAGATATCGTAAGCCGTGCAAGGCCCACGAGGCGAGGGGAAGCGGCTGTCCGTTTCCCGCCAGTGGCATGATGTTCATCACAGTTTGGTACTCAGGGGCCGGACGCGACACAGACGGCGTCATTGACCACCCCGACTATAATCAAACGCCCGTGATGACCGGTTCAGACTCCATGCCCGACCCTGCTGCCCTGCTCGCCCTGGATGCCCGCCGCTCGGTGCCCTCGCGGCAACTGGGCGAGCCCGGGCCGGACCCGGCCACCCTGCAGCGGATGCTGGCCTCGGCGGTGCGCGTGCCCGACCACGGCAAGCGCGTGCCGTTCCGCTTCCTGAAAATCGCAGGCGATGCACGTCACACTCTGGGCGACTTCCTGGCTGAACGCAGCCGCCAGCGCGACCCACATGCGGGCGAGGCCGTGTTCGAGAAGGACCGCCAGCGTTTCAGCCACGCACCGCTGGTGATCGTGGTGGTGGCCAGCCCGCGGCCGGACCCGAAGGTGCCCGAGCAGGAACAGCTGATGACCGCCGGCTGCGTCTGTTTCGCCCTGCTGCAGGCCGCGCAGGCGCTGGGTTTCGGCGCGCAGTGGCTGACCGCCTGGATGGCCTTCGATCCGGCCGTGCAGGCCCACCTGGGCCTGGTCGACGGCGAACGCATCGCCGGCTTCATCCACATCGGTACGCCCAAGGCCGACGTACCCGAGCGCGAGCGCCCCGACCCTGCAACCCTGCTGCGGGACTGGACGCCGCCGGCATGACCCTGCCGGCACCGCCGCCGTCGCTGTACCTGGTCGATGCCAGCATCTACGTGTTCCGCGCCTGGCACTCGCTGCCGGACCAGTTCCAGGACGCGCAGGGCTGGCCGACCAATGCCGTGCACGGCTTCGCCCGCTTCCTGCTGGACCTGCTGGAACGCGAGCGCCCGCAGCACATCGCCATCGCCTTCGACGAAGCGCTCGACAGCGGTTTCCGCCACCGCCTGTATCCGGCCTACAAGGCCAACCGTGATCCGGCACCAGAGGCGCTCAAGCGCCAGTTCGTGCACTGCAAGGCGCTGTGCGCGGCGTTGGGCCTGGCGGTCCTGGCCCATCACGACTACGAGGCCGACGACCTGATCGGCAGTGCCCTGCACGTCCACCGCAGCAGCCATCGCGGGGTGATCATCTCCGCCGACAAGGACCTGTCGCAGCTGCTGGCCGACCATGACGAGCAGTGGGACTACGCCCGCAACCAGCGCTGGAACGTGGCCGGGGTGAAGGCCCGGCACGGCGTGCACGCGCACCAGATCGCCGACTACCTGGCGCTGTGCGGTGATGCGGTGGACAACATTCCCGGGGTCAGTGGTGTCGGCAGCAAGTCCGCCGCCGTGCTGCTGGCCCATTTCGGCAGCATGGATGCGCTGTTCGAACGCCTGGACGAGGTACCGTTCCTGCGCCTGCGTGGCGCTGCACAGATGGCGGTGCGCCTGCGCGAGCAGCGCGAGCACGCCCAGCTCTGGCGCCAGCTGACCACCATCGCGCTGGACGCGCCGTTGGAGGGCAGCGAGCCCGGCCTGCTGCGCCAACCGGCCGACCCGGAACTGCTCGATGGCCTGTGCCAGACCCTGCGCTTCGGCCCGATGACCCGCCGCCGGCTGTTCGGTGCCGCCGGCGTGGCCGACCCCGTTCCCACTCCTTCCTTTTCCAATTCCAGCGAGCCCGCATGAGCCAGCGCAACACCGAAGCCCCGCGTGTCGTCTATGAAGGCAAGTACCAGCGCATGGTGGTGCGCGGCACCTGGGAATACAGCGAACGCACCCATGCCGGTGGCCTGGCCGCGATCATCATCGCCGTCACCCCGGCGGACAAGGTGCTGTTCGTCGAACAGTTCCGTGTACCGCTGCAGGCGCCCACCATCGAGATGCCGGCCGGCCTGGTCGGCGACATCGACGCCGGCGAATCGATCGAAGTCTCGGCGGTGCGCGAGCTGGAAGAAGAAACCGGCTGGACCGCCGACCATGCCGAAGTGCTGATGATCGGCCCGACATCTTCCGGCGCCAGCAGCGAGAAGATCGCCTTCGTGCGCGCTACCGGCCTGCGCCGCATCGGCGAAGGTGGCGGCGATGACAGCGAGGACATCACCGTGCACGAGATTCCGCGCAATGAGGCTGCAGCGTGGCTGGTGCAGAAGATGGGCGAAGGCTACGAGCTGGACGCCAAGCTCTGGGCTGGGCTGTGGATGATCGAGCACCACCTGGACGGGCGCCCGCGTGGCTGACGCTGACCTGCACAGGCTGCCTGCGTTGCTCGGCGCCGACGACCCGGCGATCTACGCGATCCACCGGGCGCAGGGCGCCTCGCCATACCTGCTGCTGGCCGACCACGCCGGCCAGCAGGTGCCGCGTGCGCTGACCGCGCTCGGCCTGCCCCAGGCCGAGCTGGACCGCCATATCGGCTGGGACATCGGCATCGCCGGCACCACCCGTGCACTGGCTAAACGGCTCGATGCCTGGGCGATCGAACAGACCTACTCGCGGCTGCTGATCGACTGCAACCGTCCACTGGCCTCACCGACGCTGATTCCGGAGGTGAGCGACCACACCGTGATCCCGGGAAATGCAGGGCTATCGGCGGCGCAGCGGCAGCAGCGCATCGATGCGATCCACGCGCCCTACCATGCACGCATCGAGACCGAGCTTGATGCGCGCCGTGATGCCGGCCAGCCGACCCTGCTGGTGATGATGCACAGCTTCACCCCCGTGATGAACGGCACCCAGCGACCGTGGCATGCCGGCGTGCTGTATCACCAGGACACACGTTTTGCCCATGCCCTGCTGCAGGCACTGCGCGAGGAAGGCGATCTGGTGGTGGGTGACAACGAACCGTATTCGGTCAGCAGCACCAGCGACTACGCGGTCCCGGTGCATGGCGAAGGCCGCGGCCTGGTGCATGTGGAACTGGAGATCCGCCAGGACCTGATCGCCGATGCCGCCGGGCAGCAGGCGTGGGCGGAGCGGCTGGCGCGGATCTTCGGCGCGCTGCAACCGGAGTTGCTGGCGCTGGGTTGAACGCGCGTGGTTCCATCCCGTATCGGTAGTGCCGGCCGCTGGCCGGCAACCCCAATGATCCAACCACCCCGAGGTTGCCGGCCAGCGGCCGGCACTACCACAGGCGAGGCACATCCGCCACGGCAGCGCCCTCAATCATGCCTCGTTGGCCGGGCAGACGGTGGCGGCCGATTCGGCCGGCGCCGGGCGCAGGCCCAGCGCGATCACCACGCCGAACAGTGAAAACAAGGCGGCACCGTACTCGGCGCGCACCAGCCCGGCCAGTGCGCTCGGCGAACCGGCTGCACCCGCATCGGCATTGGCTACCATCACCAGCACCGCCAGGCCCAGCGCACCACCGATCTGCTGCGCGGTCGCCGCCATGCCAGATGCAACGCCCTGCTGTGCGGACGGCACGCCCTGCCCGGCCACGATCCACATCGAGGTCCAGGTCATGCCCTGGCCGATGCTCAGCACTACCACGCCGGGCAGCAGCGGCCAGAAGTTCGCGCCGTGCGGCAGCGTCGCGGCCACCCAGGCGATGCCGACGGCGCCGGCCAGCTGGCCGAGCACCAGCACCTTGCCTGCACTCCAGCGCTTCAGCGCCCACTCGGCCAGCTGGATGCCGACCGTGCACACCGCCGTCGCCGGCAGGAACGCCAGGCCGGCCTGCAGCGGGCTCCAGCCGTAGCCATCCTGGAAATACAGCGCCATGAAGTAGTACTGCACCCCATAGCTGCTCATGAACGCGAAGGTCAGGCCCAGTGCCGCGCGCAGGCCGGGCAGGCGCAGCAGCGCGAACTGCATCAGCGGATCGCGGCTGCGTTCTTCGATCTGCACGAACGCCACCAGCAGCAGCGCCGACAGCAGCAGGCAGCCCAGCGTGGCCGGCGCCGTCCAGCCCCACTCCGGCCCTTGCACGAGGGTAGTGACCAGCAGGCTGCCGCCGGCAGTGACGGTGATGCAGCCGGCCAGATCGAACGAGCGGCCCTGCGCACGCGGGCCATCGGCCGGCAACCACGCGCCCGCAGCGACCGCGCAGGTGGTGGCCAGCGGCACGATCACCGCCAGCACCGCCGGCCAGCCGAACGCCTGGGTCAGCACGCCACCGAGCAGCGTGCCCAGCGCCAGGCCCACCGCGCTGGCCATGCTCCAGATCGCAAGTGCGCGGTTGCGCACCGGACCTTCCGCATACAACGTGTTGATCAGCGCCAGCGTGGCCGGGAACAGCAGTGCCGCGCCGATGCCCTGCGCCGCACGCGCGATGATCAGCAGGGTGGCGTTCGGCGCCAGCGCGCCGAGCAGCGACGCCAGTGCGAACAGCAGCATGCCCAGCCGGTAGAAGCGGCGACGGCCGATCAGGTCGGCGGCGCGGCCACCCAGCAGCAGGCTGCCGCCGAACGCCACGGTGTAGGCACTGACCACCCATTGCAGCTGCTGTGCGTTGATCTCCAGCGCACGCCCCATGTCATGCAGGGCGACGAAGATGATGGTGGCGTCCAGGGCGATGATCAGCTGGGCGGTGGCCAGCAGGGCCAGCGCCCAGCGCGGGTACTTGAGGGGAGGCATCGACGGTCCGGTGCTGTGGGGGAGCGCAGTCTCATTGATGCAGAGCTATCAATAAACCCCTTTACAGCCATATCTGTCATGATTTTCAGCATGAATGGAACCTCGATGGACCTCAATGCCGTGCGCATGCTGGTGCAGGTGGCCGAAGCACGCAGTTTCACCGTCGCCGCCGGGCAGCTGGGCCTGAGCCAGTCAGGCCTGTCGCGCGCGATCAGTCGGCTGGAGGCCATGCTGGGGGTGAAGCTGCTGCAGCGGAACACCCGCAACGTGGCACTGACCCCGGATGGTCGCCAGTTCGTCGATCAGGTCGCTCCTCTGCTGTGCGGTCTCGAGGACGCCGAACGCCAGTTGGCCGACCGTCCGTGCACACCCTCGGGCACTCTGAAGATCAGTGCGCCCTCGATGTTCGGGCGCAAGGTGCTGGTACCGCTGCTGGGGCCGATGCTGCAGCAGCACCCACAACTGCAGGTGGAAGCCGTGCTCAACGACCGCCTGGTCGATCTGGTCGAGGAAGGCTTCGATGCCGCCCTGCGCACCGGCGTCATCGCCGACCAGCGCATCGTCGCGCGGCCACTGCGGCCGCTGCGCTGGGTGACGGTGGCCAGCCCGGACTACCTCGACCGCTGTGGCGCGCCCGACGATGTGGCCGCCCTGCGGGATCATGCCTGCCTGGCGGTACGCAACCTGCGCAGTGGCCGGCTGGTGGACTGGCAGTTCCTGCAGGACGGGCAGCTGCGTGAGTTCACGCCACCGACGCGGATGGTGTTCGACAGCGGCGATCCGCTGGTGGAAGCGGCCATCGCCGGTATCGGCATCGTGCAGGTGATGGATTTCGCCGTGGCCGACGCGCTGGCTGACGGCCGCCTGCAACGCGTGCTGCAGCCGTTCGAGGGCTGCAGCCGTGCGCTGTCGCTGATCTACCCACCGTCGCGCCAGCACTCGCCGAAGCTGCAGGTGCTGGCCGACGCGTTGCTGGCCGGGGATTGGTAGCGCCGGCCGCTGGCCGGCGTCTGCGTGGATCCAACCGTTTCCGGGTTGCCGGCCAGCGGCCGGCACTACCGCTCAGGCGAAGCTATCGGTGGCGCGCACCAGCGCGTCCACGTTCTCGGCCTCGAACGCCGAGTGGCCCGAGGCCGGGGTGATTTCCAGCTTCGCCTTCGGCCACACCTTGGTCAGGTCCCAGGCGTTGGCCAGCGGGCAGACCACGTCGTAGCGGCCGTGCACGATCACGCCCGGGATGTCGGCGATGCGGTGCGCGTCGCGCAGCAGCTGGTCTTCCACCTCGAAGAAGCCGCCGTTGACGAAGTAGTGGTTCTCGATGCGTGCAAACGCCAGCGCGAAGTGCGGGTCTTCGTGGCTGTTGATGAAGTCGTCATCGACATGCAGGAAGCTGGTCGCGCCTTCCCACACCGCCCACGCCTTGGCCGCTTCCAGGCGGGTGGTTTCGTTTTCACTGGTCAGGCGGCGGTGGAAGGCCGAGATCAGGTCATGACGCTCCACCGGCGGAATCGGCTTGAGGTAATGCTCCCACGCATCCGGGAACAGGCGGTTGGCGCCTTCCTGGTAGAACCATTCCAGCTCCCAGCGACGCAGCATGAAGATGCCGCGCAGGACCAGTTCGGTCACGCGCTGCGGGTGGGTTTCGGCATAGGCCAGGGCCAGGGTCGAGCCCCAGCTGCCACCGAACACCTGCCAGCGATCGACCTTCAGGTGCTCGCGCAGCTTCTCGATATCGGCGACGAGGTCCCAGGTGGTGTTGTCCACCAGATCCGCGTGCGGGGTGGAACGGCCAGCACCGCGCTGGTCGAACAGGATGATGCGGTACTTGGAGGGGTCGTGGAACTGGCGCATCTTGTCGCTGCAGCCGCCGCCCGGGCCACCATGCAGCATCACCACCGGCTTGCCTTCCGGGTTACCGCACTGTTCGAAGTACAGCGTGTGGCGGTCGTCGACCTTCAGGGTGCCGACGTCGTAGGGGGTGATGGCGGGGTACAGCGTACGCATGCTTGCAGCTCCAGGGTGATGCCCTGCCGGGGCAGGAGAACCTCCATTCTAGGCCGGACGCTGGCCCAGGGTGATGCGGTCGCGCTGCTCCAGGTCCTGCACGGTCTGCACCTCGACAAATCCCGTCGCCTCGAACAGTGCCCGGATCGCGGCGCCCTGGTCCCAACCGTGCTCGATCAGCAACCAGCCGCCGGGCCGCAGGTGGGCCTGGCCACCATCGACGATGCGGCGGATGTCATCCAGGCCGTCCATGCCCGAGGCCAGCGCGGTAGACGGTTCGAAGCGCAGGTCGCCCTGTTCCAGGTGCGGGTCGTCGCTGGCGATGTACGGCGGATTGCTGGCGATCAGGTCGAAGCGCACGCCCTGCAGCGGCGCATACCAGTCGTGCCCGCCCTCGGCGAAACGGACGTTGCCCAGTTCATGGCGGGCGGCATTGCGCGCGGCCACGGCCAGCGCGCCCGTGCTGGCATCGGTGGCGAGCACCTGTGCCCGGGGCCGTTCGCTGGCCAGTGCCAGTGCGATCGCACCGCTGCCGGTACCGAGGTCGGCCAGCTGCAACGCCTGGTCCGGCGGCAGTCGCTCCAGCGCCAACTCGACCAGCAGCTCGGTTTCCGGGCGCGGGATCAGCGTGGCCGGGTCGACCTCCAGGTCCAGCGTCCAGAAACCGCGACGCCCGATCAGGTAGGCAACCGGCTCACCGGCCACACGGCGGGCCAGCAAGGCTTCGAAGGTGGCCTGGTCGGCGGCGGCCAGCGGATCGGTGGCATGGGCGAACAGCCAGCTGCGCGGGCGGTCCAGTACATGCAGCAGCAGCAGTTCGGCTTCGTGGCGGGCGTCGATGCCGCCCAAGCGAGCAGTGGCGTCGGCTACGACCTGACGCAGGGTGGGTTGGGCTTGAAAGGACATGCTGCAATTGTAGAGCCGAGCCTGTGCTGGGCTGCTTCTGGCGCAGCCCAGCACAGGCTCGGCACTACAAAACCGGAATCCGTTCAGGTTCCGCCGGGCGGGATAAGGAGGGGCTATCGACCCCAGGCAGCGGTCTGGCGAGATTTCCCTTGTCACACAGTCAGTTGCAGGATGGCGATGGCAAGGTTCAGTGCCTGCTCATGGCTATTTGATAGGCTGCATCTATCAAATAGATGCAATCAATGGATTGTTCTTATCGCGAGCGAATGGGTAACCTAGCTCCTGTCGATTCACCCACTCCCCTTCACCAAGAGGAAAAATGATGTCCCTCATCAACACCCAGATCCAGCCGTTCGAAGCCAACGCCTACCACAACGGCGAGTTCATCAAGGTTTCCGACGCCAGCCTGAAGGGCCAGTGGTCCGTTCTGATCTTCATGCCGGCCGCCTTCACCTTCAACTGCCCGACCGAGATCGAAGACGCCGCTGACCACTACGCCGAGTTCAAGAAGGCCGGCGCCGAGGTCTACATCGTCACCACCGACACCCACTTCTCGCACAAGGTGTGGCACGAAACCTCGCCGGCCGTCGGCAAGGCCCAGTTCCCGCTGGTCGGCGACCCGACCCACCAGCTGACCAACGCCTTCGGCGTGCACATTCCGGAAGAAGGCCTGGCCCTGCGCGGCACCTTCATCATCAACCCGGAAGGCGTGATCAAGACCCTGGAGATCCACTCCAACGAGATCGCCCGTGACGTGTCCGAGACCCTGCGCAAGCTCAAGGCTGCCCAGTTCACCGCCGCCAATCCGAACCAGGTCTGCCCGGCCAAGTGGAAGGAAGGCGAGAAGACCCTGACCCCGTCGCTGGACCTGGTCGGCAAGATCTAACGCAGTACCGGCCTGCCGTGGCCCCACGCCACGACGCGCCCTTCATCCCCGTGCCGGTCCCCCCGCCGGCGTGGGGGTGAACCCAAGACAGCCAACGCGCGCCCGCCTTGGCCAGCCAGCCCCTTCCACGGTCGCTGTCTTGGGTTCACCCCTACCCCCAGCTGGTCCGCTACCTTGTATAGCGGTGCCACGCCCCCTGTTTGCCTGAAGCCAGGAGATGACCCGATGTTGGACGCCAACCTGCAGTCGCAGCTGAAGACCTATCTGGAGCGCGTGACCCGCCCGATCCAGATCACCGCGCACGCCGACGACGGCGCCAAGTCGCAGGAAATGCTGGACCTGCTGCAGACCCTGGAAAGCCTGTCGGACAAGATCACGCTGCGGGTCCTGCGCGATGGCCAGGGCCGCGTGCCGTCCTTCGACCTGGGCACGCCGGGCCAGGACATCCACCTGACCTTCGCCGGCCTGCCGATGGGCCACGAGTTCACCTCGCTGGTGCTGGCGCTGCTGCAGGTCGGCGGTCACCCGTCCAAGGCCACCGCCGAGCTGATCGAGCAGGTGCAGAACCTGGAAGGTGAGTACAGGTTCGAAACCTACTTCTCGCTGTCCTGCCAGAACTGCCCGGACGTGGTGCAGGCGCTGAACCTGGCCGCGGTGCTCAACCCGCGCATCCAGCACGTGGCCATCGACGGCGCGCTGTTCCAGGACGAAGTCGAGAAGCGCGAGATCATGTCGGTGCCGACCGTGTACCTCAACGGTGAAGTGTTCGACCAGGGCCGCATGACCCTGGAGCAGATCGTGGCCAAGCTGGACACCAATGCCGGCAGGCGCGATGCCGAGAAGATCGCCGCCAAGGACGCCTTCGACGTGCTGGTGGTCGGCGGTGGCCCGGCCGGTGCAGCAGCGGCGATCTACGCCGCGCGCAAGGGCATCCGTACCGGCATCGCCGCCGAGCGTTTCGGTGGCCAGGTGCTGGACACCATGGCCATCGAGAACTTCATTTCGGTGAAGGAGACCGAGGGCCCGAAGCTGGCCACGGCGCTGGAGCAGCACGTGCGCGAGTACGACGTGGACATCATGAACCTGCAGCGCGCAAGTGCGCTGGTGCCGGCCGGCGAAGACGGCCTGGTGCAGGTGCAGCTGGAGAACGGCGCGGTGCTCAAGTCGCGTTCGGTGATCCTGTCCACCGGCGCGCGCTGGCGGCAGATGAACGTGCCGGGCGAGGACCAGTACCGCAACAAGGGCGTGGCCTACTGCCCGCACTGCGATGGCCCGCTGTTCAAGGGCAAGCGCGTGGCGGTGATCGGCGGCGGCAACTCCGGTGTGGAAGCGGCCATCGACCTGGCCGGCATCGTGTCGCATGTAACCCTGCTGGAGTTCGATTCCAGCCTGCGTGCCGACGAAGTGCTGCAGAAGAAGCTGCGCAGCCTGGGCAACGTCACCGTGCTGACCAGCGCACAGACCACCGAAGTGCTCGGCGACGGCAGCAAGGTCACCGGCCTGGTCTACAAGGACCGCATCGGCGGCGATGCCCACCGCGTCGAGCTGGAAGGCATCTTCGTGCAGATCGGACTGCTGCCCAACACCGAGTGGCTGAAGGATGTGGTGGCGCTGTCGCCGCGTGGCGAGATCGTCATCGACGATCGCGGCCAGACCAACCTGCCGGGTGTATTTGCTGCTGGCGATTGCACGACGGTGCCCTACAAGCAGATCATCATCGCCATGGGCGCCGGCTCCACCGCCGCACTGAGCGCGTTCGACCACCTGATCCGCTCGTCGGTGAGCAACAGCAGCGGTGCCGTTGCTGAAGCGGCCTGATCCACCGTTCCCAGATCACCGGGAACATTGTCTGCCTGTCGGGTAACCACGCCGTCAGCCGGTCCGTTACCCCTGGGGTGTAAGGATGAACCTACGTGATCTGAAGTACCTGGTAGCCCTGGCCGACCACAAGCATTTCGGCCGGGCTGCCGCTTCCTGCTTTGTCAGCCAGCCGACGTTGTCCACGCAGATCCGCAAGCTGGAGGAAGAGCTCGGCCTGCCGCTGGTGGAACGCGCACCGCGCAAGGTGATGCTGACCCCCGCTGGCCAGGAAGCAGCAGCACGGGCACGGGTGATCGTGTCCGAAGTGGAACAGCTGAAGGAAGCGGCGCGACGCAGCCGCGATCCGGAAGCCGGCACGGTGCGCCTGGGGATCTTTCCGACCCTCGGCCCATACCTGCTGCCGCATGTGATCCCGCGCATCCGCGAGCGCTTCCCGGAGCTGGAACTGCTGCTGGTCGAGGAGAAGAGCGACGTGCTGCTGGACCGCCTGCGCGAAGGCAAGCTCGATGCTGCATTGCTGGCGCTGCCGGTGATCGACGACCAGCTGCATGCCGAGTTCCTGTTCGAGGAACCGTTCCTGCTGGCCGTCTCCGGTCGCCACCCGCTGGCCCGTCGCGAGCACCTGGACGTGCAGGAACTGGCCACGCAGAAGCTGCTGCTGCTGGAGGACGGCCATTGCCTGCGCGACCAGGCGCTGGAAGTCTGTCGCCTGTTCGGCGCCAACGAGAAGTCCGAGTTCCGCGCCACCAGCCTGGAAACGCTGCGGCAGATGGTCGCCGCCGACGTCGGCATCACCCTGCTGCCGAGCCTGTCGGTGCAGCCGCCAGTGCCGCGCTCGAACAACATCCGCCTGCTCGACTTCACCGGCGAAGGCCGTCCCAGCCGCCGCATCGCCATGATCTGGCGCCGCAGCTCGGCCATGAACGACTTCCTGATGGACCTGGCCGACCAGTTCAAGCGTCTGCCGCAGGCGCTGTTCACGCTGGAGGCGCTCGATGCCGGCAGCGATGCACCGGCCCTGCCCGGCCCCGCGCTGAACGGCTGAGCCCCCGCAGTACCGGCCTGGAATCGGCAGGAGTCGATTCCGGCCGCATTTGTCCCCACAATACAGACAGGCGGCGCCAGCAGGTGCCGCCTTTTGCATGGCTTTCAACCAAGGAGCTTCACCATGAACACCGCCAGCGGCCTGCCGCCGTCGATCACCGTTTCTACCTTCGACATGGACCGCCTGGACGCCATGCTCGAATCTCCCGCGCTGAGCCAGACGCCTGCCGCGCTCGCGCTTGCTGAAGAACTCAACCGGGCCACCGTGCTGGCACCGGACCAGATTCCCGAAGGCATCGTCATGATGCATTCGCGCGTGGAGTGCGAAGATGAGGTGTCGGGCGAGAAGCACGTCCTGACCCTGGTCTTCCCCCGCGAAGCCAACGTCGATGAAGGCAAGGTTTCCGTGCTGGCCCCGGTCGGCAGTGCCCTGCTCGGCCTTTCGATCGGCCAGAGCATCGACTGGACCGCGCCCGGCGGCCGCAAGCTGCGCCTGCGCGTGACCGCGGTCCACAACGACCGCCCCTGATTACCGCTGCGCACCGCGCGCGATTCGATCCCCCTGCCCCAGGAGCCGTAATGAGTACCCCGTCCAAACTGTCCCAGCTGCGCGAACTGTCCGTGGTCGTTGCCGATACCGGTGACTACGAGGCGATCAAGCGTCTGCAGCCGGTGGACTGCACCACCAACCCGACCCTGGTGAAGAAGGCGCTGGACCTGCCGGTCTACGCCGAGCTGATCGAACGCGAACTGGCCTGGGGCCGCCAGCAGACGGGCGACCGCGAAGCCGTGGTGCACGCCGTGGCCGACCGCCTGACCATCGGCGTCGGCGCGCTGCTGAGCACGCTGGTACCGGGCCGGGTGTCCACCGAGGTGGATGCCGACCAGGCGCACGACACCGCCGCCACCGTGGCCAAGGCCCGCCAGTTCATCCAGATGTACGCCGACGCCGGCGTGCCGCGCGAGAAGATCCTGATCAAGATCGCCGCGACCTGGGAAGGCGTGGAAGCCGCGCGCATCCTGCAGGCCGAGGGGATCGACTGCAACCTGACCCTGATCTTCAACCCGACCCAGGCGCTGGCCTGCAGCGAGGCCGGCGCGTTCCTGATCTCGCCGTTCGTCGGCCGCATCCTGGACTGGTACGTGGCCAACGGCCAGGCCCCGGCCACCATCGACGAAGACCCGGGCGTGAAGTTCGTGCGTGGCGTGTACGCCGAATTCAAGCGTCGCGGTTCGCCGACGGTGGTGATGGGCGCCTCGTTCCGTTCTACCGCGCAGATCGAAGCGCTGGCCGGCTGCGACCGCCTGACCATTTCGCCGGACCTGCTGGAGAAGCTGGACGCCGACCACGGCGAGCTGCCGCGCAAGCTGGTGGCCGGTGCAGCGGACGGCGCGGCGGTGACCCCGATCGACGCGGCGAAGTTCGCAGCAGACCTGGCAGCCGATCCGATGGCCACCGAGAAGCTGGCGACCGGTATCGATGCGTTTGCCAAGGATCTGCAGGCGCTGCGCGAGCGGATCCGCGCGGCACTGTGATTCCGGCCAACGGCTGAGCCCCTCGTGGCGGGGGCCTGGTCGCGAAGAGCGGGTCATGCGGTTGGCAGGGTGGGTAGGCCGTGCAGGGGACGCTGCAAGTACGTCCATGTAAGCTCGGTCGCCGCATCCATGCGGCTCACGCCCCTGCACGGCCTACCCACCCTGCCTTCGACAGTTTCCTGCGGCCGCCCACCACGGAAGAAAGAAAGAAGAGCAACAGCGGGTCGCGCGCTTCGCTTGCTCGGAGCCGAGCATGGCTCGGCTCTACAGGAAGCAGAAGCAGAAAAGAAAAAGGACGCGGCGAACGCCGCGTCCTTTTTCTTTTCCATCAGTTCGTCACCAACCAATGCTCTTGCCCACCGTCACCGGGAAACTGTCGAAGGTGGGACGGGGGCGGCTGGCAGGACCGTTGGCGCCATGGATGGCGCCATCGAGCCCCCAGGGATGGGTTTACGGCGTGTCCTGCCAGCCGCCCCCGTCCCGCCAAACCGTCAGCAACCCAGAGCCGCTTTGGCTTTGGCTTTGGCTTTGGCTTCTGCCCGCCGCAGGCGGACCACCGCGCGTCAGCGCGGCGCCTCCACATCCAACCCGATCGGGCAGCTCACGCCGGTGCCGCCGATGCCGCAGTAGCCGTTCGGGTTCTTCGCCAGGTACTGCTGGTGGTAGTCCTCGGCGTAGTAGTACGCCGGTGCCGGGTACACGATCTCGGTGGTGATCGGGCCGTAGCCGGCCGCGGCCAGCTGCGCCTGGTAGGCCTCGCGGCTGGCCAGCGCGGCCTTGTACTGGGCCTCGTCGGTGGCATGGATCGCCGAACGGTACTGGGTGCCGGTGTCGTTGCCCTGGCGCATGCCCTGGGTCGGGTCGTGGCTTTCCCAGAACAGCTGCAGCAGCCGCTCCAGGCTCACCACCGCCGGGTCGAACACCACCTGCACCACTTCGGTGTGGCCGGTCAGGCCCGAGCAGACCTCTTCATAGGTCGGGTTCGGCGTGATGCCACCTGCATAGCCGACCGAGGTGCTGTACACGCCCGGCTCGGTCCAGAACTTGCGCTCGGCGCCCCAGAAACAGCCCAGCGCAAAGCGGATCTGCTGCAGGCCGGCGAAACGGTCCTTCAATGGATGGCTGTTCACGAAGTGCTGGTTGCTGTGCAGCGGCAGCGGCTGGTCACGCCCCGGTAGCGCCTCTTCCGGACGGGGCAGGCGCTGCTTGAAGGCGCCGATGCCGAGGATGCCCTGGCCAATTCCCAACATGATGCGCTCCTACGCCGGAAGGCCGGCAATGTCGTCTGCATCGGAAATGGGGTCGGACGGGGCCTGGCCCAAGTCCAGCGCCGCCACGATGTCCTCGGCCTGCGGCCGCGCCGCATCGGGGATGCCGACCCGCAACACGCCAAACAGCGGCAGCTCTCCCATCCCGCCCAGCAGCTGCTCGCCGAACACGAAGGCCGGGATGCCGGCGTCTTCCAGCACGTGCTTGACCAGATGGGCGTCGAACAGGTTGTCGGCCTTGTACACGATGTGCATGTGGCGGCTCCTCGGGGCAAGGGTCCAGCATACGCCTGGGGGCTGAATGGTGGCGGTGACAGCCGGATGCCGGCCATGCAGGTAGTGCCGGCCGCTGGCCGGCATACCATACCCCGCCGGGCAACCCCGCCCGGTACGCGCTAGACTGTTGGTCTTTCTGCCTTTCTTTTCGCCGACTCATGTCCGAGCACACCCCCGCCAGCCCCGAGACCCCCGCCGACAGCCACGAGAAGCGCGATTTCATCCGCCAGATCGTGCGCGAGGACCTGGCCAGCGGAAAGCACCAGGCGATCAAGACCCGCTTCCCGCCGGAGCCGAACGGCTACCTGCACATCGGCCATGCCAAGTCGATCTGCCTGAACTTCGGCATCGCCGGTGAATTCAGCGGCGTCTGCAACCTGCGCTTCGATGACACCAACCCGGCCAAGGAAGATCCGGAATACGTAGCCGCGATCCAGGACGACGTGCGCTGGCTGGGCTTCAGCTGGAACGAGCTGCGCCACGCCTCGGACTACTTCCAGGCCTACTACCTGGCCGCCGAGAAGCTGATCGAACAGGGCAAGGCCTATGTCTGCGACCTGTCGGCCGAAGAAGTGCGCGCCTACCGCGGCACCCTGACCGAACCGGGCCGCCCGTCGCCGTGGCGCGACCGCAGCATCGAGGAGAACCTCGACCTGTTCCGCCGCATGCGCGCCGGTGAATTCCCCGATGGCGCGCGCACCCTGCGCGCCAAGATCGACATGGCCAGCGGCAACATCAACCTGCGCGATCCGGCGCTGTACCGCATCAAGCACGTCGAGCACCAGAACACCGGCAACGCGTGGCCGATCTACCCGATGTACGACTTCGCGCATGCACTGGGCGATTCGATCGAGGGCATCACCCACTCGCTGTGCACGCTGGAATTCGAAGACCACCGACCGCTGTACGACTGGTGCGTGGACAACGTCGATTTCGCCCATGACGACGCGCTGACCCAGCCGCTGGTCGATGCCGGGCTGCCACGCGAAGCGGCCAAGCCGCGCCAGATCGAGTTCTCGCGCCTGAACATCAACTACACGGTGATGAGCAAGCGCAAGCTGATGGCGCTGGTCACCGAGCAGCTGGTGGACGGCTGGGAAGACCCGCGCATGCCGACCCTGCAGGGCCTGCGCCGCCGTGGCTACACCCCGGCCGCGATGCGCCTGTTCGCCGAGCGCGTGGGCATCAGCAAACAGAATTCGCTGATCGACTTCAGCGTGCTGGAAGGCGCACTGCGCGAGGACCTGGACAGCGCCGCGCCGCGCCGCATGGCGGTCGTCGATCCGGTCAAGCTGGTGCTGACCAACCTGCCGGAAGGCCACGAAGAACTGCTGACCTTCAGCAACCACCCGAAGGACGAGAGCTTCGGCAGCCGCGAAGTGCCGTTCGCCCGCGAACTGTGGATCGATCGCGAGGACTTCGCTGAAGTGCCGCCGAAGGGCTGGAAGCGCCTGGTGCCGGGGGGCGAAGTGCGCCTGCGCGGCGCCGGCATCATCCGCTGCGACGAAGTGATCAAGGATGCCGACGGCACCATCACCGAACTGCGCGGCTGGCTCGATCCGGAATCGCGTCCGGGCATGGAAGGCGCCAACCGCAAGGTCAAGGGCACCATCCACTGGGTCAGCGCCGTGCACGGCGTGCCGGCCGAGATCCGCCTGTACGACCGCCTGTTCTCGGTGCCGAACCCGGACGACGAATCGGAAGGCAAGACCTACCGCGACTACCTCAATCCGGAATCGCGCCGTACTGTCACCGGCTATGTCGAGCCGGCCGCAGCCAGCGCCGCTCCGGAACAGTCGTTCCAGTTCGAGCGCACCGGCTATTTCGTTGCCGATCGCCGCGACCACACCGAAGCCAAGCCGGTGTTCAACCGCAGCGTGACCCTGCGCGACACCTGGTCGGCCTGAGGACCTGCGCGGGCGCCGGGATGGCGCCCGCACGACCGCGACCATGATCACCGCCCTGTCCGCCCTGCTCTGGTTCATCTCGCAGCATCCGCTGCTGACGTTCTTTTCGGCAATGGTGCTGGCCGGGCTGGTCTCGTGGTGGCGGCGCTTTCCGGGCTACGCCATCGCGGTGTTCCCGCTGGCGATGCTCAACATGTTCCTCGGCCACTTCCTCAACGCCACCTTCCTCAACCTGGTGGGCGAGCGCGGCGAAGCGGTGATCGTCAAGGCCGAGCGAACCAGCTCGACGCTCAACGAACAGTACATCTGGCGCTACGAAGGAGTGCTGCGTACCGCCGAGGGCCGCGATGTGGAAGTGGTGTTCCACACCAACACCGCCTCGCTGTGGCCGCTGGAAAACGCCATCCGCATCCCGGCGCGCGACCAGCCGTTCGTGGTCAAGTACACGCCGGGTTTCCCGCGCAACTTCGTCATCCTCACCAACGAATCACCCCACGGCATTGCCCAGGCCCAGGCCAGTGCGCGCGAGCGCGTGGAGGTAGCGGCGCGCAAGCTGCACTTCAGCCCGGGCAATGCCGAGTTCCGCGCCGACTATCGCCGCGAACTGGAAAGCTGGCTGCGCGACCACGGCAACGACCCGCAGCAGCAGTCCGACGCGCAGCGGTATCGCGCCGAACTTGACGCGCTCGACCGCTAGCACCAGGCCCGGCCTGGATGCTCCACCCGATCCATCCAAAGGCCTGACATGACCACGACGTCCATCGCCCTCCTCCCACTGCTGCAGCAGGCCCTGCAGGACGCCGGCACCGCCAGCCGCGTCGACGGCAACGCGCTGCTGCTGGACAGCGGACTGCGCCTGACCCCGCATGCGATGGCCGCACACGCGCGCGACAACGGCGGCTGGCAGACCTCCACCGTCGTCGAAAGCCAGCATCCGCGGCTGTTCGCCGATGGCCTGTTCGAGTACCAGCACGCCAACGGTACCGATGAACAGGCATCGCTGCTGGCCGGCTTCCAGGCCTGGGCACGGGTGGACCTGGTGACCCTGCAGACCGCGATCGGCGCCGAAGACGCACAGGGCCTGCCGATGATGGGCCTGACCTATCCGGCCGGCGATGACGGCCAGGAACACGAACGCACCGTGGTGCTGGGTCCGCTGGCGCATTACCGCGAGCACGAGGTGGACGCCAGCAGCTGCAGCGAGGACGACCATGGGTCCTGTCCGTGCTGCCTGTTCACCAGGAGCATGGACGCTTTCGACGAGCTGCTGAAGGCGCGCCCGTTCCTGGCCATCCGCCTGTTCGCCTCGCGCGATGCCGATGGCCTGTGCGAGGCCGATTGCCGGGTCAACGGCCACGACTTCGCCGCCGCCCTGCCCCTGCTGCGTGCCTATGCGGCCAGCTGGCCGCAGGCCGGGCTGGAATTCCGCAAGCAGTACGTGGTGATCCGCACCGGCTCGCCCGGCTGACCCACCGCCACTCCCGGTACAGGCCGGTGCGGCTACACTGCGCGCCGGTTTCCCAAGCAACCGCACTTTTCCCATCCCACACGAGGCACCCCCGCGATGCTGTACGCGCAAGTCCACCTGACCCTTCCCGCCTGGATCCACGACCAGATCGACCTGGATCGTCGATATCCGGGCGATGAGGCCAAGGTCGCGCTGGCGATCGAGCTGTCGCGGCTGAACGTCGAGCACGCCAGTGGCGGCCCGTTCGGCGCCGTGGTGTTCGGCCCGGATGACAAGGTGATCGCCGCCGGCGTGAACCGGGTGATGCCGCACGCCACTTCGCTGGCGCATGCCGAGAACATGGCCTACATGCTGGCCCAGCAACGCCTGCAGACCCCGCGCCTGAACGCGGTGCTGTCGCCGGTCACCCTGGCCACCAGCTCGCAGCCGTGCTGCCAGTGCTACGGCGCCACCGTGTGGGCCGGCATCGACCGCCTGCTGATCGGTGCCAGTGCAGCCGATGTCGAAGAACTGACTCCGTTCGACGAAGGCCCGCTGCCGGCCGACTGGGTCGGCGAGCTCAACAAGCGTGGCATCGAAGTGGTGCAGGGCCTGAACCGCGACGCCGCGCGCAGCGTGCTGCGTGCCTATGGGGAAAGCGATGGCGCCCGTTACTGAAACCGGCATCGGCCTGCTGTGCCTGTGCCGGCAGGGTTTCGAGCCCGAGCTGGCCGGCGAGCTGCAGTTCCGTGCCGGCGAAGCCGGTTTCGCCGGTTATGCCCGCACCCAGCGCAATGACGGCTACGTGCTTTTCATGTGCGACGAGGCCGCGGCGCTGGCACCGCGCCTGCGCTGGCGCGAACTGATCTTCGCGCGCCAGAAGCTGGTGGTGCTAGCCGAGCTGCCACAGCTGGATCCGGCCGACCGCATCACGCCGATGCTGGAGGTGCTGGCCGATGCGCCGCGCTTCGGCGACCTGTGGGTGGAGCATCCCGATTCCGACGCTGGCAAGCCGTTGTCCGGGCTGGCGCGTGCCTTTGGCAATGCACTGCGCCCGGCGCTGCGCAAGGCCGGCAAGCTCAGCGACAAGCCGAACACCCGCCTGCCGCGCCTGCATGTGGTGTTCGTCGACGGTACCCATGCCTTCATCTGCGTGGCCGACCCGGCCGACAGCGCGCCGTGGGCACTGGGCATTCCGCGCCTGAAGCTGCTGCCCGAGGCGCCTTCGCGTTCGGCACTGAAGCTGGACGAAGCACTGCTGACCCTGCTGACGCCGGAAGAACGCGAAGCACTGGCCAAGCCCGGCATGCGTGCGGCCGACCTGGGCGCCGCCCCCGGCGGCTGGACCTGGGTACTGACCCGCCAGCACATGCACGTGCTGAGCATCGACAACGGCCCGCTGCGCCAGCACGTGCTGGACACCGGCCTGGTCGAGCACCTGCGCGCCGACGGCTTCCACTGGCACCCGGAACAACCGCTGGACTGGATGGTCTGCGACATGGTCGAGCAGCCGCGTCGCGTCGCCGAACGCATGGCCACCTGGTTCCGCGAAGGCTGGTGCAGGCATGCGATCTTCAATCTGAAGCTGCCGATGAAGAAGCGCTGGGACGAGACCCGGCTGTGCCTGGACCTGTTCCAGGACCAGGCCGGGAAGGCGCTGGTGGTGCGTGCCAAGCAGCTGTATCACGATCGGGAAGAAATCACGGTGCTGGCCTCGCCGCTGCGCTGATCCGTCATCGGCGGCACAGGTTGCCGGGAGTACGCTCCCGGTACCCTCTGGCAAGGAGCCTGTCATGAACATTCCCCGTTCCGCCGTGCTGGCGGCCACCCTGCTGGCCTCGGTACCGGCGATGGCCCAGCATGGCCCGTCCACCCCCGCGCAGAGCCAGCCGCTGGGCCCGACCGGCGGCGCGATCCGTCAGCAGCCGCTGGATGCCGGTCGGGTCACCGGCAGTGTCGATATTCCGCAGCCGGTCGGCGAGGCACAGGTGACCGTGCGCTCGCTGGAACCCAGCAGCGTGGTTGGCCAGTACCGCATCCGCTTCAGCGACCTCGACGTGAATGGCGACGGTTTCATCAGCCGCGAGGAAGCACAGGCCAATCCGGCGCTGGCCGACGAATTCAATTCGCTGGACCGCAGGCACCGCGGCAAGCTGGACCGCACCGACCTGGCCGGCTGGCTGGTGGATTGAAAAAGGGGACGGAGGGGATTAAGTCGTATGTGAAAAAGGGGACGGAGGGGATTAAGTCGTATGTGCACAAACGACTTAATCCCCTCCGTCCCCTTTTTGCTTCAGACGCCGGCGGCGCGCTTCCAGAACGCCTGCACCAGCGGCGGCCATCGGCCGACGCAGCCCAGCGCACGGCCCCGGGCCAGGGTCAGGTGCATTTCGTCGTTGGAGAACAGGCGGTTGATCGCATCGAAGCTGTAGGCGGCGATGTGGTTGTCGCTGCGCCGTTCGCATGCCCAGCGCTGCAGGCGCTGCGGCGACAGCCGCGGTTGGCCGCGGCGCTCTGCCGAGGGCGCCAGCCACTGCTGCAGGGCGGCGACATCACGCAGCCCCAGGTTCACGCCCTGCCCAGCCAGCGGATGCACCACATGCGCCGCGTCACCCAACGCCAGCACACGACCGGCCACGTAGTGACGGGCCAGCTGGCGGCGCAGCGGGAATGCCGCACGCGGTGAGGCCAGCCGCAGCTCACCCAGGCGTGCCGCGAAGGCGCGGGTCAGTTCGCGGTTGAAGCTGTCCTCGTCCAGTGCCAGGACACGCGCCGCCTCGTCCTCGGGCAGGGTCCAGACGATCGAGCTGCGGCGCTCGGCCACCGGCAGCAACGCCAGCGGCCCGCTCGGCAGGAAGCGCTGCCAGGCCGTGGCCTGGTTGGGAAGATCGCTGTCGACGTAGGCCACCACGCCACGCTGGTGGTAGTCATGGCGTTCCACCTCGATCCCGGCCAGCTGGCGCAGGGTCGATTCGGCGCCGTCGGCGGCCACCGCCAACGCCGCTTCCAGACGACGCCCGTCGTCCAGGCGCAGGCGCACGCCATCCTCATCCTGCTCCAGCGCGTCCACCCGTGCCGGGCAGTGCAACTGCACACCCGCCGCCGGCAGCGCCGACCACAGGCGGTCCTGCAGCAGCCCGTTCTCGACGATGTAGCCCAGTTCGCGACGGCCGAAGCGATCGGCGTCGAACAGCAGATCCTCGCCACCGGCCGCGTCCCACACCTGCATGCGCCGGTAGGGCCATGCACGGGCCTGCGCGATCGCCGGCCACACGCCCAGGCGGTTCAGCAGCTGTACGTTGTCGGCAGCGAAGGCGAACACGCGCAGGTCCGGCTGTGCGGCCTGCCACGGCGCCGGTTCGCGACCTTCCACCAGCGCGACCGACAGGCCAGCATCAGCCAGCGCCAGCGCACAGGCGGCACCGACCACGCCACCGCCAACGATGGCCACATCAAGACGCGCACGCCGGCTCATGCCACTTCTCCACGGCACAGCTGCGGCACCTCGCCGCGGAAGCCCATCGCGCCACCGACCAGCATCGACTGCACCGAGGCGCGCTGCGCGGCCACCAGGCCGAGGCTGCGCAGCGGCCGCATCAGCGGCGCCGGATTGCTGGTCAGGCGCGCCAGCCCGCCGGAGAATGCCACCGTCTGCCGGCGGTCCTCCTCGCGGCGCGCGACATAGGCCTGCAGCAGTGCATCGCTGCCGGCATCCTCATGCGCATCCTCCAGCAGTTCGGCCAGGGTCAGCGCATCGCGCAGGCCCAGGTTGAAGCCCTGCGCACCCAGCGGATGGATGGTCTGCGCGGCATTGCCGAGCAGCACCGCACGCTCTCCGGCCAGCGCGCGCGCCAGCACCTGGATGAGCGGATACGCACTGCGCGGGCCGGATTCGAGCAGCCGGCCTGCGCGCCAGCCGATCGCGTTCTGCAGGCGTTGCAGCCAAGCCGCATCGTCCAGCGCCATCACCGCATCGGCCTGGTCGCGCGCAACACCGTGCACGGTGCCGAAGTGGCGATCGCCACGCGGCAGCAGGGCGGTCGGGCCGGTATCGGTGAAGCGCTCCCAGGCGGTGCCGTCCGGCGCACGCTGGCTGCGCACGCGGGCCACGAACAGGGTCTGCCGGAAATCATGGCGGTCGACCTCAATGCCCAGCGCGCCGCGCACGCCACTGGTCGTGCCATCGGCCCCCACCACCAGCCGGGCCAGCAGCACGCGCTCGCCGGTCTCGTCGGCCACCCGCACCTGGCGGTAGCCGTCGACCACCTCGCCCAGGCCCAGGAAGCGCATCGGCCGGTAGCGCCGCAGCCGCGGCAGCTCCTGCAGGCGCGCTTCCAGCGCCTGGCCGAAGTCCCGCGCCACCACTACCTGGCCGAACCACGGCCGGTCGTAGTCGGAAGCCTCCAGCTGCACGCGGCCGAAGTCGCCGGCGCGGCTGACGTGGATGCGGCGGATCGGGCCCGGCGCCATCGCCAGCTTCTGCATGACCCCCAAAGCGGTCAGCGCATTGACCGTGGCAGCGGCAAAACTGAGGTTGCGCTGGTCGAACACCGCTGGCAGCTCGCCGGCCGGGCTGGCCTCGAGCAGGCCCACATCGCGACCCAGGCGGTCCAGGGCGATGGCCAGGCTGGCACCGACCAGGCCACCACCGACGATCAGCACGTCATGTCGTTCACTCATGATGTTCATGATACGCGCTCGCCCTGCCCGAACACCCAACACCACCCGACCTGCGCCAACCGGCGCGGCGGGCTAGAATGAAACCTGAATCCGCTCCGGGCCCGCTGCCATGTCCGCCACCGCCAACCGCGCCTTCGTCCTGTCCGTCCTCGTGCTGTTGCTGGCGGCGACCCGGGTCAACCACTTCGCGGCGATCCCCGATGCCTCCTGGGCGGTGTTCTTCATCGGTGGCTTCTACCTGGCCACGTGGACACGCTGGGCGTTTCCGCTGCTGATGGTGTTCGCCGTGCTGGTGGACTGGATCGTGATCCGCAGCAGCGGCCTGGATTTCTGGCAGCACTACTGCGTGTCGCCGGGTTACTGGCTGCTGCTGCCGGCGTACTTCTCGCTGTGGGCTGGCGGCATGCTGCTGGGCCGCAACTACCAGGGCGCGCGCTGGCCGGTGCTGGCCAAGGGTGCGCTGCTGCTGGTGGCGTCGGTGGCGGTCTGCCACCTGCTGGCGCAGGGCGGCTTCTACTGGACCACCCGCAACGTCGCCGAGCCGACGCTGGCCGGCTGGGCGCAGAACTACGCACAATGGTTCGGCCCCTACCTGCGCACCACCGCGATCTACGTGGCGCTGGCGGCGGCATTGCAGCTGGCGGTGGAGCAGGTACTGAAGCTCCAGCAGGCCCGCCGCGACATCCGGCACTGAGCCGCGCCATGGGTCATCGCCTCTCGCGCATCTACACCCGCACCGGCGACGACGGCAGTACCGGCCTCGGCGACGGCCAGCGCGTCGCCAAGGACGACGCCCGGGTGGCGTCCTACGGCACCGTCGATGAAGCCAACGCTGCGCTCGGCCTGCTGCTTGCCACCGCGCTGCCCGAGGATGTCCGCGCGCTGGTGGTGCATCTGCAGCACCAGCTGTTCGACCTGGGCGCCGAGCTCTGCATCCCGGGCCACGCCGCCATCCACGCCGCCGATGTCTCGGCACTGGAACAGCAGCTGGACCACTACAACGCCCACCTGCCGATGTTGAAGGAGTTCATCCTGCCGGCCGGGGGCGAGGCCGCCGCACGCTGCCACCTGGCCCGCACCATCGTCCGCCGCGCCGAGCGCGAGACGGTCACCCTGGCCCGCCACGAAGCCGTGCGCAGCGAGGCGTTGCAGTACCTCAACCGGCTGTCGGACCTGTTGTTCGTGCTGGCCCGCGTACTGGCCCGCGCCGACGGCCATGGCGAAGCGCTGTGGCAGCCACAGCAGCGCCAGCGCTGAGTCGGCACGATGCTGGTCTTCACCCATCCGTCCTGCCTGCTGCATGACCCCGGCCCTGGCCATCCGGAGTGCCCACAACGCCTGCAGCATGTGCTCGATGCCCTGCACACCGCGTTCCCCGGCCAGCTGGACTGGCGCGAGGCGCCGCCGGCCAAGTTCGGCGAACTGACCCGGGTCCACGACAGCGCCCTGCTCGACTTCGTGCTGCAGCCGCAGACCGCGCCGCTGCGCCAGCTGGACATGGACACCTGGACCTCGCCGGGCTCGGCCAGTGCCGCCGTGCACGCCGCCGGCGCCGGGGTGGCGGCGGTCGATGCGGTGATGCTGGGCGAGGACCCGCTGGCCTTCTGCGCGGTGCGGCCCCCGGGCCACCACGCTACCAGCAGCACGGCGATGGGCTTCTGCCTGCTCAACAACATCGCCATCGCCGCCGCCCATGCCCGTGACCGCCATGGGCTGGAGCGGATCGCAGTGGTCGATTTCGATGTCCACCATGGCAACGGCACCCAGGACATCTTCCAGCACGACGCCCGGGTCTCCTACTACAGCACCCACCAGGCCGGGCTGTTCCCCAATTCGGGCCTGCGCCGCGACCGCGGTGCCGGCAACCTGATGAACATCCTGCTGCCCCCCGGCAGTGGCGGTTTCCGCTTCCGCAACGTGTGGGCCGACGAGATGCTGCCGGCCATCGACGACTTCCGCCCGCAGCTGCTGCTGATCTCGGCCGGCTTCGATGCCCACCTGCGCGACCCGCAGGCCGACCTGATGCTGGAAACCGATGATTTCGCCTGGATCACCCGGGAACTGCATGCGCTGGCGCGCCGCCATGCGGCCGGCCGGGTGGTCTCGATGCTGGAAGGCGGCTATGACCTGCAGGCGCTTGCCGAGTGCAGCGTGGCCCATGTCCGGGCCCTGCTGCCGCCCCCTCCCGGCAGCGTCTCCGGATGAACCCGAACCGGCAGGCTCCGGCGTCCTTCATTGCCCCTATGCAAGGGATGGGGCAAGCTACCGTCCGTTTTCGCCCGAATCCGAACCGCGTGCGCCGAGCCCTCCGCCTGCTTCCCCTGCCTCTGAGCATCGCCATCTGCCTGCCGGCAATGGCCGATGAAAAGCCGCTCAACTGGGGCCTGTGCCCGGCTACCGACGTGATTCCCGCGTTCACCGATGCCCCCACCCCGGTCCCGGGGCAGGACAAGGCCGCCGCCAGCGCTGCGCGCGAGCAGCAGCCGACCGACATCGAGGGTGACCAGCTGCTGGGCACGACCACCGTGCCGCAGTACGAAGGCAACGTGGCCCTGCGCCGCGGCGACCAGTTCGTCGGCACCGACAAGCTCAGCTTCGATACCGAGAGCGGCAACTACATCGCCGACGGCAATGTCCGCTACCAGGACTCCTCGATCCGCATGGTCGCCAAGCGCGCCGAGGGCAACCAGGAAAGCGACACCCACAAGATCACCGACATCAAGTACCAGCTGGTGTCGCGCCGCGGCAACGGCGATGCCGAGTCGGTTGACCTGCAGGGCGCGGTCGGCCAGATGCACCGCTCCACCTACACCACCTGCGACCCGTCACAGCCGGTGTGGAAGCTGTCGGCGCCGCAGATCGAAGTGGACAACGACGAGGGCTTCGGCACCGCCCGCAACGCCGTGCTGCGGATCGGCAAGGTGCCGGTGCTGTGGGCGCCGTACTTCAAGTTCCCGATCGATGACCGGCGCAAGACCGGCCTGCTGTTCCCGCAGCTGGGCATGTCCGGACGCAACGGTTTCGACTACGCACAGCCGATCTACTTCAACCTGGCGCCGAACTACGACGACACGTTGACCCCGCGCTACATGAGCCGGCGCGGCCTGATGCTCGACAACGAGTTCCGCTATCTCTACAACGGCGGCCGCGGCGAACTGCTGACCGCGTTCATGCCCAATGACAAGCTGCGCGACCGCGACCGCGGCCGGGTGATGTTCAGCGGTTACCACAACGTGGACAGCCACTGGCAGGCCCGCGCCAACCTGGCCTGGGTCAGTGACGAGCGCTATGTCGAGGACTTCGCCAACCGCCTGGTCGGGGTGACTGCCTCGAACCTGCAGAGCACCGTGGGCCTGTACGGCACCGGCAGGAACTGGACGGCCGGCATCATGGCCGACCGCTGGCAGCTGACCGACTACACGCTCAATGAAAGCGCGCTGCCGTACAACCGCCAGCCACGCCTGTACCTCAACTGGGACAAGCCGGTCCTGCCGTGGCTGGAAACCGGCATCTATGCCGAAGCCGTGCGCTTCACCCACGACGACATCAACTTCAAGTACGGCGCCGATGCGGGGCCCGACCTGCAGTACACGCGCAACGGCCAGACCCAGCGCATGTACGGCGGCTCGCGCCTGGACGTGAAGCCGTACGTGTCGTTCCCGATCAGTGGCGCGGCCTGGTACGTCACCCCGACCCTGGCCTACCGCTACACCGGCTACGACCTGGATCAGGGCCTCGCTGACAGCGTCCGCCGCAACGTGCTGGCCTCGCAGGGCATCGACCCGAACACCGCCACGCCGGAGCAGCTGCGCGGCAACAAATCGCCCAGCCGCAGCCTGCCGATCGGCAGCATCGACGCCGGCCTGTTCTTCGATCGCGAGACCACCATCGGCGGCAAGTCATTCCTGCACACGCTGGAACCGCGCCTGTTCTACCTGCGCACGCCGTACCGCAACCAGGACGAGCTGCCGATCTTCGATACCCGTGACTTCACCTTCAGCTGGGGCCAGCTGTTCCGCGACTCGCGCTACACCGGCGCCGACCGCCAGAACGATGCCAACCAGCTGACCCTGGCACTGGGCACCCGCTTCATCGACCAGACCACCGGCAAGGAACGCTTCTCGGCTGCCATCGGCCAGATCCAGTACTTCGACGAGTCGCGGGTGACCGTCACCCCGGGCGGCGCGCCGGTGGAAAAGGGCAAGTCGGCGTGGATCGCCGACGGCAACTACATGATCAACGACCGCTGGACCCTGGGTGCCACCTACCAGTGGGACCCGAAGTACAAGCGCGAGGATCTGGCCAGCGTCCGTGCCCGCTACCTGATGCCCAACGATGGCGTGATCAACCTCAGCTACCGCTACCGCATCAACTCGGGCGCCCCGGCCACCGCCAACAAGCACGACCGTACCCTGCTGGAACAGGCCGACCTGTCGTTCCTGTACCCGCTGAATGCGCGCTGGAGCCTGGTCGGCCGCTACTACTACTCGCTGCAGGACAAGGAACCGCTGGAAATCATCGCCGGCGTCCAGTGGGACAGCTGCTGCCTGGCCGTGCGTGCGGTCGCCCGCCGTTACGTCCGCAACCGCGAAGGCGAGATGAACAACGCCATCCAGCTGGAGTTCGTGCTCAAGGGCCTGAGCTCCCTGGGGCAGGACACGGACCGTACCCTGCGCCGTGCTATCCTCGGCTACAACCGCGACGACCTCTATCTCGTGCCGCCGAGCAACACCGGGGCGACCCGGGATGACTACGATCCGAACCTGATCCCATGACCAAGCGCTTCCCCGTTCTTCTCGCCTCGCTGCTGGCGGTGTCCAGCGTGTCCGCCCCCCTGCAGGTGCTTGCCCAGGAGGCGCAGCCGCTTGACCGCATCGCTGCCGTCGTCGATGAGGACGTGATCCTGCAGAGCGAGCTCCAGCGCGCGATCGCCAACATCAAGGCGCAGTACGCCGGCCGTGAAAACCAGCTGCCGCCGGAAGACGTGCTCAGCCGCCAGGTGCTCGAACGCCTGGTGCTGGTCAAGCTGCAGGTGGCCCGCGCCCAGGGCAGTGGCATCCGTGTCAGCGACCAGGAGCTGAACCAGGCGATGAACGCCATCGCCCAGCAGAACGGTTCGAACCTGGATGCCCTGCGCCAGCGCCTGGCCCAGGACGGTATCGATTTCAACGATTTCCGCGCGTCGGTGCGTGACGAGATCACCGTGCAGCGCCTGCGCCAGAGCTTCGCGCAGAGCCGCATCAGCGTCAGCGAGGGTGAAGTCGACGCCGCGCTGAAGCAGCAGGCCACGGTAGGCAACCAGTACCACCTGGCGCACATCCTGATCGCCCTGCCCGACGGTGCCAACGCCGACCAGATCGCCACCGGCCAGAAGAAGGCCGATGGCGTGAAGGCCCTGCTGGACAAGGGCGAGCTGGACTTCAACGCGGCGGCCGTGCGCTATTCGGACAGCCCGAACGCACTGGAAGGCGGCGATCTGGGCTGGCGCAGCCTGGATGAAATCCCGCAGGCCTTTGCCCAGTTGATGGAAAAGATGAAGCCGGGCGAAGTGGTCGGCCCGATCCGCGGCCCGAGCGGCTTCCAGCTGCTGAAGCTGGTGGAAGTGCGTGACAGCAGTTCCGCCGCCGGTGAGCAGACGGTCACCGAGTTCCACGGCCGCCACATCCTGGTCCGCGTGGACGACCACCAGACCGATGCCGCTGCCAAGGCCAAGATCGACACCCTGCGTGCCCGCATTGCCGGCGGCGCCGACTTCCAGACCGTTGCCAGGGAGTCCTCCGAGGACAACAACAGCAAGGGCCAGGGCGGTGATCTCGGCTGGTTCCCGGCTGACGCGTTCGGCCCGGCCTTCGGCCAGCAGGTGAGTGGCCTGCAGGATGGTGGCGTCAGCCAGCCGTTCCGCACCGACGCCGGTTGGCACATCGTGCAGCGCGTGGCGACCCGCCAGACCGACGTGACCACCGACAACCAGCGTGCCCAGGTCCGCGAAACCATCGGCCGTCGCAAGCTGGAAGACGAGTACAACCGCTTCCTGCAGGAACTGCGTGGCGAAGCCTACGTCAGTTTCCGCAGCGGCGACCGCGCGGAAAACACCGCCACTCCGCCGCAGTCCTGACCGATGCGCCCCGAGCTCGCTCTGGTACCGGGCGAGCCCGCCGGGATCGGCCCGGAGCTGTGTGTCCGCCTCGTCCAGCAGCCGCGTGAAGATTGCCGGCTGCTGGCCTTCGCCGACCCGGACACCCTGCGCGCGGCCGCAGCCGCGCTGAACCTGCCCCTGCAACTGCTGCCCGAGGACGCCGAAGCACGCGCCCCGGGCGATCTGCGCCTGCGCGCCGTCCGCAACGCGGCGCCCAGCCACTTCGGCCAGGCCGATCCGGCCAATGCCAGCGCGGTCATCGGTGCCCTGCTCGGCGCCGGCCAGGCCTGCCTGTCCGGTGAGCTGCACGGTGTGGTGACCGGCCCGGTACACAAGGCGGTCATCAACGAAGGCGGCATTGCCTACAGTGGTACCACTGAACTGCTGGCCGACCAGGCCGGAGTGAAGGTGGTGATGATGCTGGCCAATCACATTGTCCGCGTGGCGCTGGCCACCACCCACCTGCCGCTGCGCGAGGTGGCCGATGCGATCACCGCGCCCAGCCTGGAACACACCCTGCGCACGGTGCATGCCGCGCTGCGCCGCGAGTTCGGCCTGCCTGCGCCGCGCATCGCGGTGCTCGGGCTGAACCCGCATGCCGGCGAAGACGGCCACCTGGGCCGCGAAGAACTGGACCTGGTCATCCCGCTGCTGCAGCGCCTGCGTGCGGAGGGCATGGACCTGGTCGGGCCGCTGCCGGCCGACACCGCCTTCCTGCCGGCCAAGCTGGCCGGTTTCGACACCGTGCTGGCGATGTACCACGACCAGGGCCTGCCGGTGCTGAAGTATTCCGGCTTCGAGCAGGCGGTGAACCTGACCCTGGGCCTGCCCTACCCGCGCGTGGCGGTCGACCATGGCACCGCGCTGGACCTGGCCGGCCGCGGCATCGCCGATCCTTCCAGCCTGCAGGCGGCAACGACGCTGTGTGCGCAGCTGGCGCGGCAACGTACACTGAGCGCATGAATTCCCCGCATTCCCCCTCCGGCCCGGTGTTCACCGCACCGGCCAAGAAGCAGCTTGGCCAGCATTTCCTGGCCGATCGCCACTACATCGACAAGATCGTGATGGCGGTCAATCCGAAAGATGGTGACCGCCTGGTCGAGATCGGACCCGGCCAGGGCGCCATCACCCTGCCGCTGCTGCGCGTGCACCCGAAGCTGACGGTGATCGAGTTCGACCGCGACCTGATCGCGCCACTGACCGCTGCCGCCGAGCCGCTGGGCGAGCTGACCATCGTCCATCGCGACGTGCTGCGCGTGGACCTCACCGAACTGGCCGACGGCCAGCCGATCCGCCTGGTCGGCAACCTGCCCTACAACATCTCCTCGCCCATCCTGTTCCACGCGCTGGAGCATGCCGCGGTGATCCGCGACATGCACTTCATGCTGCAGAAGGAAGTGGTCGACCGCATGGCCGCCGGCCCCGGCAGCAAGGTGTATGGCCGCCTCAGCGTGATGCTGCAGGCCTACTGCCAGGTGACCTCGCTGTTCGTGGTGCCGCCGGGCGCGTTCCGGCCGCCGCCGAAGGTCGATTCGGCCGTGGTGCGGCTGGTGCCGCGTGATCCGGCCTCGATCAACATCAACGACCACACGCGCTTCGCCGAGGTGGTCAAGGCCGCCTTCGGGCAGCGCCGCAAGACCCTGCGCAATGCCCTGAACAACGTGGTGTCCGCCGAGCAGTTCATCGCCGCCGGCGTGCGTCCCGATGCCCGCGCCGAACAGCTGGACGTGGCCGAATTCATCGCTTTGGCCAATGCCTCCTGATTACACTGCCGGTATGGAAGACGCTGACGTATATGCCATCTCCGTCGAAGTCGCGCCGCGCTTCCTCGACGATCAATCCGCGCCGGAAGACGGTCGCTTTGCGTTCGCCTACACGATCCGCATCCACAACCAGGGGCGGGTCGCCGCACGCCTGGTCGCACGCCACTGGCGCATCACCGATGCCAACGGCCGTGTCGAGCATGTCGATGGCGACGGGGTGATCGGCGAGCAGCCGCGGCTGCGCCCCGGTGAAGACTTCCGTTACACGTCCGGTGTCATGCTGGGGACCGATCACGGGACGATGCAGGGGCACTACGACATGGTCGCCGACGATGGCACCGAATTTGCCGCGCCGGTCGCACCGTTCGTGCTGGCCGTCCCGCGTACCCTGCACTGACACGGAGGCCGAACGATGAGTGTGTGGGCGATCGGCGACCTGCAGGGCTGCTACGACGTTACCCAGCGGTTGCTGGAGAAGATCCGCTTCGATCCGGCCCAGGACACCCTGTGGTTCTGCGGCGACCTGGTCAACCGTGGCGGCCAGTCGCTGGAAACGCTGCGGCTGGTGCATTCGCTGCGCGAGCACAGCGTGGTGGTGCTGGGCAACCATGATCTTTCGCTGCTGGCCGTCGGTGCACGCACCGAAGAGGAGCAGCGCAAGGTCAACCCGGACCTGCTGCGCATCGTGCAGGCCGAGGACCGCGACGAACTGCTGGACTGGCTGCGCCTGCAGAAGCTGGTGCATGTGGATCGCGAGCTGGGCTGGATGATGGTGCACGCCGGCCTGGCGCCGAAGTGGACCACGCAGATGGCAGAGAAGCACGCTGCCGAAGTCGAGGTGCAGCTGCACGGCGCCGGCTACCGCAAGCTGTTCCGCAACATGTACGGCGACAAGCCAAGCTGGGCGCCGAACCTGTCCGGCTACGACCGTTCGCGCGCGATCATCAACGTGCTCACCCGCATGCGCTACTGCACCCCGCGCGGGCGCATCGGCATCGAGGACAAGGGCACCCCCGGCACGCAGGAACAGGGACTCTACCCCTGGTTCGAAGTACCGGGCCGGGTCGAGCGCGACCTCAAGATCGTCTGCGGCCACTGGTCGGCGCTGGGCCTGACCATCACCCAGGGCGTGCACGCCATCGACACCGGCGCAGTCTGGGGCGGCAAGCTGACCGCGATCCAGCTCGATACCGACGAGCTGCGCGTGGTGCAGGTGCCGGGCCGCGATGTACCGGCCCCCATACCCCACGCCCGCCCGCCGGCGCGACCGGCGCACGAGCGCCCCTCCGCTGCGGTGCAGGGCAAGGAACAGGGCGGCGGCAACGCCGCTGCTGCCAGCCCGGGCAACCGTGGTCCGCGCCGTCGTCGCCGTCGAGGTGGTGGTGGTGGTGGAGGTTCCGGTGGACCCAACAACAACGGCGCCGCGCCGCAGGCATGACGCGGCGCGGCTGGGCACCATGGAGGGTGCTGCTGCTGACGCTGGCCCTGGTCAGCGGCTGCCAGCCTGCTTCGGCTCCGGCTCCCACCGGCGGCGGAAATGCCGCCCCCACGCCATCGCAGCCACAGGCGCCTTCGCCGCCACTGGTGGCTGCAGCGCGCGCGCAGATCGGCGTCACCACCCGTTACGATCCCGCCTACCAGGTCCTGTCCTATCCCGGCGGCGACGTCCCGCTTGATCGCGGCGTGTGCACCGACGTGGTGGTCCGCGCCCTGCGCAGCCAGGGCCTGGACCTGCAGGCGCGCCTGCACGAAGACATGCGCGGCAACTTCAGCGCCTATCCGGCGATCTGGGGCCTGTCACGACCGGACCGCAACATTGATCATCGCCGCGTACCGAACCTGATGCGCTGGTTCGAACGGCAGGGCTGGCAGCAACCGATCACCGCCCTCGCCGCCGACTATGCGGCCGGTGACATCGTGGCCTGGAAGCTCAACGGCAACGGTCTGCTGCATGTCGGCATCGTCTCCGACCGGAGGCTGGCCAATGGCACACCGCTGGTGCTGCACAACATCGCACGCGGCACGCGTGAAGAGAACCTGCTGTTCCAGCACGCGATCATCGGGCACTACCGCATGCCGTAGGCAGGGCCACGCTCACCTACGGGAGGGGTCAGGCAACAGCAGCCGAGCATGGCTCGGCTCTACAGGAAACCATCCTCAGCGGCGCACGTAGTGCACGAAGCGGAACGCGTAGGCATGGCGTTCGTCGGCCGGGTGCGGCTCGCTGCTCACTTCCCGCCAGTCCTGCACGTCCACCTCGGGGAAATGGGTATCCGCGGGGACTTCGGCATCGACCCAGGTCAGGTACAGGTCGCTGGCCTGGTCGAGCAGCTGACGGAAAATCTCACCGCCGCCGATGATGCACAGCTCGCTGGCGCCCTCGCCTTCGGCAATCGCCTTCGCCTCGTCCAGCGACGCCACCGCGCGCATGCCCGCGAACGGCACCTGGCCGCTGCGGGTCAGCACCAGGTTGGTCCGCCCCGGCAGTACGCGGCCGATCGACTCGGCCGTCCTGCGCCCCATCAGGATCGGCTTGCCCAGGGTGAGCGCCTTGAAGTGCTTGAAATCATCCGGCAGGTGCCAGGGCATGGCATTGCCCTGGCCGATGCCCCAGTTGCGGTCCAGCGCCACGATCATCGAGAGCTTCATGGCACTCACACCGCCACCGGCGCCTTGATCGCCGGGTGCGGGTCATAGCCGTCGATGCGGATGTCGTCGAACCGGAAGCCGAACAGGTCGGTCACCTCCGGGTTCAACCACAGCCTCGGCAGCGCGCGCGGTTCACGCGAAAGCTGCTCGCGCGCCTGCTCGAAGTGGTTCGAATACAGGTGCGCGTCGCCCAGCGTATGCACAAAGTCGCCCACGCCCAGGCCGGTGGCCTGCGCCACCATGTGGGTCAGCAGCGCATAGCTGGCGATGTTGAACGGCACGCCGAGGAAGATGTCGCCGCTGCGCTGGTAGAGCTGGCAGCTGAGCTTGCCGTCCACCACGTAGAACTGGAACAGGTTGTGGCACGGCATCAGCGCCATCTGCGAAAGCTCGCCCACGTTCCAGGCGCTGACCACCAGCCGGCGCGAATCGGGGTTGCGCTTGATCTCGTCCACCAGCCACTGCATCTGGTCGATCTCGCGGCCATCGGCGGTGGCCCAGCTGCGCCACTGCTTGCCGTAGACCGGACCGAGGTCGCCGTTCTCGTCGGCCCACTCGTCCCAGATGCGTACCTGGTTGTCCTTCAGGTAGCCGATGTTGGTATCGCCCTTCAGGAACCACAGCAGCTCGTGGATGATCGAGCGCAGGTGCAGCTTCTTGGTGGTGACCAGCGGGAAACCTTCATTGAGGTCGAAGCGCATCTGCCAGCCGAACACGCTGCGGGTGCCGGTGCCGGTGCGGTCGCTCTTCTGCGCGCCATGTTCCAGCACATGCGCGAGCAGGTCCAGGTAGGCCTTCATGCCTTGCCCTCCGCAGCCATCACCGGTTGCGGCTGCAGCACCGGCGCGCGGCGCGACATCGCCAGCAGCACCAGGCCGAAGGCGATGAGCGGCAGGCTGAGGATCTGACCACGGGTCAGCCAGTCGAAGGCCACGTAGACGCCGTTGTCGGGCATGCGTACGAATTCGACGGCGAAGCGGAACAGGCCGTACATCAGCGCGAACAGGCCGCCGACCAGATAACGGTGGCGCGGCCTGGCCGACACCGTCCACAGCACCACGAACATCACCAGGCCTTCCAGGAACGCTTCATACAGCTGCGAGGGATGGCGGGCGAACTGGTTCAGCGCGCCGGTGGCGAACTGCGCCTGCAGGGTCGCGTGGTCCAACTGGTTCAGCGGCGCCGGCAGGCCCGACGGGAACACCACGCCCCACGTGCCGTCGGTGTACTTGCCCCACAGCTCGGCGCCGATGAAGTTGCCGATGCGACCAAAACCCAGGCCCAGCGGTACCAGCGGCGCCATGAAATCCATGGTGTCGAAGAAGTGCAGCGCGTGCTTGCGCGACCACCACCAGCAGGCACCCAGCACGCCCAGCAGGCCGCCATGGAAGCTCATGCCACCGTCCCACACCTTGAACAGCAGCAGCGGGTTGTGCAGGAAATCGCCCAGCGCGTAGAACAGCATGTAGCCGATGCGGCCGCCCAGCACCACGCCGAGCATGGCGTAGAACAACAGGTCGGAGAAGCCGTTGGCATCGACGCCCGGCAGGCGCCCGGCCGCGATGCGCGTGCGGCCCAGCAGCCAGGCCGCAGTGAAGCCGAGCAGGTACATGATGCCGTACCAGTGCACCTTGATCGGCCCCAGCGAGAGGGCGATGGGGTCGATGTCGTGGAAATAGATCATGGAAGGTGCCTTGCGGTTGAACGCCTATTCTCGGGCCAGTGCCGCCCCGGCTCAACCAAGAAGCTGGGGCGAGTTCGGCAACGCGTCATCGTTCGACCGCGTCGAGGCCGGAAAGTGCCCTTCGATCAGGCTGGAGACCTCGTCGATGGCATCCTGCAGCGCTTCCACCGGATTGGAACCACGCAGGCCCTCGCGCAGATGGGTGCAGACCCGCTGCCACTGCGCCGGGCTGACCCGGCCATGCAGGCCTCGGTCGGCGACGATCTCGATGGCATGGTCGGCCAGCAGCAGGTAGATCAGCACGCCGTTGTTGTGGGCGGTATCCCAGGTGCGCAGGCGTGCGAAGGCATGCTCGGCGGCCTGCCTCGGGGTGACCTTGTGCCACAACGCGGCCAGCGGCAGATCGGCCTCCACAGCGAACATCACCTGACCGCCGTGGCGCTGCTCACCGGCGGCGATGGCCTCGGTGATCGCCTGCAGCGTGGCTGGCGGGAAGGCACGCCGCACCGAGGGCGAGAATACATGGCGGAACAGACGTTGGATCATCACCAGCCTCCCGAAGCGCCACCGCCACCGGAACGGCCACCGCCGCCGCCCCAGCCGCCACCACCGCCGAATCCACCACCACCGCCGAAGCCGCCTCCCCCGCCCCAGCTGCCGCCGCCCCAGCCACCACCGCCGGCAAAGCGCCCCGGATGGCCGGACAGCATCGCCACGATCAGGCCAACCACGCCGGCCAGGCCACTGGCCAGCAGGGTGGAGGTGAACAGGAACGCCGCCACGGCTGCGCCAGCGCCGCCGAGCAGGCCACGCAGCGGGCGCGGCACGCGCGCGAACACGCCGCGCAGGATGCTGCCGGCGAACACACCGATGAACAGCGCCAGAAACCAGGCATCGCCGCCGGCACCCGGCTCGCGCCCACGATGGCCACTGACCGGTGCCGGCAGCGTTTCGCCATCGATCAGCTTGACCAGCACGGCGGTGGCATCGGTGATGCCCCCGGCGTAGTCGCCGGCGCGGAAGCGCGGCACCAGGTACTCCTGGATGACCCGGTTGGCGATGGCATCGGGAATCGCGCCTTCCAGGCCGTAACCCGGCTCGATCCGCACGCGCCGGTCCTCCTTGGCCACCACCAGCAGCACGCCGTCATCCACGCCCTTGCGGCCGATCTGCCACTGGTCGAAGACCCGCGTGGTGTACTGCGCGATGTCCTCCGGCTGGGTGGTGGGTACCACCAGCACCTGCAGCTGGCTGCCCTTGCGCTGTTGCAGGTCCAGCGCCTGCTGCACCAGCGCCTGCTTCTGCGCAGCATCCAGCGTGCCGGTGGTATCGACCACCGGCGAATCCAGCGCCGGAACCGGCGCCAGCTGCTGGGCCTGTGCCGCCAGCGGCAGCCACAGCAGCAGGGCCAGCAGCGCAGTGGCCAGGCGCATCGGTCAGTGGCCCGGCTGCGGTGCCGGCTGCTGCTGCGGCGCGTTGCCGAAATCCACCGCCGGTGCGTTGGAGATCTGCGCTTCGTTGTCCACGGTGAAGTTCGGCTTGGTCTTGTAGCCGAAGATCTTGGCGGTGATCACCTGCGGGAACGAACGGATGTAGGTGTTGTAGTCCTGCACCTGCTGGATGTAACGACCACGCGCAACCGTGATCCGGTTTTCGGTGCCTTCCAGCTGGGCCTGCAGGTCGCGGAAGTTCTGGTCGGACTTCAGCACCGGGTAGTTCTCGGTCACCACCAGCAGCCGCGACAGCGCGCTGCCGAGTTCACCCTGGGCCTGCTGGAACTGCTTGAGCGAGGCCTCGTCGTCGGCGTTGACGTTGATCTGGCCGACACGCGAGCGGGCGTTGGTGACTTCGGTCAGCACGCGCTCTTCCTGGCTGGCGAAACCTTTGACTGTCTGCACCAGGTTGGGCACCAGGTCGGCGCGGCGCTTGTACTGGTTGAGCACTTCTGACCAGCTGGCCTTGACCGCCTCATCCTTCTGCTGGATGGCGTTGTAGCCGCAGCCGGACAGCAGGGAGGCCAGCAGCATCAGGGGCAGGACACGGGTGAACAGGCGCATGGCGGAGGTTCCGGGTGGGCTTGGCGCCGAGCATGCCATGGTTCGGGTGAAAGACCGGCCATCGGGCGCCGCCCCCTCCGCGGTGGCCATGCTCATGGATCGCCTGAGAAGTCCGGGCGGGTGGACATGGCGGGGGACGCCGTGAATCCGTCCTTGGGGGCTTGGTCGCCGCATCCATGCGGCTCACTGATCTGGCCCCCCGCCACGCCCACCCGCCCGGCCTCATACGGTTTCCTGCGCACCGCGGGAAGATCAAAAGAAAAAATCAAAAGCAAAAGCCGGTTCTTCAGGCATTCGTGTCGACCAAGGTCGACACCTACCAGAGCGGAACGCCGTTACGACAGATCGCGGGAATCTGTCGAAGGCGGGGTGGGTCCGGTTGAGGGGGCGTGAGCCGCATGGATGCGGCGACCGAGCTTACATGGGTGAGGGCGCTTTGCTTGCGAAGCACTGCTTCGCAAGCGCCCGAACGCACAGCCGCCAGCGGCTGGGCCGGGCCCCGGAGGGGTACTTGCAGCGTCCCCCTCAACCGGACCCACCCCGCCAACCCACGGAATGCAGGCTTTTGCCGTTGACGTTGACGTTGATTCGGCGGGTGCAGGGCTGCAAGCCCTGCCGGAATCCAACACCCCTCAGCAGGCCTCAGCCACCGCGGTGCGGCTACGCCCCAGCCATGCCAGCAGCAGGCCCGATGCCGCCAGCAGGCCACCGGCCACCGGAATGGCGGCGTAGCCCAGGCCCGAGCTGATCACCGCCCCCCCCAGCGCGGCACCCACGGCATTGCCCAGGTTGAACGCACCCACGTTGATCGACGACGCCAGGCCCGGCGCCTCGCTGGCCACCTGCATCACCCGGATCTGCAGCGGCGGCACGAGGGCGAAGGTCGCCGCACCGAACAGCAGTACACCCAGCGCCGCAGTGGCGTGGCTCATGAAGGCCAGCGGCAGCACGAACATCAGCACCGCCAGGGCAGCCAGCAGGATGCGGGTGGCGCCATCGAGCGACCAGTCAGCCATGCGCCCGCCGATGCCGTTGCCGAGGGTGAAGCCGATGCCGATCAGGGCCAGCGACATCGCGATGAAGGCATTGGACGCACCGGTCAGCTCGGTCAGCACCGGTGCGACGTAGGTGTACAGCGTGAACATCGCGCCCGCGCCCAGCACGGTGGTGGCCATCGCCAGCAGCACCTGCGGCTGCAGGATCGCCTTCAGTTCGCGGCGCACGTCCGGGCGCGGCCCCGGTGCGGACGCCGGCAGCGCCAGGCCCAGCGCAGTGATCGCGACCAGGCCCAGCGCCGCAGTACCGGCGAAGGACAGGCGCCAGCCCAGCTGCTGGCCGACCCAGGTCGCCAGCGGCACGCCGCCGATGTTGGCAATGGTCAGGCCCATGAACATGGTGGCCACGGCCGCAGCCTGCTTTTCCTTCGGCACCAGGCTGGCGGCGACCACCGCACCAATGCCGAAGAAGGCACCATGGTTGAGGCTGGTGACCAGGCGCGACATCAGCAGCAGTCCGTAGTTCGGGGCCAGCGCGGACAGCAGGTTGCCGACCACCAAGATCGACATCAGCAGCATCAGCGCGGTGCGCTTGCCGAAACGCCCCATCAGCAGGGTCATCACCGGCGCGCCCAGCATCACGCCCACGGCATAGGCGGTGATCAGCATGCCCGCAGTGGGGATGCCAACGCCGACGCCGTCGGCGATGACCGGCAACAGGCCCATCGGGGCAAACTCGGTGGTTCCGATGGCGAAGGCGCCAACGGCAAGCGCCAGCAAGGCGGCTCTGGAATTCATGGGGGAGTCCTGGGGGGGCGGGAATCGGGAGTGCGTAGCCTGCGCGCTTTGCTGCGCCGGATTAAGCCTCGCCCCGGGAAAACACTGTTGATCCTGATTCACAAGTGGAGGCCGGAACGCAGCCACAAGTGCAAAAACCGCAGTGCCGCTGCAGAGCCAAACCTCCCCCCACAACGCAGAACCCCCGGCATGCCGGGGGTTCTGAGGGACTCACACGCCTGTGGCGCGCTTACCAGTTGCCGGCGCCCGGCACGTTGTGCTCGCGGGCGCGGCGGCGCATCAGCAGGTTCAGCCACTCCACCAGCACCGAGAAGCCCATCGCGGCATAGATGTAGGGCTTGGGCACGTGTACGTCCAGGCCATCGAGGATCAGCACCGCGCCGATCATCAGGATGAAGGCGAGCGCCAGCATCTTCACGGTCGGGTTGGCATCGATGAAGCGGCCCAGCGGGTTGGCGGCCAGCAGCATCACCATCACCGACAGCAGGATCGCGGCGACCATCACCGGAATGTGGTCGGCGATGCCGACGGCGGTGATCACCGAGTCCAGCGAGAACACGATGTCGATGATCGCGATCTGCAGGATGACCATGCCGAACACGCCCGACGCCTTGCTGGTGGCCGGGTTCTCGTCTTCGCCACCGGTGATCAGTTCCTTGATCTCCATGTAGCCCTTGATGATCAGGAACAGGCCACCGACGATCAGCACCAGGTCGCGGATGGAGATGCCCATGCCGGCCACGGTGAACAGGTTGGCCGACATGTGTGCCAGGTAGGCCAGCGACACCAGCAGCGCGATGCGGGTGATGCAGGCCACGGCGATGCCGAGCTTGCGGGCGAACGGGCGGCGCTCTTCCGGCAGCTTGCTGACGGCAATGGAAATGAACACCAGGTTGTCGATGCCGAGCACGATTTCCAGCGCGCTGAGCGTGAACAGGGTCACCCAGGCATTGGGGTCGGCGAGGAACTCAAAGGACATGGAAACTCTTCAAGGCAGTGGGGGAATGGGGTTTCAGCCGTAGGTGCCGGCCAGCGCGTGCGGAACCACGACCAGGGCCCAGCACAGCAGCACGTTCATCATCAGCACGAACACCGCCGCCGAGCCCATGTCCTTGGCGCGGCCGGCCAGCTCGTGAATCTCGCTGCCGTAGCGTTCGATCACCGCTTCGATGGCCGAGTTGGCCAGCTCCATCGCCAGCACCAGCAGCATCGAGCCGATCAGCAGCGCGCGTTCGACCGGCGTCTGGCCCAGCCAGACCGCGACCGGCGTCAGCAGGATCAGCAGGTAGACCTCAAGCCGGAACGAGGACTCGTGCAGCCAGGCAGCGCGCAGGCCCTGCCAGGACCAGCGGGCGGCCTGGAAGATGCGGCGCGGGCCGCGCGGCAGGTGGCCGAACTGATCAGCCACGGGTGGGATATCCAGCAACGGGGGCGCGGCGCAGCGACCGCTCAGACGCACGGCAGGGAATCATGGGTGCACAGGAATAGGCAGATGGCGGCCATTTTGCCACAAGGCCGCCAACCGCAGCCCGCGCCGGCCCGCTGAAAGGCCTGCCAGGGGCAAGCACCGGCCCGGGCATGCTCCTATGATGGGTGCCCCCTTGCCTGCTGGAGCGCCTGATGTCCCGTCGCCGTACCTGCCTGCTGATGCTGGGCCTGCTGACTGCCGCACCGCTGGCCCAGGCGCTGAGCCCGGCCAAGTCGCCCCGGGTGCCCGAACAGGTCTCCAACGTGGCCTGGGCCGGCGACATGGCCCGCTTCGCCGGCGCCGACCAGTCCAACCCGCCGCCGCGCGGTGGCATCGAGTTCATCGGCAGCTCCTCGATCCGCTTCTGGGAGAGCCTGGCCACCGACTTCCCTGGCCAGCCAGTGTTCAACCGCGGCTTCGGCGGCTCGGAAGTACGCGACAGCACCTGGTACGCCGACCGCATCGTGGTGCCGTATGCGCCCTGCAAGGTGTTCTTCTACGCGGGTGACAACGACCTCAACAGTGGCCGCAGCCCCGTGCAGGTGCGCGACGACGTGGTTGCCTTCGTGCAACGCGTGCATCGCGACCTGCCGAAGACCAAAGTGGAGTACCTGTCGATCAAGCCGAGCCCGTCGCGCGCGCACCTGCTGCCGGCGATCAACGAAGCCAACACGCTGATCAAGGCTGCACTGGCGAGGCTGCCCAATACCGGCTTCACCGACATCTACACGCCGATGCTCGGCGCCGATGGCCAGCCGGATGCGACGCTGTTCCGCGAGGACATGCTGCACATGACCCCGGCCGGTTACGCAATCTGGACCAGGGCGCTGGCGCCGAAGGTCAACTGCAACTGAGGGACTGCGGACGCCGCAGCGCGCCCGCGCACGCCTTCCGGTCGATGCCAACCTTGGTTGGCATCGGGCACCGGCGTGAATCCTGTTGAAAGCGCCGACCAAGGTCGGCATCTACCGAGGCAGCAGGCGCCGCGTCAGCGGAATACCACCGTGGCCTCGGTGCCCTTGCCCGGCTCGCTGGCCAGGCTGACCTTCCAGCCGAAGCGGTCGCACAGCCGGCGCACGATCGACAGGCCCAGGCCGGTGCCCTGCGGACGGCTCGGCTCGGCGCGGTAGAACGGTTCAAACGCGCGCGACAGCGCCTCCGCGGACATGCCGATGCCGGTATCGCGCACCACCACCCGGTCATTGAGCACGTGCACGTCGATACGCCCTTCGTCGGTGTAGCTGCAGGCATTGCGCACCAGGTTGCTGACCACCACCTGCAGCACCCGCGGCGGTGCGTGCAGCTGTACCGGGCCTTCGCCGTGCAGGTGCACCGATACGGGCCGGTTGCCCAGCAGCTCGTTGGCGTTGTCCACCTCGTGGCGGACGATGTCGTTGACGTCGAACAGCTCGATCTGCGGTTCGACATCGGCCTCGCGGGCCAGGATCAGGAACGCGTCGATCACCGCTTCCATGTCACGGCCGGCGCGCTGGATGCGCTGCAGGCTGCGGCGCAGGCGCGGCTGCAGGGTTTCATCGCCCAGGGCCATGTCGCTGGCCACGCGGATGACGGTCAACGGCGTGCGCAGCTCATGGCTGGCATCGCGGGTGAAGTTGCGCTCGCGCGCGACGTGCGCGCTGACCCGGTTGGCCAGCGAATGCAGCGCAGCGGCCAGCTGCCGGGTCTCGCCCTGCATGTCCGCCGGCAGCTTGTTCGGCTCCAGATCGGCCGCTTCGGGGTGGCCCGGGTCCCAGCGCGAGACGCGCCGCGCCAGCCAGTTCACCGGCGACACCAGTCGCTTGGAGGCACGGTAGGTGACCCAGCTGGCGCCATACACCGCCAACAGGGTCAGCAGCACCGGCACGATGCCGAACCAGAACGCCAGCATCTCCGCGCGCGAGCGCAGGAACACCAGGTACAGGCGACCGGCAGGGCGCACGTCGACCAGCACCAGCTGGTCGTCCTGGGGCAGCTCGTGGAAGCCAGGCTCCAGGGTGCGCAGGTTGGGCGGCAATGACAGTGCCGACTGCCCGCTTTCCAGCAGGTAGCCGCGGATGTTGTGGGTGTTGGGCGGCGGCTGCACCGGCGACGCCTCGTGCAGCGTCCAGTAGTAGGCCGCTTCCTCGCGCAGGGCGGCACCGACCAGGCTGTGCTTGATCACCAGCGAGACCAGCCAGGCACCGAGCAGGATGCCCAGGCTGGCCAGAACTGCCTGCAGGATGAAGGCGATACGGATCTTGCGCGGCAGGCCGTGCGGCATTGCGGGGTCCCGGTCAGAGCGCTGCGATTATAGGCAGCGCGCTGCGCCGTAGTCGTGCACGGAGGATGACCGGCGGCAACGCCGGCCGGTCATCCGTGCCCGGTGCGGGGTCGTTGCCCGGCCGGGCCTGATGCTGCACAGGCCGGGCCCCGATCAGGCCATCGGCTGGGCAATATCGGCAATGCGGTAGCCGGCGCTCTGCACGGTGTGCAGCAGCGGACGGTCGAACGGCTTGTCGATGATCTTGCGCAGGTTGTACAGATGGCTGCGCAGGGTGTCCGAATCCGGCAGGCCATTGCCCCAGATCTCGCGTTCGATCTCCTGGCGGGTGACCACGCGCGGCGATTCGCGCATCAGGATGGTCAGCAGGCGCAGGCCGATCGGCGACAGCTGCAGCTCGGTGCCGGCACGGGTAGCCCGCATGCTGACCGGATCGAGCACCAGGTCGGCGACCTTGAGCACCTCCGAACCGACCTGGCGGCGTTCGCGACGGATCAGCGCGCGCAGGCGGGCTTCCAGCTCCTGGATCGCGAACGGCTTGGTCAGGTAGTCATCGGCGCCGAACCCGAGGCCGGTGAGCTTGTCGTCCAGCGTGTCGCGTGCGGTGAGCATCAGCACCGGCGTGGACTTGCGCGCGTCGTTGCGCAGGCGACGGCACACTTCGATGCCATCCAGGCGCGGCAACATCAAGTCGAGCACCACGACGTCATAGCTGTTTTCCGCCGCGAGGCGGTAGCCATCCAGGCCGTCCTGTGCATAGTCGACTTCGAAGCCGCGACCTTCCAGGTATTCGCCGATCATCTCGGAGATGTTGCGGTTGTCTTCGACCACCAGCACCAAGCCGGAGGTCTCCTTCGTCTGACGCATGTGATTCCCTCTAACTTCAGCTTTGTGAAACATGCCGGATCGACGGTGGACGCGATGTGAAGTTCCGTCAAGAGGTACACAAACGGTTCAGAGCAGCGGCCTGAGCAGCGGCCAGACATTGTCCAGCAGCTTCGGCTGCGCCTGCGCCGTGGGGTGCAGGCCGTCGGCCTGCATCATGCCCGGCTGCAGGGCCACGCCCTCCAGCAGGAACGGCAGCAGCGGCACCTTGTACTGCGTGGCCAGCGCCTTGTAGGCCGCGGCCAGGCGCTGGCGGTAGGCCGGTCCGTAGTTGGGGGGCACGTCGATGCCCAGCAGCAGCACCTTGGCACCGGCCTTCTGGCTGGCCTGCACCATTTTTCCCAGGTTGCCCTGCACCTGCGCCGGGGTCAGCCCGCGCAGCGCGTCATTGCCGCCCAGCGCGATCACCACCACGGTCGGCTTCTCCCTGGCCAGCAGGCCCGGCAGGCGGGTCAGCGCGCCGGCGGTGGTTTCCCCGCTCATGCTGGCGTTGACGATGCGCGCCGGGGTTTTCGACTGCTGCCTGACCCGCTGTTGCAGCAAGCTGACCCAGCCGGCGTCGGCAGGGATATTGTGGGCGGCACTGAGGCTGTCGCCGAGCACCAGTACGGTGCCGGCCGGACCTTTGGCACAGGCCAGCCCTGGCAACAGCAGCAACCCTAGCAGCAGCACCATCATCGCGCCGGCTCGCCGGCTCCATCCCGTCTTGCGCATTGGAGTCTCCTCATCGACAGCCTGTCCCCCCGCAGCGCGCCCGTCGCCATCGCCGTCGACCAGGTCGGCAAATCCGTGCAGGGCCCGGAGGGTGAAGTCCACATACTGGACAACATCACCCTGACCGTCCATGAAGGCACCAGCGCGGCCATCGTCGGCGCCTCCGGTTCGGGCAAGACCACCCTGCTCGGCCTGCTGGCCGGGCTGGACCTGCCCAGCCGCGGCCGCATTGCGCTGTCGGGCCAGGACCTGGGCGACCTCGATGAAGAAGCGCGGGCCCAGCTGCGCGCGCGCGAGGTTGGCTTCGTGTTCCAGAGCTTCCACCTGCTGCCGGCGCTGACCGCCGCCGAGAACGTCGCGCTGCCACTGGAGCTGGCCGGACGCGAGGACCGCGCGCGGGTGGACGAGGTGCTGGCGCAGGTGGGCCTGGCCCATCGTGCCCGCCACTACCCGCGCCAGCTGTCCGGCGGCGAGCAGCAGCGCGTGGCACTGGCACGTGCCTTCGTCACCCGCCCGCGCATCCTGTTCGCCGACGAACCGACGGGATCGCTGGACCACGCCACCGGCCAGCACATCAGCGACCTGCTGTTCGAACTCAACGCCGGCAGCGGCACCACCCTGGTCCTGGTCACCCACGACATGCGCCTGGCGCAGCGTTGCCAGTACATCCATCGTATCGACGACGGCCGCCTGCTGCCGGTTGAGCGCGGAGCCCAGGCATGAACCTGCTGCGGCACGCGTGGCGCGCGCTGCGTCGCGAGGCCCTGGCCGGTGACCTGCTGACCGTGTTCGCCGCACTGGTGCTGGGCGTGGCGGTGATGACCGCAGTGGGCACGCTGGTGAACCGGGTCAACCTGGCACTGACCGGCAGCGCGGCGGAAATGCTCGGTGGCGATCTCGGCATCGCCGGGCGTGATGATCCGCCGCAGGCATTCGCCGACGAGGCACAACGGCGTGGACTGGCGCATACCCGCATCGCCAGCTTCGGCAGCGTGCTGTTCAACGGCGATGCCAGCCAGATGGCCAGCATCAAGGCGGTGCAGGCGGGCTATCCACTGCGCGGCACGCTGCGGGTACGGGCCACGCCCGGCGGTACGTTGATCGCCGATGCCGGCATGCCACCCAAGGGCCAGGCCTATGCCGACCCACGCCTGCTGCAGGGGCTGGGGCTGAAGGCCGGCGATGACCTCGAATTCGGCGCCGGCACGCTGCGCATCGCCGGCATCATCGAGGCCGAGCCGGACACCGGCGGCGATCTGCTGACGCTCTCGCCCACCCTGCTGGTCAACCGCGCCGATGTGGAAGGCACGGGACTGCTCGGCCCGGGCAGCCGCATCAATTACCGGCTGATGTTTGCCGGACCGGCCGATCAGATTGCCGCGCTGCGCCAGTGGCTGCTGCCGCAGGTCAAGGGCCTGCGCCTGCTGAGCGTGGACGACACCCAGCGCGGCGTGCGCCAGGCCTTCGATCTGGCCGGACGCTTCCTCGGCCTGAGCGCGCTGCTGGCGGTGCTGCTGGCCGGCGTGGCCACGGCACTGGCGGCCAACCGCTTCGCCCTGCGCCGTATCGACCAGGTCGCGATCCTGCGCTGCCTGGGCGCGCGCCAGCGCGACATCCTGCTGGGCCTGGCGCTGCAGCTGCTGATGCTGGCGGTGCCGGCCTGTGCGCTCGGCATCGGCCTGGGCATGGCCGCGCAGGAAGGCCTGGTGCAGGTACTGGGCAGCCTGGTGCCGCAGCGCCTGCCGCTGCCCGAGGCGATGCCTGCGCTGACCGGCGCCGGCATCGGCCTGCTGTTGCTGTTCGGCTTCGGCCTGCCGCCACTGCTGCGCCTGCGTGGGGTGCCGCCGATGCGGGTGCTCAACCGTTCCTTCGCTGCCCTGCCGCCGGCGTCACTGCTGGCCTATGTGGCAGCGCTGGCAGCCAGCCTGCTGCTGGCCGTACAAGTCACCGGCGACCTGAAGCTGGCGCTGTGGGTGCTCGGCGGCCTGGCAACGCTGGCACTGGCCGCCGGCGTGGTCGGCTTCGTGCTGCTGCAGCTGCTGCGCGGTCTGCAGCACCGCCTGCACGGCCACTGGCGGCTCGGCCTGGCCGCGCTGACCCGGCGCCGGATGCTGGCAGTGATGCAGCTGGTGGGACTGTCGCTGTCGTTGTGCGCGCTGCTGTTGCTGGCGGTGACCGGCCCCGGCCTGCTGCAGCAATGGCGCGAGCGCCTGCCTGCGGATACGCCGAACTACTTCCTGATCAACATCCAGCCCGAACAGCGCGACAGCGTGCTGGCCGCGCTGCGCGGACTGGGCGCCGACGACGCCAGCATCGAACCGATGGCCACCGGACGGCTGATCGCGATCAATGGCAAGCCGCCGCTGCGCGTGGATCGCTCGCCGGACCAGGGCGGGCAGCCGGCGTCAGGCGAAGGCCAGCGTGAGGATGATGATGAAAACCGGCCGTTGAACTTCAGCTGGCGCAGCACCTTCCCCCCCGCCAACACGCTGGTCAACGGCACCTTCTGGATGCCTGACAGCACTGCGGCGGAGGCGTCGGTGGAGATCGGCTGGGCCAAGCGTTACGGCGTGTACCCGGGCGATCGCATCACCATTGCAGTGGGCGAGCAGGAACGCGAGTTCACTGTCACCAGCGTACGCAAGGCGGACTGGAACACCTTCCGGCCGAACTTCTTCGTATTGCTGAACCCGAATGCAGTGGGCGACACCCCGCACAACCTGCTGTCGGCCTTCCATCTGCCGGCCGGCAAGGCGGCGGGCCTGGGCGAGCTGGTGCGCGCACAGCCGAACCTGTCGCTGCTGGACGTGGACGCGGTGATCTCGCAGGTGCGCGATGTGATGGAGCGCGTGGCGCAGGCGGTGCAGCTGGTGATGGTGTTCAGCCTGCTGGCCGGCGTGCTGGTGCTGCTGGCCGCGCTGCAGGCCACCGCCGGCGAGCGCCGCTACGACAGCGCGGTGCTGCGCACGCTGGGCGCGACCCGGCGCCAGTTGCGCGGCGCGGTACTGGTGGAGTTCGGCGCGCTGGGCACGCTGGCGGCGATGCTGGCGGTGGGCGCAGCGGCTGCCATCGGCGTGGCGGTCTCGCAGAAGGTGTTCGAACTGCCCTTGCTGCCGCCGTGGCCGGGGCTGCTGATCGGCGGCGTGGTCGGCATCGGCTTGAGCCTGCTGGCGGGCTGGTGGGGTACGCGGGCGATCCTGCATACGCCGCCGGCATTGGCGCTGCGCGAGGCCTGAGGCGGTTGCGCCTCCGGATGGCGTGCCGAGCAAGCCCGGCCCCCACCGGCAGCCGGTGGATGCGGTGCCGGGTACGCCCGGCACCCATCTCCATCGCGGCGATCAGCCTTCCTTCGGCGCCTTTTCCACGTACTTGGCGAACACCTCGTCGATCTGCGCGTCCTTCACCTTCTTGCCGGACTGGATCGCTTCGGCCTGGGTGAACAGCGGAATGATCATCGCCATGCCGTCGAGCTTGGTCTTCAGGTGCACGCCCGGGGCCTGGCCGAGGAAACCGTCCCAGCGCTGGCGCACCTTGGCCCAGTAACCGGCAGTGGCCTTCCAGTAATTGCGGGCCGGGGTGAAGTTGATCTCGGTGGTTCTCACGTAATCGTTGAAGCCGAACTCGCGGGCGATCTCCACCTGGCTGCCATCGGCGTTGCGCTGCACCTTGGTGTTGAACTGCTCGTGGGTCCAGCCATTGGGCGTGAGCGTGTGGCGGTTGACCACGGCCAGCGCGTTGTAGTCGCTGCGCTTGGTGTACTCACGACGCGGCAACGGCCGCCAGCTCAGGTCGCTGGTCCAGCTCGGCACGTTGTTGGTGTACGTCCATTTACCGGTGCCACAGTAGCGCGGTGCGTCGCTCACTTCGTACACGCACTGGGTCCAGGCGCCCTGGTTCACCGCTGCGGGAATGCGGCGTACCTGCCAGGTCTGGTCGGCGCTGAATTCGAAACGGTTCGGTGCTTCGTAGACCCAGTCCTGGCGCCAGTGCTTGGTGATGTGGCCGCTCTTCTCGTCCAGCAGCAGGTGCTGCAGCACGATGCGCTTCGGCGTGTCCTCGACCACGATCACCAGCTCGTTGCCGCCGCTGCGCATCGCCGGGGCGCGCTCGTAGCCGGGCTTCAGCAGCACGGTCTCGTCGAATGCGAAATCGACGGTGTACTCGCCCTGCATGGCGAGGATGCTGTCGTGGTCGCGGGCGATGTCGGAGGGCTGCGCGCTGGCCACGCCGCTGGCAGCGAGCAGCAGCATGACGCTGGCTGTCTGGAACTTCATCGGGTCTTCCTTCGGGGTTGCAGGTTCGTTGAGAGGCCTTCCAGGGCCGTCGGGCGTTCCATCAGGAAAGGATCACAGGCGGATCAGCGGCAGGTCGCCGGGAATACGCGGTGTCGGCCGGCGCGCGGCGTCGGCGCAGCAGCAATCGTCGATCGCCAGCTCGCCTTCGGCACCCTCCAGCCGCGCGATGCGACGCGCGGTGGCTGCGCCCAGCGAGGACAACGTCGACAGGCTGGCCGCCAGCGTGCGGCCCTCGTCCGCGGCATGCAGGCGCAGCGCACACAGTCGCCAGCGCTGGCCACCGAGATGGCCGGCCAGGCGCCGCCACAGGCGTTCGCCGACACTGCCATCGCTGTCGTGCTTCGGGCCCGGCGGCAGCGCCGCGACCAGCCGGTCCCAGGCCAGGAAATCGCTGTCGGGCAGCAGGTACAGGCGCCACACGCAGCGGCCGCGGGCATCAAGGAAACACAGGCTTTCGCGTATGCCCTCGCTGTCCACGCCCTGGCAGGCGTGCACGCGCACCGCCTGGCGCCAGCCACCCAACTCGTTGCCGTCGGCGTGGTACAGGCACAACACGGTGCCGAGCGTGGCCAGCTGTGCCGGGGTCGGCCAGGCCGCGCTGCCCTGCACGGCGATGGCGTCATTCCTGCGTGCGGACAAGGCTCGGCTCATGAGGTCACCAGGAAACGGCAAGGCTGGCGGAAAGGGTGCGGCCCGGGCTGGTGTAGCGATCCAGCACGCGGCTGGTCGGCGACAGCGTCGAACCCACGTTGGACCAATCGATGTAGCGCTTGTCGCCCAGGTTGAACACGCCGACGTTGAAGGTCGCGCCCGGGGCGAAGTTCCAGTGCGCCATCAGGTCGGCCACGCCGTAGCCGGCCGGGCGGTACACCGTCGCTGCGGTGACGCGGTCCTTGCGCTTGACGAAGGTGCCGGCCAGTTCGACGCCCCAGGTGTCGGTGTCGTACATCAGGCCGACGGTGCCACGCAGCGGGTCGACCGAATCCAGCGGCGTGTCCTCGGTCCTGTTGTCGCCGCGCGACCAGGCTACCGAGCTGCGCAGCGCCCAACCCTGCAGCGCCGGGTTGATCTGGCCGAAGTCAACGCCAGCCTTCAGTTCGGCGCCGTAGATGCGCGCATCGGCGATGTTGCGCGACTGGAACACCATCAGGCCCTGCGCGTTTGTACCGACCAGCGACTGCGACTCGATGAAGTCCTTGTACTCGTTGTAGTAGCCGCTGACGCTGACGTAGGCGGCCGGTGACAGGAAGCGCAGGCCCAGCTCCATGCCATCACTGGTTTCCGGTTTCAGGTCCGGATTGGGAATGGCGGTGTAACCGAAGGCGAAGTTGGTGAAGCCCAGGTTGACGTCGTTGTACGGCGGCGAGCGGAAGCCATGCGAATAGCCGGCAAACAGCGACCATTCGTCGCTGAAGCGATAGACCATGCCCAGCTTCGGCGAGACGCTGGTCTTGGTCAGCCTGGCCACCGCAACGCCGGGATTGTCGTCGGCGAAGATGCTGTCCACTTCCGGCTTCAGCTCGTAACGATCCACACGCACGCCCGGCACCAGCGACAGCCTGCCGTCGGCCATGCGCATTTCATCCTGCGCGTACAGGCCCAGCTCGGTGGTCTTGCTGATCGGGAAATCGCGTACCGGGAAGGCGTCGGGCAGGATGGTGGTGCTGGCCTGGCCATTGGCCAGGACCTGGTAGCCGTCGCGCTTCTGGCGGATCTCGGTATGCGCACCTTCGAAGCCGTAGGTGAGCGCATGTTCGACACTGCCGGTGCTGAACGCCTTGTTGAACTGTGCCTGCAGGCCGTACACGCGCTGATCGAAGTTGAACTCGCGGTGGCGGCGGCTGCGGTTGGCGCGGTCCTCGTCGGTGATCTGGGTGGTTTCGCTGTGCTGGGTATACAGCTGCCAATGCAGGCTGTCGGCGAAGCCCTTGTCCAGCGCATCCATTTCATGGGCGAACGACACGCGGGTGCGGTTCTGCGTGTCGCGCGCCTTCATGCCGGTGGTGGTGATACGGTCGATCGAAGACAGCACGTTGGTATCGGTGTTGTCTTCGTTGCCTTCCACGGTCAGGCGGAAGCGCTGGTCCTCGCTCGGTGCATAGACCAGCTTGGCCAGGCCACTGCGACCGTCGCGGTCCTGCGGGTTGGGCGCGGTACGGGTGTTGTCGAGGCTGCGGACGTCGCCCTTGTTGCCGGTTTCCTGGCCCTGGCGATGGTTGATGTTGACCATGCCGCTCCAGTGTTCGCCGCCGAACGCGCCGGTCACGCCGCCGAGCAGGCCCTTCCACTCACCGTCGTAGCCGAACTTCAGGCCGACGTAGCTGTCCTTGCCATCCTTCAGGTAATCGGCCGGATCCTTGGTGACGAAGGCCACCACACCCCCGAGCGCGTCGGAACCGTACAGCGAGCTGGCCGGGCCGCGCACGATCTCCACGCGCTTGAGCGTGTCCAGATCGGTGAAGTTGCGGTTGGCGTTGGAGAACGAGCCGATGTTGAAGCTGGTGGGCATGGCGATGCCATCGGTCTGCACGCGCACGCGGTTGCCGTCCAGGCCACGGATGCGGATGCTGCCAAGGCCGAAGCGCGCGGCGCTGCGGCTCACCGACAGGCCCGGCTCGTAGCGCAGCAGATCCTTGATGTCCTGCACCAGGTGCCGGTCCATCTGCTCGCGGTCGATGACATCGACGGTGGCCGCCACGTCACTCACTGCCCGCTCGGTGCGGGTGGCGGTGACCTGCACGCGGTCGAAGTCGCGCGCCTCGGGGGCGGCGGTGGCCGCGGCGGCAGCGTGGGCGGACAGCGGCAGGGCCATCCAGACGGCGAGGCAAAGGGCGGTAGGGCGGGTCATCGGGTTCGTTCGGTCAGGCAGGGGAACCCCCGGTTACCGGCACACCCGGGAGGTGCACGCGGTAGACCGAGGGGGAGAGAGCGGGCGCGGACGGGTCGCCCACCCTGCCGGCGCTGCCGGCAGGAGGGAGGGAGGCGGGCGACCAGACCGCGATTACTTGGTCAGGATCAGCTTGTCGTTGCTGGTGTGCCGCAGGCGATAGAAGCGGTCGCCGTGCTGGATCAGGATTTCACGACGGCCCTTGAGCAGGGCTTCGCTGTCGATGACCTCTTCCGGCGGAACGACGCGGACCGGTCGATCGCGGAGGGTCAGCGTTTCGGGGCGCAGCAGTACAGGTTGAGCATTCATGAGCATCTGGACTCGTGCGAGGGACGAGTTAAATGATAATGATTCTCAGTTGACAATCAACAACCATTCTCAATTTGATTGATGAGATTAATGATCGAATTCTGAAATTCGATAGATCATGTCAATCAAATGGCGACACAGCCGTGTAGAGTCGACTGTTGGTCGACTGCTGATGCTCGAAGCAGTCAACTAACAGTCGACTCTAGCCCGAGCCGGCCCGACCGAGGCCCCCAAGGCCCGGTCGGCCCCGGGGTTCAGGCAAAGGCGGCTTCGACCTGCGCCCAGCCAGCCGCATCGACCTGCTCCAGCACCTCCAGCGCCTGCAGGTTCTGCAGCAGCTGGCTGACCCGGCTGGCGCCGAGGATCACGCTGGAGACGTTCGGGTTGCGCAGGCACCAGGCGATGGCCAGCGTGGCCGGGGCGTGGCCCAGCTCGCGCGCTGCTTCGCTGAAGCGGCGCACCTGGGCCAGGCGGGCCTCGGCGTCGTCACCCAGCACCAGCGCCTGCAGCCATTCCATGCCTTCCCGGCCCAGCCGCGCGTCGGCCGGAATGCCCTGGTCGTACTTGCCGGTCAGCAGGCCCGAGGCCAGCGGCGAGAAGATGGTGGTGCCCAGGCCGGCACCGGCATACAGGGGCGCGTACTCGATCTCGACGCGTTCGCGGTGCAGCAGGTTGTACTGCGGCTGCTCCATCGATGGGCCCTGAAGGTTGTGCGCCTCGGCGACGTCCAGCGCCTGCTGGATCTGCGCCGCCGACCACTCCGAGGTCCCCCAGTAGAGGATCTTTCCCTGGCGCACGAGGGTGTCCATGGCGTGCACGGTCTCGGCAATCGGTGCATCCGGATCCGGGCGGTGGCAGTAATAAAGGTCCAGGTAGTCCACCCGCAGGCGCTTGAGCGCGGCGTGGCAGGCGTCGGTCACGTGCTTGCGCGACAAGCCGCGCTGGGTCGGCCGTGGGTCCCTGGCGCTGCCGAAGAACACCTTGCTGGAGACACAGATGCCGTCGCGCGGCAGGCGCAGGTCGGCGATCACATCGCCCATCACCTGTTCGGCGCGGCCGTTGGCATAGCCCTCGGCGTTGTCGAAGAAGTTGACGCCGTGGTCCCAGGCGGCAGCCACCAGGTTGCGGGCCTCGTCGCGCGGGATCTGGTCACCGAAGGTCACCCAGGCGCCGAAGGACAGGGCGGAAATCGGCAGGCCGGTGGAGCCCAGGCGACGGTATTGCATGCGAATCTCCTGCTGCGGGCCCGCATCCGGGCCGGGATCGAGCCCCATTCTACCTGCCGCCGCCGGCCGCAAGCCCTTGCCGTTGCTGGCCTGATCGGTACCGATGGGCGCGCGCACGCTGCTTTTTCTTGCCCCGGCCCCTGCCCTGCACTAGGCTTCCCGTTTTTCGCGACGCCCCAGGGGAGTCACTCACATGGTCGAAGGTTTGGGCAGGATCGGCTTCGGCCTGTTCGGGTTGGCGGTGCTGATCGGCATCACCTGGTTGTTTTCCAACAACAAGCGTGCGGTTGACTGGAAGCTGGTTGCCACCGGTATCACCCTGCAGATCGCGTTCGCGGCGCTGGTGATCCTGGTGCCGGGCGGCCGCGACGTGTTCGATGCGCTGGGCAAGGGCTTCGTCAAGGTTCTCAGCTTCGTCAACGAAGGCTCGGGCTTCATCTTCGGCTCGTTGATGGACACCAAGAACTACGGCTTCATCTTCGCCTTCCAGGTGCTGCCGACCATCATCTTCTTCTCGGCGCTGATGGGGGTGATGTACCACCTCAACGTCATGCAGGCGATCGTTCGGGTGATGGCCTGGTCGATCACCAAGGTGATGCGCGTGTCCGGCGCGGAAACCACCAGCGTCTGCGCCAGCGTCTTCATCGGCCAGACCGAGGCGCCGCTGACCGTGCGCCCGTACATCGCCAGGATGACCCAGTCCGAGCTGCTGACCATGATGATCGGCGGCATGGCGCACATCGCCGGCGGCGTGCTGGCGGCCTACGTGGGCATGCTCGGCGGTGGCGACCCGGTGCAGCAGGCCTTCTATGCCAAGCACCTGCTGGCGGCGAGCATCATGGCCGCACCGGCCACCCTGGTCGTGGCCAAGCTGCTGATTCCGGAAACCGGCACCCCGCTGACCCGCGGCACGGTGAAGATGGAAGTCGAGAAGACCTCCAGCAACATCATCGACGCGGCCGCTGCCGGTGCCGGTGACGGCCTGAAGCTGGCGCTGAACATCGGCGCGATGCTGCTGGCCTTCATCGCCCTGATCGCACTGCTGAACGCCCCGCTGACCTGGATCGGCGATGTGACCGGCCTGGCCGCTGCCATCGGCAAGCCGACCAACCTGTCGACCATCTTCGGTTACGTGCTGGCCCCGATCGCCTGGGTGATCGGTACCCCGTGGGCTGATGCCACCACCGTCGGTTCGCTGATCGGCCAGAAGGTCGTGATCAACGAGTTCGTGGCCTACACCGAGCTGTCGCAGATCGTGAACGGCCAGGTGGCGGGCGTGAGCCTGTCCGACGAAGGTCGCCTGATCGCCACCTACGCGCTGTGCGGCTTTGCCAACTTCAGCTCGATCGCGATCCAGATCGGCGGCATCGGCGGCCTGGCGCCGGAACGTCGCCACGATCTGGCCAAGTTCGGCCTGCGCGCGGTGTTGGGCGGTACCATTGCCACCTTCATGACGGCGACCATCGCCGGCGTGCTGACGCACTTCAGTTGAACCCCTGGTTGAGAAAAGATTTCCTATGAGCAGCAGTGTCGTTGTCGTCGGTTCCTTCAATGTCGATCACGTGTGGCGGTGCGAGTCGCTGCCGGCACCGGGTGCGACCATTGCCGGCCGCTACAGCACCGGCCCCGGTGGCAAGGGCTTCAACCAGGCGGTCGCGGCCTGCCGCGCCGGCGCCGACACGCACTTCGTGTGCGCGCTGGGCGATGACGCTGGTGGCGCCACCGCGCGCGAGCTGGCTGCGCAGGACGGCTTCGGGCTGATCGCCGAAGCCAGCAGCGAGCCGACCGGCACTGCGGGCATCTACGTGGACGCGCGTGGCCGCAACACCATCGTGATCGGCCCGGGCGCCAACGCCGCGCTGAGCACTGATTTCCTGCAACAGCAGCAGGCCCTGCTGACCAGCGCCAAGGTGGTGCTGGTACAGCTGGAATCGCCGGTGCAGACCATCGAAGCGGCGCTGGCCACGGCCCGCGAGGCCGGTGTCACGACCGTGCTCAACACCGCACCGGCCGACGCGCCCTCGACCATTGGCCTGCTCAAGCTGGCCGATGTGATCACCCCGAACGAGACCGAGTTCGCCGCGCTGCTCGGCCGCCATGTCGGTGAGCGCGTGGATGCCAACGATGTCGCCGCACTGGATGGCGCCAGCCTGCACGCGCTGTGCCGCAAGCTGGTCGGCAACGGTACCGTGGTGGTGACCCTGGGTTCGGTGGGCGTGTTCGTGTCGCATGCCGACGAGAACCTGCGCGGCGATACCCAGCCGTACTACCGCGTGGGTGCCGAACAGGTGCAGGCGATCGACACCACCGGTGCCGGTGACGCCTTCAACGGTGCGCTGGCCGCGTCGCTGGCGCAGGTGGCCGACGCCCCGTTCGCCCGCCACGTGCGCTTCGCCAACCAGTTCGCCGGTCGTTCGACCGAGAAGGAAGGCGCTGCAGCGGCGATGCCGCGCTTCACCCCGGCCGACGCCGAAGCCAAGTAATTCCACGCCACGCGTGGATGACGAGGCCCGGGTGCACAGGCACCTGGGCCTTTCTTTTGCCCATTGCCCGGCCCCTGCGACCGCCTGTCGCATTGCCCACATCCTGCCCCTCGCCCACCATCCGCGCAGCTTCCTTGCACGGGCAGGACATGGACGGATTCCCCTGGTTGCTGTTCGCGGCCGCCGGCAGTGCCATTGCAGCCCTGCTGCATATCGGCTGCATCGCCTTCGGCGCCCCTTGGTACAGGTACTTCGGTGCTGGCCAGCGTATGGTCCGGCTGGCACAGGCCGGGCATTGGTGGCCGCCGCTGATGACCGCCGGCATTACTGCCGTGCTGGTGGCCTGGGCGCTGTACGCACTGGCCGCCGCGGGCTGGCATTCGCCGCTGCCGGCCAGTCGTCTGGTCCTGACGGGCATCGCCCTGCTGTTGCTGCTGCGCGCGGCGATGGGCTTCGGCCTGGCGCTGCTCCGGCCCGGCTACAACGGCCGGCGCTTCTGGGTAGCCAGTTCACTGGTCTGCCTCTGCCTGGGGCTGGCCTTCGCGCTGGGGACCCGGCAGGCCTGGCAGAGCTTGGGCTAGCCGCCTACCATGGCCCGCCCCTGGGGGCGGCGGAAGCAACCGTCAAGCATCTGCTGATGCCGGTACGGCATGAGGTCGGTGCCGATCGGCCTGAGCCGGACCGTACCCGACACGACCGTACCGCCGCCCGCGCCCTACAATGGGCGCATGCAGATCGGCCCGTACACCATTGCCCCCAACGTCGTGCTGGCCCCCATGGCGGGCGTCACCGACAAGCCCTTCCGCCTGCTGTGCAAACGGCTGGGTGCGGGACTGGCCGCCTCGGAAATGACCATCAGCGACCCGCGGTTCTGGAACACGCGCAAGTCGATCCACCGCATGGACCATGAGGGCGAACCGGCACCGATCAGCGTACAGATCGCCGGCACCGAGCCGCAGCAGCTGGCCGAGGCCGCGCGCTACAACGTCGACCACGGCGCGCAGATCATCGACATCAACATGGGCTGCCCGGCCAAGAAGGTGTGCAACGCCTGGGCCGGCTCGGCGCTGATGCGCGACGAGCAGTTGGTGGCGCGCATCCTCGAAGCCGTGGTCAACGCGGTGGACGTGCCGGTCACGCTGAAGATCCGCACCGGTTGGGACTGTGACCACCGCAATGGGCCGGTAATCGCGCGCATCGCCGAGGACAGCGGTATCGCTGCACTGGCCGTGCACGGCCGCACCCGCGACCAGCATTACACCGGCCAGGCCGAGTACGCCACCATCGGCGAGATCAAGGCTGCGCTGCGCATCCCGGTGATCGCCAATGGCGACATCGATTCACCGCAGAAGGCCGCCCACGTGCTGCAGCAGACCGGGGTGGATGCAGTGATGATCGGCCGCTCCGCGCAGGGCCGGCCGTGGATCTTCCGCGAAGTGGCGCACTACCTGGCCACCGGCGAGGAACTGCCGCCGCCATCGCTGGCGGAAGTGCGCGACATCCTGCTCGGCCACCTGCATGCGCTGCACGCGTTCTACGGCGAACCGCAGGGCGTGCGCATCGCGCGCAAGCACCTGGGCTGGTATGCCAAGGACCGGCCGGAGAATGCCGCGTTCCGCGCGGTGGTCAACCGCGCCGAAGACCCACAGAGCCAGATCGCGCTGACCACCGAGTACTTCGACCGCCTGATCGCCGGGGAACCGGCGCTGTCTTCGGCGGCCTGAGCAGCCAGCCCCGCGTTTCCGAACAGTCGAGCCAGCTCGACGCTACAAGAGCCCGCCGTCATGACCCCGCCGATCTCCTCTCCGACCTACCTGCACGGGTTTTCCGGCACCGAACAGCAGCGCCTGATGACCCAGGCCCGGCTGCTGGAATCGAGCATCTTCGGCCAGATCGACTACAGCGGCGCGCGGCGTCTGCTGGAAGTCGGCAGCGGCGTCGGTGCGCAGACCGAGATCCTGCTGCGCCGCTTCCCCGAGCTGCACGTGACCGGCGTGGACCTGAGCGAAACGCAGCTCGCCACAGCGCGCGAGAACCTGGCGCGCACGCCGTGGTGCAGCGACCGCTACACCCTGCAGCAGGCCGACGCCGGCGAGCTGCCGTTCGAGGCACGCAGCTTCGACTCGGCGTTCCTGTGCTGGGTGCTGGAACACGTCCCCTCCCCTGCCCGTGTGCTGAGCGAAGTGCGCCGCGTGCTGGCACCGGGTTCGCCGGTCTACATCACCGAAGTGATGAATGCCTCGTTCCTGCTCGACCCGTACTCGCCGCACATCTGGCGCTACTGGATGGCCTTCAACGACTTCCAGTACGACCACGGCGGTGACCCGTTCGTCGGTGCAAAGCTGGGCAACCTGCTGCTGGCCGGCGGCTTCCGCGACGTGCACACCGAGATCAAGACCATCCACCTGGACAACCGCGAACCGGCGCGTCGCAAGACGATGATCGCGTTCTGGGAGCAGCTGCTGCTGTCGGCGGCCGACCAGCTGCTGCAGGCCGGCTCGGTGGACGAGGACACCGTGGAAGGCATGCGCCGCGAGTTCCGCCTGGTGCAGAACGACCCGAATGCGGTGTTCTTCTATTCGTTCGTGCAGGGCCGCGCGACGGTGTATTGAGCCGACGCGGCGCTGCCGATGGTCCCGCCATCCACGCATGGCGTGGATCTACGGGTGCGCCGCACCAGTCGCGGAGGCTGCGGGCTCCTGCCAGATCCGCTGCCACATCGCCGCCAGGCGGCGACCGGCGTCGGCACGCGCGGCGGGACTGCTGTAGTCCACCCGCACCTGCTCTGGAACGATCGCCCGCCACTGCCCGTCGGCCTGCTCGGCGACGACGAAATTGAAGGTGTAGTCCGGCTCCAGCCCCATACGCAGGTCGCTCAGCACCAGCCTTCCGTCCACGACCTGCGCACGCATGAAGCCACGGTTGAACCATTGCAGCTGCTGCACCGCCGGGATGGCCTGCGCTTCGCGCAAGGCCTGTACGTTGGACGCATGGCCTTCGAACCGCATCGGCCCGTCGTCGGCCACCAGCGAGCGGTCGCCCACCACGTAGCCGCTGGGCGTCATCGCCACCACCCGCCACAGCAGGGTGTTGAACGGCATCGGCACCGAGAAGCGCGGCGCATCGCCCAGGCCCATCGCGGCCAGGCTCTGCTGCGCGGCCCGATCGACCTGCGCCTTGGCGATCAGCCCCCAGCCCAGGTAGGCACTGCTGACCAGCAACGCCACACCCAGCACCTTGCCAGCCCAGGGGCGGGCGCGGCCAAACCAGGCCAGCACGCAACCCAGCAGCAGCCATACCGTGTAGCCAGGATCAATGATGAAGACACTGGAACCCATGGTCGGCTGTGGCCGCAGCGGCCACCACAGCTGGGTGCCGTAGACGGTGAACGCATCCAGCACGGGATGGGTGACCAGCGCCAGCTGGATCGCCCAGAACCAGCGCAGCGGTGACTGCGCGACCCGGCCGTTGCCGAAGCGCTTGAACAACCACCAGATCAGTGCAGCCACCCAGGGCAGCACCAGCAACGAATGGCTGAAGCTGCGGTGCTCGATCATGTTCGCCACCGGGTCGGCCGCAGTGAAGCCAAGCCACAGGGCGTCGAGGTCCGGCAGGGTGCCGAGCGCGGCACCGGCCAGCAGGGCCGCGCGGCGATGGCCGGGCGGAGCGATGGCAGCAGCGACGGCGCCACCGAGCACGATCTGGGTCAATGAATCCATGGGCCGATGCTAGCGGCTTGCGCGCGGTGTATGTAGAGCCGAGCCCATGCTCGGCTGCTCTTCGTTGCGCGTAACGGCAGCCGAGCGTGGACTCGGCTCTACAGCGGGACAGACGCGGGCTATGCCGCCTGCGACAACCGCGCGCCGGGCAGTTCCAGCAGGGTCTGGCCGCTGTGGTCGAGCAGGCGCAGCGCACCATCATGGTCTTCGGCCAGTGCCGTCAGGCTCTCCACCCAGTCGCCGTCATTGGCATAGACCAGGCCATCGCGTTCAATCAGCGCCGCGCGGTGGATGTGGCCGCAGACGATGCCGTCCAGGCCGCGTCGGCGCACGTCGTCCAGCCCGGCCTGCACGAAACGCTCGATGTAGCGTTCAGCGGCGCCACTGCGCTTCTTCAGGAACTCCGACAGCGACCAGTAGCGCATGCCCAGCCGCCGCCGCACTGCATTCAAGGCTTGGTTGCCGGTGAGGATGCGGTAGTACAGCCAGTCGCCGAACTTTTCCTGCAGGCCACCGAAATGGGTCACGCCGTCATACTCGTCGCCATGCGCGACCAGCAGCCGGCGGCCATCGGCGGTCACGTGGATGGCACGGCGGCGCACCTGCATGGCCGGCAACATCAGCCCGCACACCTGGCGCAGCGAGGCATCGTGGTTGCCGGGAATGTAGATGATCTCGGTGCCGGCACGGCGCAGCGCGTGCAGCGCCTGGATGACCTCGCTGTGCGACTGCCGCCAGGTCGCACGGCGGTGCGCCATCCACCACAGGTCGATGATGTCGCCCACCAGGTACAGCCGTTCGCAGCGCAGCTGCGAGAGGAATCGCGCCAGCTCGGTGGCATGGCAATGGCGCGAGCCCAGGTGCACATCGGAGACGAACACCGCGCGCCGGTTCGGCGACAGGTTCGCCAGCATGCTCATGCCGGCGTCCCCGCGCCGCGCAGGTAGCGTTTGCGCTTGTTCGGCCGGACCGCGCACAGGTCCACCTCGATCAGGCCGTCGATCGAATCGCTGAAGTCCGGGTCCACACCGAAGGCGAGGAAGCGCGCGCCGCCGGGTTCGCACAGATCGGTGTACTGGCGGTACAGCGTCGGCACGCCGGTGCCGAGTGCGGCCAGGTTGGCCTTGAGCACATCGAATGCGGCACCCGCATCCAGCTCGCCGAAACTCGGCGGCGCAGCGAAGTACTGGAAGGGGCGGTTCGATTCGGCCAGGCCCGCGCTACCGCTGTAGTAGCGCTGGTAGTACGCCACCAGCTGCTCGCGTGCGTCGCGTGGCAGGGCCGCGCTGATCGACACCGCGCCGAACAGGTAGCGGATCCCCGGCCGGCACTGCAGGTAGGCACCAATGCCCTGCCACAGGTAGTCCAGGCTGCGGCTGCCCCAGTAATCGGGCACCACGAAGCTGCGGCCCAGTTCCAGGCCCTCCGCGATGTGGGTGATGGCATCGTCGGAATAGCGGAACAGCGACGCGCTGTAGAGCCCGGACAGGCCGTGCCGGGCCAACGCGTGGGCACCACGCATGATCCGGTACGCGCCAGCGATGCGCTGCGCGGCGGCGTCCCAGATCACGATGTGCTCGTACTGCGGGTCGTAGTTGTCGAGGTCACGGCTGCGGCCGGTGCCCTCACCCACCTGGCGGAAGGTCAGTTCGCGCAGGCGGCCGAGTTCCAGCAGCAGTGGCGAATCGGCAGTGCAGGTGGCCAGCAGGATCTGCTTGCCGTCGGCGGTCTGGCCCAGCTGGGTGGCGGCAGCGATTCCAGCGGCGACCTGCGAAGGTGGCACCGGGGCGGCCAGCGGCTCAGGGCCTGCGCACGCAGCGGCATTGCCGGCCGCGCCGTTGCGGCCCAGCGCGTACAGCGCGCGGCGCACCGCCAGCAGCTGTGCGCCCGGGTCACCGCCCTTGCCCAGCTGCATCGGCTCGCCGATGCTCAGCCGCAGCGGGCGGCCACGACGGGTGAACATCTCGCGAGCCAGCAGCGCGGTGCCGGCCGGCTTGAACAGGGTCGAGGCGCCGTAGAACAGCGCCGAGTTGCGCGCTTCCACCCGCACCGGCAGCACCGGCGCACCGGCCGCGCGGGCAAAGCGGACGAATCCCCGCTGCCAACGGCCATCGCGGATGCCGCGCAGCGACAGGCGCGAGACCTCGCCGGCCGGGAACACGATCACGCACTGCTCGGCGGCCAATGCTTCCTCCACCGCATGCAGGCTGCCGCGCTGCGCCTTGCCACCCAGGATGCGCACCGGCAACAGCAGATCCTGCAGCGGCGCGATCGCGCCCAGCAGGTCGTTGGCCACGATCCGCACATCGCGGCGGATACGGCCGACCGCGTCCAGCAGGGCCAGTGCATCCAGCGCTCCGGAGGGGTGGTTGGCGACGATCAGCAGGCGACCGGTGGCCGGGATCTTCGCCAGCGCGGCCGGATCCACCTGGTACTGGCCGCCGATGAACTCCAGGCCGGCGGCGACGAAGCCGAATCCGCGCAATCCTGCACTGCGCTGCAGGAAGGCCTCGATCTGGTCCAGGCGCGACCAGCGGCCGACGCTGCGCAGCAGCGGCCGTGCCAGCTGGCCACGGCGGCCATGGAACCAATCGGGGAAACGTTGCTGGAGACGCTGTTCGAGTTCCTGCATGGCGGATCCACGGATGCCCGGCGGCCGGATTGGCCGACAGCCTGCGCCCGGCAGGCGGCAGCCAGATGGCGGTTTCGGGGCAGAACGATGACGGCCGGCCCCCGCCTTGACGGCCGGGTCGCGGCCTGCGCGGTCGGGGTTGGCCAGCCCCCGTCTGTTGTCACGCTGGTGGAACACTGGGCCTCGAGGCTGGCCCCCAATCCCGTCATGACGGCCGCTGCCGGGCCTACGCGGGCTTAACCACCGGCAACCGGTACGGGTTCACAATGCACAGGCGGCGCACCCCGTGTATCATGCGCGCCCATCTTTCCATCCGAATCAAGGGATATTACGCCTGATGTCCAGCTATCTCTTCACCTCCGAGTCGGTCTCCGAAGGCCATCCGGACAAGGTTGCCGACCAGATCTCCGATGCGGTGCTGGACGCGATCCTGACCCAGGACCAGCGCGCCCGCGTGGCCTGCGAGACCATGGTCAAGACCGGCGTTGCCATCGTGGCCGGTGAAATCACCACCAGCGCCTGGATCGACCTGGAAGCGCTGACCCGCAAGGTCATCACGGACATCGGCTACGACAGCTCCGACGTCGGCTTCGACGGCGCCACCTGCGGCGTGCTGAACCTGATCGGCAAGCAGTCGCCGCACATCGCCCAGGGCGTGGACCGCAAGAAGCCGGAAGAAATGGGCGCTGGCGACCAGGGCCTGATGTTCGGCTATGCCACCAACGAGACCGACAGCTACATGCCGGCCGCGATCCACCTGTCGCACCGCCTGGTCGAGCAGCAGGCCAAGATCCGCAAGAAGAAGAACTCGCCGCTGTCGTGGCTGCGCCCGGACGCCAAGAGCCAGGTCACCCTGCGCTATGAAAACGGCGTGGTCTCGGCCATCGACGCCGTGGTCCTGTCGACCCAGCACGCCCCGGGCATCAAGCAGAAGGACCTCATCGAGGCCGTCCGCGAAGAGATCATCAAGCCGGTGCTGCCGGCCAAGTGGCTGCACAAGGGCACCAAGTTCCACATCAACCCGACCGGCAAGTTCGAGATCGGCGGCCCGGTGGGCGACTGCGGCCTGACCGGCCGCAAGATCATCGTCGACACCTACGGCGGCTGGGCCCGTCACGGTGGTGGCGCGTTCTCCGGCAAGGACCCGTCCAAGGTCGACCGTTCGGCCGCCTACGCCGCCCGCTACGTCGCCAAGAACGTGGTTGCCGCCGGCCTGGCCGACCGTTGCGAAGTGCAGGTCTCCTACGCCATCGGCGTGGCTGAGCCGACCTCGATCTCGGTCACCACCTTCGGCACCGGCAAGATCAGCGACGACAAGATCGAGAAGCTGATCCGCAAGCACTTCGACCTGCGCCCGTACGGCATCATCAAGATGCTGGACCTGATCCACCCGATGTACCAGCAGACCGCGGCCTATGGCCACTTCGGCCGCAAGCCGAAGGAGTTCAGCTACCTCAACGGCGAAGGCGAGACCGTCAACGCCACGGCCTTCTCCTGGGAGAAGACCGACCGCGCCGCCGCCCTGCGCGCCGATGCGAAGCTGAAGTAAGCAACACGAAGGGCCGCTCACGCGGCCCTTCTGCTTCTGGTAGAGCCGGCCGCTGGCCGGCTTTTTCATGGCCTCCGGAAACAACCGCGTGGTTGCCGGCCAGCGTCCGGCACCACCGGTTGCCGATACAATCGCCGCATGTCGACCGAACTGAAAACCCACCAGCTGTCCATGACCGTGCTGATGTCGCCGGAGATGGCCAATTTCTCCGGCAAGGTCCATGGCGGCGCCATCCTGCGCCTGCTTGACCAGGTGGCCTACGCCTGCGCCAGCCGCTATGCCGGCAGCTACGTGGTCACCCTGTCGGTGGACCAGGTGATGTTCCGCCAGCCCATCGCGGTGGGCGAGCTGGTCACCTTCCTGGCCTCGGTGAACTACACCGGCACCTCATCGATGGAGATCGGCATCAAGGTGGTGGCCGAGGACATCCTCAAGCGCAGCGTGCGTCACGCCAACAGCTGCTTCTTCACGATGGTCGCAGTGGATGAAGAAGGCCGGCCGACGCCTGTCCCGCCCTTGCAGCCGGCAACGTCCGACGAAAAGCGCCGCCAGGCCGCAGCACAGATCCGCCGCCAGCTGCGCCAGGAAATGGAACAGCGCCACCTGGAACTGCTGGCATCGAACCCGCCGTCGCCGGAGGAATGAGGTAGTGCCGGTCGCTGGCCGGCAACCTCGCGCGTGCTGCCGGACATCATGAGGTTGCCGGCCAGCGGCCGGCACTACCCTTTCGAATTCGCCGGGCCATGCCCGGCGGATGCGGATCAACCGGTGTTCTGCACACCCTGCGAAACGCCGTTCACGCACGCCACCAGTGCGCGCAGCAGATCGTCATCCTCGCGCCCGCTGGCCCGCCAGCGCTGCAGCAGATCCACCTGCAGCACGCTGATCGGATCGACGTAGGGATTGCGCAGGCGGATCGACAGCGCCAGCCGTGCGTCGTGGTCCAGCAGCGTCTTCTGGTCCATCAACGCCAGCAGCCAGCGCCGGGTGAGCTCCAGTTCGCGCTGCACCTGCGGGAAGAACCGGCCGTGCAGGTCGCCCGACAACCGCGAGAACTGCTCGGCGATGGTGATATCGCCCTTGGACAGCACCATCGCGATGTCGTCCAGGAACGTACGGAAGAACGGCCAGTCCCGCGCCATATCGCGCAGGGCCTGTTCGTGGCCGGCATCGACCGCGGCCTGCAGGCCACTGCCCACGCCGTACCAGCCGGGAATCACCGCACGCGCCTGGCTCCAGGCGAACACCCAGGGAATCGCACGCAGGTTGCCCAGTGCGGCGTCCTGGCCGAGCCGGCGCGACGGCCGCGAGCCCAGCGTCATCCGCTCGATCACGTCGATCGGCGTAGCGGTGCGGAAGTAGTCCATGAAACCGGGCTGGCCGACGAACGCGCGATACACCTCGCTGCTGGCCGCAGCCACCGCATCCATCACCGGCCGCCAGCCGTCCTCGCGCGGCTCGGCGGCGCGCGGGCGCAGGCTGGCGCGCAGCACCGCGCCGGTGGCCTGCTCCAGTGAACGCAGTGCCAGCGCCCGGATGCCGTACTTTCGATGGATTACCTCGCCCTGCTCGGTCACCCGCAGGCGGCCATCGATGCTGCCGCGCGGCGACGCATCGACCGCATGCGTGGTCTTGCCGCCACCGCGGCTGATCGAACCGCCCCGGCCATGGAAGAAGGTCAATCGGATGCCCGCCTCTGCCGCCACCTCCAGCAGTTCCACCTGTGCACGCTGCAGGCCCCAGCGCGAAGCGGCGATGCCGCCGTCCTTGCTGCTGTCCGAATAACCCAGCATCACCATCTGCACGTCGTCGCGTGCCTGCAGGTGCGCGCGATAGATCGGGTCGGCCAGCAGGTCACGCAGGGTGGCGGTGCCACGCTTGAGGTCGTCCACGGTTTCGAACAATGGCGCAATATCCAGCGGCACCGAACCGCCCTCTTCCACCAGGCCACCACGACGCGCCAGCGCCAGCACCGCCAGCACGTCGCTGCGGTCGTGTGCCATCGAGATGATGTAGCTGCCCAGCGCGTCGCCGCCGTGGCGCGCGCGCGCATCGGCCAGTGCAGCGAACACGGCGTCCAGCCGCCGGTTGCCTTCGTCGTCGCCCTTCGGCAACGGCACCTCACCACTGGCATGCGGTGCCAGCAGGCGCGCGCGACCCAACGCATCCAGACCGTCCCAGGCCGCGTCGCCGCCCAGCACCGTGGCCAGCGCGCGTGCATGCACGCTCGACTCCTGGCGTACGTCCAACCGTGCCAGGTGGAAGCCAAACGTCTTCACCCGCCACAGCAGGCGTTGCACCGCAAAGCCACCGGCATGTTCGCCGCGGTTCGCGCGCAGGCTGTCGAGGATCAGCTGCAGGTCGTCGATCAGTTCGTCCGGGCCGGCGTAAGCGCCCTCGCCGTCATCCAGCGTGGCCTGCAGGCGCGCGCGCATGCGATCGTTGAGCAGGCGGTAGGGCATGTCGGCATGGCGCGGGCGCGACTGTACCTGCGGCAGCAGCTGCTGGTAGTACGCCACCCGCGCCTGCAGCGCCTCGCTCACGCCCACCCGCTCGGTGGACTGGCTGAGCAGGCTGGCCAGCTGCAGCAGTTCCTTCTGGTAGCGACCCAGCACGGCCTGCCGCTGCGCGTCCAGCGTCGTGCGGATGGTGTGGGCATCCACGTTCGGGTTGCCGTCCATGTCCCCGCCGACCCACGTGCCGAAGCGCAGCAGGCGCGGCAGCGGCAGTTCTTCGCCATAGGTGTCGCGCAGCGCCTGCTGCAGCGACTCGTACAGCACCGGAATCACCCGGTACAGCACCTGCACCAGATAGAAGCCGACGTGCTCGCGCTCGTCATCGACGGTGGGCCGCACCGGCGAGGAATCAGTGGTCTGCCACGACGCGGTCAGCGCCATGCGGAAGCGCGCAGCATCGGCGGCCGCTTCCCCCGGCGTGCGCTGGCCGTCGAGGTTGTCGACCAGGCTGGCCACCATCAGCTGCTCCTTCTCCAGCAGCGCACGGCGCACGGCTTCGGTCGGATGCGCGGTGAACACCGGCTCGATGTCGATGCGCGGCAGCCACTGCGCCAGTTCGTCCAGCGTCACGCCCTGCGCCTTCAGGTGCTGCAGCGCATCCTGCAGGCCATCGGGCTGCGCCCCTGCGGTACCGGCACGCTGGTAGTCACGGCGGCGGCGGATGCGATGCACGCGCTCGGCAATGTTGACCACCTGGAAGTAGGTGCTGAAGGCCCGCACCATGGTCTCGGCCTGCTGCGGCGTGCGCCCGGCCAGCCCTTCGGCCAGCTCCGACAGCGGCGCCTGGTTCTCGCGACGGGCGATGGCGCGGGTTCGCACGTCTTCGACATCGTCGAGGAAGGCCGCCGATACCTGCTCGACCAGCAGGTCGCCGACCAGTGCGCCGAGCCGGCGCACGTCATCGCGAAGCGGAAGATCGGGGGAAGCAAACTCGATGCTGCTGCGGTACTCGTTCATCGGCGACGCACAGGCCTCGGTCAACGGATCCAGACCCCAAGCCTAAACCAGAACGGGCAGCGTGCTGCGATGCAAAAATGGTTTCATCTGGTAGTGCCGGCCACTGGCCGGCAACCTCAGGCTGCGTGGGTCCATGAGGTTGCCGGCCAGCGGCCGGCACTACCCGGTCCGGTCAGCGCTTCTTCTTCGCCGTGCCCTGCCCGGCCGGGCCAATGGTCTGCTCCAGCCAGCGCTCGCTCTCGGCCAGCATGGTCATGATCGATTCGCGTGCGCGGTAGGCATGCGATTCGTTCGGCAGCATCACCAGCCGTGCGGTGCCACCCAGGCCCTTCACCGCGGCGAACATGCGCTCGCTCTGGATCGGGAACGTACCGGAGTTGTTGTCGTCCACGCCGTGGATGAACAGGATCGGATCCTTGATCCTGTCGGCGTAGTTGAACGGCGCCATCTTCTGGTAGACGTCCTGCGCCTGCCAGTAGTTGCGCTCCTCGGCCTGGAAGCCGAACGGGGTCAGCGTGCGGTTGTAGGCGCCGCTGCGCGCGATGCCGGCCTTGAACAGGCGCGTATGCGCCAGCAGGTTGGCGGTCATGAACGCACCGTAGGAATGGCCACCGATGGCGATGTGGTCGCGATCGGTCACGCCACGCCGCACCACTTCATCCACGGCTGCCTGCGCGTTGGCCACCAGCTGTTCGATGTAGGTGTCGTTGGGCTCCTTGTCACCCTCGCCGATGATCGGCATCGACGGGCTGGCCAGCACTACGTACCCTTTGGCCAGGAACGCCTGCGGGCCCCAGTAGCTGACCGCGTTGAAGCGGTACGGCGAATCGGTCACCTGGCTGGCCGCGGCCGCGCTCTTGAACTCGCCCGGGTAGGCCCACATCAGCAGCGGGCGCGGGCCGTCGCGCTTGGGGTCGTAGCCCGGCGGCAGCAGCAGGGTCGCGGTCAGATCGACGCCATCCTTGCGCTTGTAGCGGATCTGCTCCTTCTGCACGCCCTTCAGCTGCGGCAGCGGATGAGCGAAGTGGGTCAGCGCGCGCGGTGCGGCGCTGGCATCGGCCAGCGACTGCACGTAGAAGTTGGCCGGCTCATCCGGGCTCTCACGGCTCAGCAGCAGCGAGCTGCCCTGGTTGTCCAGCAATGCCACCGGCAGCGAATAGCTCGGCGCCTGCGAATGGAACAGGCGCGTCGCCTTGCCCGTGGCGATGTCGAAACGGTCCACGAACGGACGGTCACCTTCCGGCGAAGCACCGGCACCGGCCAGGTACAGGCTGCCACCATCGGGGCTGGTCTGCAGCAGCGAGCGACCACGTTCATCGCTGGCCAGCAGCGGCCGCCCCGGATCGGCATAACGGTCCTGCGCGTCACGATCCCACAGCAGGCGCGGCTCGGCACCGGCATCATCCGGGGCGATCAGCCAGGTCTTGGTCTTGCGTGTCTTCCACCACGACTCGGTCAGCAGGGCCAGGTCGCCACGGCTCCAGTTGATGCCGCTCAGGCGGCTGCCAAGCTGGGCCAGGGTCACCGGCGGCTTGTCGAACGGCGCGGCCTGCATCAGCACCGCATCGCGCACCCTGGCTTCCCGGTTCGGGTCGCCGCCGTCCTGCGCTTCGGCCCAGACCAGGGTGGCGTCGGCATCACCGCGCCAGCTGATGTCGCGCACGCCGGTCACTTCGGCATCGTTGCCGGTCGGCAGGCCTTCCACCAGCGGGCGCACCGCCACGGTATGCACCAGCTTGCCGCTGGCACGGTCGATCACTTCGATGCGGCGCGGGAAACTACTCACCGGCACCACGTAGGAGTACGGGCGCTGCACCGGCTGGCGCAGCACGAAGCGGCCGTCGGGCGACACCGAGAAGCCCATGAAGATGCCGGCTGCACCGATCGCGCGGGTACTGCCATCCAGGCCGACTTCCATCGGCTGGGTAGTAGCGTAGTAATCGAACTGGCGGGCGTCGGCCTCGTTCTTCAGCAGGTCCTGGTAGGTGCGGATCGACACCACGCCGCCGCCCTGGCTGGTCTGCTGCACGGCCGGGCCGGTCGGGACGCCGTCGGCGGCCGGGGCTGGCCCCAGGTTGGCCGGGCGGGTGAACACCACCAGCCCGCGGCTGTCCGGCAGCCACTGGTAGCCGCTGCCGATCACCGTGTTCAGGCCGGCAACCAGGCGACGGGCACTGCCACCGGCCACATCCACCAGCCACAGTTCATTGGCGCCACTGGCAGCGTCGACCTGGTTGAAGGCCAGCCACTTCTGGTCCGGCGACCACATCACGCTGGCGATCGACAGCGTGGCCGGCAGGCCGGTGATCGGCCGCTCCTTGCCGTCGGCCACGTTCATCAGCCACAGCTTCTCGCCGAAGCTGAAGCGGCTGTCGGAGAACGTGCGCGGGTTGATGCGCAGGCCGGCCAGCTTCAGTTCCGGCTGCGCCACCACCTGGATCGACGGCAGCGACGGCATCTGCATCATCGCGGCCACGTCGCGGCGCGGCGACAAAAACAGCGACGGCGCGCGCGGGGCATCGACCACTGCCTGCAGCGCGGCCGACGGCAGTTCGTAGCCGTTGACGCCCTGCGCCTGCGCGGCAACGGGCTGCGGCGCTGCCGCCCAGGCCAGCGGGGCCACCGCCAGCAGTCCCATCGACAGGACCAGGCCGGTCCACCGCCGCGTACGGCGCGCGTGCATGCTCATCGTTCCACCTGTTTGATGCGTGAAAACACCGACCTTAACAGGCCATGCACGCAGCCCCATCTGCCGATGGTTGGGTCATGCCGATGTCACGCCGGGGCCGCGATATAATGGGGGTTCTCCCCTGCCGAGGGGCGCTGCGACCGGATCCGACGAGGCCCGGCCAGGCTCGGTAAGGTGGCTTTGTAACAACGGCGCCCGGCTAGATGCGAGCACCCGCTCGCCCACAACCGGAGCACACGAATGAACGCTGTTGCCAAGACCTTCTCCACCGAAGGTGATTACAAGATCCGCGATATCACGCTGGCCGACTGGGGCCGCAAGGAACTGGACATCGCCGAGCACGAAATGCCGGGCCTGATGTCGATCCGCCGCAAGTACCAGGCCGAGCTGCCGCTGAAGGGCGTGCGCGTGACCGGCTCGCTGCACATGACCATCCAGACCGCGGTGCTGATCGAGACCCTGAAGGACATCGGCGCCGATGTGCGCTGGGCCTCGTGCAACATCTTCTCGACCCAGGACCACGCGGCTGCCGCCATCGCCGCCACCGGCACCCCGGTGTTTGCCTGGAAGGGCGAGACCCTGGAAGAGTACTGGGACTGCACCCTGGACGCGCTGACCTTCACCCTGGCCGACGGCACCCTGACCGGCCCGGAACTGGTGGTCGACGACGGCGGTGACGTGACCCTGCTGATCCACAAGGGCTACGAACTGGAAAACGGCAGCGACTGGGTCAACACCCCCTCTGCCTCGCACGAAGAACAGGTCATCAAGAACCTGCTCAAGCGCGTGGCCAAGGAGCGCCCGGGTTACTGGGGCCGCGTGGTGAAGGACTGGAAGGGCGTCTCCGAAGAGACCACCACCGGCGTGCACCGCCTGTACCAGCTGGCCCAGGCCGGCACCCTGCTGATCCCGGCGATCAACGTCAACGACTCGGTCACCAAGAGCAAGTTCGACAACCTGTACGGCTGCCGCGAGTCGCTGGCCGACGGCCTGAAGCGCGCGATGGACGTGATGCTGGCCGGCAAGGTGGCCGTGGTCTGCGGCTACGGCGACGTCGGCAAGGGCTGCGCGGCCTCGCTGCGTGCCTACGGCGCGCGCGTGATCGTCACCGAGATCGACCCGATCTGCGCGCTGCAGGCGGCGATGGAAGGCTATGAAGTCAACACCATCGAGTCGACCCTGGGCCGTGCCGACCTGTATGTCACCACCACCGGCAACCGCGACATCATCCGCATCGAGCACCTGAGCGCGATGAAGGACCAGGCCATCGTCTGCAACATCGGCCACTTCGACAACGAGATCCAGGTCGACGCACTGGTGTCGTACCCGGGCATCAAGCACGTCAACATCAAGCCGCAGGTGGACAAGTACATCTTCCCGAACGGCAACGCGATCTTCCTGCTGGCCGAAGGCCGCCTGGTGAACCTGGGCTGCGCCACCGGCCACCCGAGCTTCGTGATGTCCAACAGCTTCGCCAACCAGACTTTGGCCCAGATCGACCTGTGGGCGAACAAGGACAGCTACGAGAAGAAGGTCTACCTGCTGCCCAAGAAGCTGGACGAGGAAGTGGCCCGCCTGCACCTGGAAAAGATCGGCGTGAAGCTGACCACCCTGACCCAGGACCAGGCGGACTACATCGGCGTGCCGGTGGAAGGCCCGTTCAAGCCGGACCACTACCGCTACTGATGCCGTGCGCGGTGCCGGCCAGCGGCCGGCACTACCGGTGCAGGCGGGGCCGGATCCCTTTCCGCATGAAAGGGCTCTGACCCCGGCAACGTATGCAGACAGGACGGGCGCCTTCGGGCGCCCGTTCTGCGTTGCGGCACCCGGCAACCGATCCGCGCACCCTGTCACGGAGCACTAAGAAGCCGCTTGCTAGGCTTTACGCCCGCGTGGGCTGCCAACGGCAGGCCATGCGCCGGGACGCAGACACCAAAGGACAGGACATGCCGCGCAACCGTGAACGACTGAACCGGGCCATGAAGCCCCTGATGACCCTGTGCTGGGTGGCCCTGATGGCCGCCTGCACCCCACCTGCCGGCGAAGCCGGCGCTACGGCTCCGGCTGCGGCCAGCGGACAGGCCAGCCCCGCAGGCAAGGCCGCCGACGCGCCCGCCACGGTCGCCGACACGAGCGCTGGCTGCGCCGATGCAGCGTCGCCGGCACAGACCCTGGTCTGCAGGGACCCGACCCTGACCAGCCTGGATGCGGACGTGGGCAAGGCGGTCACTGCCGCACAGGCCACACTCGATGCAGCAGGGCAGAGCAAGCTGCACGCCGAACAGCAGCGCTGGCAGGAGCACACCCGCGACCTGTGCACCGATGCACAGTGCCTGCAGCAGGTGTACACCGATCGCCTCAAGGTGTTGTCCGCCACGCGTGACGGCCTGATCGACCAGGATGCATGCGAAGCCCCTGACGGCCAGCAGCAATGCGTGGACCTGCTGGTGCTGCGCGATCCCAACAGCCAGCTGGCGAACTTCAACACGCTGCTGGGTGAGAACGGCCAGGAAGGCCGCCTGCTGGGCTGCACGGCTGCCACGAACATGGGCGGCGGCCCCAACGCCCTGCTCGCAGCCAACTGCACCCAGGAAACCTCCGCCGGCAGGCGCAACGTGCAGCTGTGCAGCAACCAGATGGTTGGCCAGTTCGCCCTCGAACCGGCGCCGGCTGCTTACGGCACCCAGGCCATCCGCCAGCTGCTCGGCTTCACCCAGCAGCACTGCGCGGGCTGACAATCGCCGGGCACGCCCGGCGCTTTACCCTCATTGAAGGACGATGACCATGGCAACGGATTCCACCATTACGCGCGAACAGCTGTCCACGCTGTTCCTCAACACCGAGCTGGGCGGCAACACCCGCCACCTGGACCACTTCTCATACGCACAGAAAGGCGCAAGCACCTACTCGTTCGGGCTGGTGCAGTTCGATGTGGGCGGCAATCCGCAGGCCAGGCGCTTCCTGCGCGACAACGGCTTCACCGATGGTGACATCGCACTGTTGTCCCAGCAGGGAGGATTAAGCACCCAGCAGCTGGCGGCGCTCGACGCCAAGTTGCAGGCCATTCCGCAGGCCAGGATGGATGAGCTCACCAACGCCAAGCTGGACAGCGCCATCGAGCGTGTCGATCAGGCCATCGCCAAGGTGCGTGCAATCAATCCGGCCGCGGCCGATGCCATCGCCGCCAACCCGGAGTTGCAGCTGGCCATGGCGGACTATGACAACCAGTTCGGCAGCATGGGCCCGCAGTTCATCAGCTATCTGGCCGGCAATGCGGAAAAGCTGCAGGGCGGCACCGTCCAGGCCGGCAATCCGCCGACGCGCGGCGACGTGCAGAACTTCGTCGATGCCACCAAGTACGGCATCCAGTCGCAGGCCGCCGTAGCCAGCCGCGATGAGCGCTTCGACCGGGCCATGGTCCAGATCGGCATCACCCCCACCCATGCTCCCTCGCACGGGTCACCGGGCACGCCTGCGGGCAACGGCGTGCTGGTCAACGGCAGCAAGGGCGATGAGGTGCAGGCCATGCAGCAGAAGCTGTCCGACCTGGGCTATCTGGGCAAGGACGGCAAGCCGCTGGTGGCCGATGGCGATTTCGGCCCCGGCACCGTGGAAGCGGTCAAGCAGTTCCAGCGTGACCACCAGCTCACCGTTGACGGCAAGGCCGGCGGCGCAACCCTGGGGGCGCTGGAGGCGGCCACCCAGCAGCGTGCACAGGCGGCCGAGCCGACCATGGCCACCCCGGGCCACGCCGACCACCCACGCTACCAGCAGGTCGTGGACAAGCTGGAAGCACTGGAAGAACAGCGTCGCCAGGGCGGCCTGTCGCCGCTGTTCAATGACCGCAGCCAGCTCGAGAACGCCGCAGGCCAGGTAGCCTACGAATCCAAGGTAGCCGGCATGAGCCAGGTCGATACCGTGCTGGCGCGGCCGGACAACCAGGGCGTGTTCGCGGTGCAGGGCCAGCTCGGCGATCCCGCCATGCACCGCACCTACGTCGACCTGTCGCAGGCGGTGAACCAGAACCTGCAGGACAGCACGCGGCAGAGCCAGGCGCTGGACAACGAGCTGTCACAGCGGCAGACCCAGGAACAGATACAGACGCAGCAATCGATGTCGCGCTGATCCCGCGTCGCGGGGCTGGATCCCTTTCCAAGGGAAAGGGCTCCGGCCCCATGGCCCGGAGCTACATGCGCTGCCGGTCGTCGTGCAGCGCACGCTGGCACCGTGCGGCGAAGTCGCGCCGCCAGGCCTCCAGATCGAAGCCTTCGCGCTGCTGGAAGGAAACAGTCTCGCTGCTCAACACGTAGCAGCGGTTCTGGCTCACGCGCAGTGCCGCCAACGTATCTCCCGCATCCCAGCACTGATCGATGCACGCCTGCATCAGCGCATAGTCCGGGTTGGTCTTGGCGCCGCCGAAGGCGAACCCCATCTGCTGCGCCATCGCCAGCACAGGATCGCCGGCCGCATCGGTGGTCCGCAGCATGCGCAGCACGCCGGGCTCGGGAATGCCGAAAGCCCAGTTGGCCAGGATCGCCGCACGTGCCGCCGCCACGGCCGCCGCGTGCTGGCCCAGGCGCATCTGCTGCCCTGCCAGCAGGGCCCACGCGCGCGGCAGTTCCGGAAAGCGGCTGCAGGCGTCCTCCAGCAACGCAATTGCCTGGGCCGGTTCGGCGGCCTGTACATGCCGCTGCGCGCGCTCGATCAAGGGCAACGGCGATCCCGCATCCGGTACCGCGTGCTCACGCGGCTCGCAGCCGTCATCGTCGTCCTGTTCCGCGCCACCGGCATCCAGCCACTGCGCGAAGACATCCAACGAGGAATGGCGGAAGACCATGCGCCCCTCGTCATGGAACATTTCGCAGACCACGGGCGGCTCAGCCTCCCGACCCAGTGGCCAGTACAGACCGAACTGATCACCGTTGCCCAGTGCACCTTCGGCGATCGGCCAGAAGCCCTGCGGTGGGTACGGGCCCGCGCACGGTTCGCTATCCAGGGTCAGGCCATGAAGCAGGGGCGGTGCGCGCATGATGAGATTCCAGACGGTGTACAGCGCGCATTATCGCAGGGGCCCTCCAGCAGCCTCGGTCAAGGCAGGTTGTTCCCTGCGCGCTACGATGCGCGCATGACCCCCGCCATCAATCTGCTCAAGCGCGAGAACATCGCCCACAGCGTGCGCAGCTACGTGCACGATGCCCATGCCGCCTGCTATGGTGGCGAAGCCGTGGAAAAGCTCGGCCTGGACCCGGCACAGGTGTTCAAGACCCTGCTGGCCAGCACCGACACCCACGAACTGCTGGTGGCCATCGTGCCGGTCGCCGGCCAGCTGGACCTGAAGGCGCTGGCGGAAGCCGCCCGCTGCAGGAAATGCGAGATGGCCGCCGCTGACGCCGCACAGCGTGCGACCGGTTATCTGGTCGGTGGCATCAGCCCGCTGGGCCAGAAAAAGCGCCTGCGCACCTTTCTTGATTCCAGTGCGGAATCCCTGCACACACTGCATGTCAGCGCCGGCCGTCGTGGCCTGGAAGTGGAACTGGCACCGGGCGATCTGCTGCAGCTCACCGGCGGACACTTCGCCGCCATCGGCAAGGCACGCTGATGCGCTGGCCCTGGACTGCGACGCCCATGCTCAACGATGCCCACGCCCAGGCGCTGCTGCAGGACCTGCTGTCAGGCGACGGCGGGCGCATCACCGACGCCGCGCGTACGCTCGCCCGACTGTTCGATGCGGCGCCGCTGGATGCGCTGGCACCGCACGTGACGTTGATCGAGCAGCACAGCGCAGGCATAGCGCTGGGCGGCATGCTGGTCAGCAACCAGGCGCACCTGAAGGCGGCGCTGCAGCGGCTGCGCTTCTGGCGCGCGGGCACCGGCTGCCTGTGTGCGCTCAACCCCGGCTATCCGTTCTTCGACCCCCGTCGGCTGATCGAACACGGGCAGATGCAGCTGCTGTCGCTCGACGCAGCGGAGGATGGCTGGGGCGACTGCCATCGCGTCGCCTGCACCCACTGCGGCCAACACTGGCAGGCGATCGACCGCGAGTATCACTACCCCTGGTGGGAGTGGAAAACCGTCGAACGATGAAGCAGCCACGCATGGCGTGGCTGTACTGGCCTGTCCTTCCCTTACGGCCGCCAATTGGCGTTGTTCTCCCAGAATTCCACCGCACGCCGGTACGCCTCGCGGTCCAGCGGCACGCCGGAACCGCCCTCTTCCACGCCCAGCGCATTGCGCATCATCGTGATCGGGGCCATCGGCACTTCGTCCGGCTCAGCGGTGTAGATGCAGCCGACGATGCCCCACTCAGCTCCGATCGGCGAGCCTTCCTTCGCAAGCTGCTCCGCGCTGTACAGGATGACGACCAGATAGTTGGCGCGCGGCGCTTCCACGCCTTCGAACCAGCGCACCAGTACCGGCAGTTCTTCCCGGTTGCGCGCCTCGTAACCACTGCGCAGCAGATGGCGGTTGGCCTCGGTGATCGGCACCGTCAGGCACCGGGTGCTGGTCCAGTTCTCATAGACGAACAGTTTGCAGAAGGGGGCATAACCTTGCAGGACCTTCATCGGTTCATGGGCATTGAGGTACGCCTCGAACTGTTCGGCAGTGCAGTCCTGGATGGTGTTGCCGCGCGGCATGCGCGGGAACAGGCGGGGACGGGCGAAATCGGTAAGGACGATGGACATGGTGCGGCGCGATCTGGGAATCCGCCGCACAGAGTAACCGCTGGCAGCGCCTGCACGGCCGTACGCTCGCGGCGCCCGCACACAGAATCATTGAACATCCATCTTGATGAAGCGATATACTGACCCGCACCTGCCGCCGCCGACCAAGCCATGACCGCCATCAGCTTCGAGTTCTATCCGCCCAAGACCGACGAACAGCGCAGCCAGCTGGACCGCGCCGCGGCCAGGCTGAAGGACTACAGCCCCGAGTACGTGTCCTGTACCTTCGGCGCCGGTGGCTCGACCCTGAGCTATACCTCCGAGACCGTGCGCCATCTCAACCAGCACCATGGCTTCGAGGCGGCGCCGCATCTGTCCTGCGTCGGCGGCACCCGCCAGGAGATCCGCGAACTGCTCAAGCTGTACCGCGCCATCGGTTGCCATCGCCTGGTCGCGCTGCGTGGCGACCTGCCCTCCGGTATGGGCTTCCCCGGCGACATGCGCTATGCCGCCGAGCTGATCGAGTTCATCCGCGCCGAACACGGCGATGCGTTCCGCATCGAAGTGGGCGCCTACCCGGAGACCCACCCACAGGCCTCCGATGCACTGGCCGACCTCAAGCACTTCAAGGCCAAGATCGATGCCGGCGCCGACGCGGCGATCACCCAGTATTTCTACAACCCGGATGCGTACTTCCACTTTGTCGATGCCGTGCGCCGGCTCGGCGTGCAGGTACCGATCACGCCCGGCATCATGCCGATCGCCAACTTCAGCCAGCTACGCCGCTTCTCCGAGCAGTGCGGTGCGGAAATCCCGCGCTGGATCAGCCGCAAGATGCAGGCCTATGGCGATGACGCCGAATCGGTGCGGGCATTCGGTACGGAAGTGGTGGCCAAGCTGTGCCAGCGGCTGGTCGAGGGCGGCGCACCGGGCCTGCACTTCTACACCTTGAACCTGGCCAGGCCGACCACGTCGGTGCTGAAGCTGCTGCACGGCTGAAAGCACGCCATGCCACCGCGATCGGCGCTACCCTGCGTCGATGAACCGGCTTTCCTTCCTGCTGTTGCTGCTGTCATTGTGCTCGGCGTCGAGCGTGGTCCATGCGCAGTCCCCACGCTTGAACCGCTGCACTGATGCGCGGGGGCAGAGCGTGTACACCGACCGCCCCTGCGACAGTGTCGGCGCCCGATCGCGACTGCCACCGCCCGCGCCCACCGGCAGCACCCTGCCGCGCGACACCCTGGGGGCGCGCTGCCCACGGCGCCTGAGCGAGCTGGTGGACGCACTGCGCATCGGCATCTTCAGCAACGATGTGAACCGGTTGTCGTCGCTGTACCTGTGGGGCGCAGTCTCCGATGCCGGTGCGCAGCGCATCCTCGGCCAGCTGGAATCATTGGTCCGTCGGCCGCTGGTAGACGTGGTACCGGTGTATCCCTCGCAGGCGCTGCCGCAATCGCAGGATGAGGATCAGAGCGCTGCGGCGCAGGGATCCGACCCGGAGCCGTCGGCCGTGCGGCATCCGGTCGGCCTGCGCCTGGAACAGACGCTGCCCGGCAGCGTGTCGCGCGCTTCGACGGTGCTGGGGTTGCGGCGGCAGTATGGGTGTTTCTGGATCACGTTGTGACCGGGAGGGCTCACGCCGGCCACAACCCGCCGATCGCAGCGATACCCTGCCCACCATGGCGGCGGGCTTCGGCGATATGGCCGGCGGCCATCCCACCCAACGCGTAGATCGGCAGCGACACCTGCGCGCGCAGCGCGGCGAAGGCCTCCCAGCCCAGCGGCTCCGCATCGGGATGGCTGGCCGTGGCCTGCACCGGGCCAAGCACCGCGAAGTCGCAGCCCAGCCGCTGCGCCGCCTGCAGCTGCTCCAGGTCGTGGCAGGACGCGGCGACAAGCTGCCCTTCCGGCAACGGCCGTTCCTGCAGGTCCTGCAGCTGCTCGCTGCCCAGGTGCACACCCACGCCCAGTGCGCGTGCCAGCGCCACATCGCGGTTGAGCAGCCATTGCACGCCGCGACGATGCGCGCGCACGGCCTGTTCGATCATGGCCTGCCGTTGCGGGTGTTCCGGTGGCAGGCGCAGCTGGATGCGCTGCTGCCCCGCGGCTACTGCCCGCTGCAGTTGCTCGTGCCACTGCTGCACGCCTCCGATGCCGTCAGCCGGCGCCGGGGTGATCAGGTAGCGGTCCGGTTGGCGCAGTGCGGCCACCACCGGCAGGTCGGCCGGCGGCATCGAATAGCGGCCCAGCTTGTCCTGCGCCACCCAGGTGATCGCCTGGCCTTCGCGGCCGCGCGGGGTGCCCTTCCAGCTGCGCACATGGCGCACTTCCAGGGTCAGGTGCTTGTCCGGATAGCGCTGCGGCACATCCATCAGCCAGGGCCCGACATCGGCCTCGATGCCCAGCTCTTCGCGCAGTTCACGCGCCAGCGCCTGTTCGGAGGTCTCGCCGGATTCGCGCTTGCCGCCGGGGAATTCCCACAGGCCGGCCATGTCGCGGTTCTCGGTACGGCGGTTGAGCAGCACGCGGCCCCGGGCGTCGGTGATGACGGCGGCCACGACGTGGATCGATCGGGTGGGGGAATGCATGGGGGCAGCATGCCCAGAACAGGGCGACCAGCGCAATCACGGATCCGGGCCGGACGCCGGCTGCAAAGCAGAAGGCCCCGCTTGCGCGGGGCCCTCCGGGGTCAGCTCAGCTGGCCGTGGCAGTGCTTGTACTTCTTGCCACTGCCGCACGGGCACGGATCATTGCGGCCGATCTTCGGCTCGTCGCGCTGCAGCGTGGCCACACCCTGCTGGGCGGCTTCCACCTGCGCGGCTTCCTCGTCGGCACTGTAGCCGCCCGCATCCTGGTGCTGGAACTGCGACTGGCTCAGGCGCGCCTGCGCCTGCTGGCGCTCGGCGGCCTCCAGGGCCTGCACTTCCTCGTCGCTGCGGATACGCACGCGGGCCAGCAGGGTCACCACTTCGCGCTTGACGTTCTCCAGCATGTCCGAGAACAGCTCGAAGGCTTCCTTCTTGTATTCCTGCTTGGGCTGCTTCTGCGCGTAACCACGCAGGTAGATGCCCTGGCGCAGGTAATCCATGCGCGCCAGGTGCTCCTTCCAGCTCTGGTCCAGCACGGTCAGCATCACGTGCTTCTCCAGCGCGCGCATGGTCTCTTCGCCCAGGCTGGCTTCCTTCTCGGCGAAGTGCTGGTTGACGCGCTCCTGGACCTTGCTGGCGATGGCCTCGGCGTCCAGTTCCTCATGCTGCTTGACCAGGTCGGTCAGCGACATCTGCAGGCCGAAGTCCGACTGCAGGGTCGCTTCCAGGCCACGCAGGTCCCACTGCTCGTCGATCGAGTTCGGCGGCACGAAGCGCGCCACGGTGTCGAAGATCACGTCGTCACGGATGCCGTCGACGTTGGCCTTCACCGACTCGGCGTCCAGCAGCTCGTCGCGCTGGGCGTAGATCACCTTGCGCTGGTCGTTGTTGACGTCGTCGAAGTCCAGCAGGTTCTTGCGGATGTCGAAGTTGTGGGCCTCGACCTTGCGCTGCGCCTTTTCGATCTGGCGGCTGACCAGGCGGTCCTCGATGACGTCGTCTTCCTTCATGCCCATCATGCGCATGGCCTTCTGCACCCAGTCGGAGGCGAAGATGCGCATCAGGTTGTCTTCCAGCGACAGGTAGAAACGGGACGAACCCGGGTCACCCTGGCGGCCCGAACGGCCACGCAGCTGGTTGTCGATACGACGCGATTCGTGGCGTTCGGTACCGACGATGTGCAGGCCGCCGGCCGCCTTCACTGCATCGTGGCGCTTCTGCCATTCGGCCTTGACCGCCGCCTTCTGCTCGTCGGTCGCGTCCTCGCCCAGGGCGTGGATCTCGGCTTCCAGCGAGCCGCCCAGCACGATGTCGGTACCACGGCCGGCCATGTTGGTGGCGATGGTCACCGCCGCCGGGCGGCCGGCGTTGGCGACGATGGTCGCTTCGCGGTCATGCTGCTTGGCGTTGAGCACTTCGTGCTTCACGCCGGCCTTGCTCAGGTGCTCGGACAGCATTTCCGAGGTTTCGATCGAAGTGGTACCGACCAGCACCGGCTGGCCGCGCTTGGCGCACTCTTCGATGTCGGCCAGCACCGCATTGAACTTGCCCTTGCGGTTGAGGAACACCTGGTCCGGGCTGTCCTTGCGGATGGTCGGGCGGTTGGTCGGGATCACCACCACTTCCAGGCCATAGATGCTCTGGAACTCGAACGCTTCGGTATCGGCCGTACCGGTCATGCCGGACAGCTTCTTGTACATGCGGAACAGGTTCTGGAAGGTGATGCTCGCCAGCGTCTGGTTCTCGCGCTGCACCGGCACGCCTTCCTTCGCTTCCACCGCCTGGTGCAGGCCGTCGGACCAGCGGCGGCCGGCCAGGGTACGGCCGGTGAACTCGTCGACGATGACCACTTCGCCGTCGCGCACGATGTAGTCCACGTCACGCTGGTAGATCGCGTGCGCGCGCAGGGCGGCGTTGAGGTGGTGGACCACGGTCAGGTTCTGCGCCGCGTACAGGCCTTCGGTCTCGCCGTCGAGGATGCCGGCCTCGACCAGCAGCTGCTCGGCGTGCTCCATGCCTGCTTCGGACAGGTGCACCTGCTTGCCCTTCTCGTCGACCCAGAAATCGCCTTCGCCGTCTTCCGCTTCCTGCTTGACCAGGTGCGGCACGACGCGGTTGACACGGATGTACAGCTCCGGGGAATCGTCGGCCGGACCGGAGATGATCAGCGGGGTACGCGCTTCGTCGATCAGGATGGAGTCGACTTCGTCGACGATGGCGTAGTGCAGGCCGCGCTGGTAGCGGTCGGCCTTGGACAGCGCCATGTTGTCGCGCAGGTAGTCGAAACCGAATTCGTTGTTGGTGCCGTAGGTGATGTCCGCGGCGTAGGCTTCGCGCTTGTCGCTGTGCGGCATGCCCGGGTACACCACGCCCACGCTCAGGCCCAGCCAGTTGTACAGCTTGCCCATCTGCGCGGCGTCGCGGCGGGCCAGGTAGTCGTTCACGGTGACTACGTGCACGCCCTTGCCTTCCAGCGCGTTGAGGTACACCGGCAGGGTCGCCACCAGGGTCTTGCCTTCACCGGTGCGCATTTCTGCGATCTTGCCCAGGTGAAGCACCATGCCGCCGATCAGCTGCACGTCGTAGTGGCGCATGCCCAGCACGCGGCGACCGGCTTCGCGGCAGACCGCGAACGCTTCCGGCAGCACCTTGTCCAGGGCTTCACCGTCAGCGATGCGCTGCTTGAACTCCGGCGTCTTGGCCTGAAGCTGCTCGTCGGACAGCTTCTCGATCTCCGGCTCCAGCGCATTGATCTTGGCGACGATGCGGTTGAGCTGGCGCAGCTGTCGTTCGTTACGACTGCCAAATACGCGGGTAAGCAGGCTGTTGATCATTGAAGGAACCGGGTTGGATGGACACGACGCCCGGCCTCCCCCTGGGGATCCGTCCGCCGCAAACGAAACAGGGCGCCTGGCGCCCTGTCGATGGCAACACCCATTGTAGCTTGGGACGGGCGGCTGAGGTTTCAACCCCGAGGGGGTAGTGCCAGCCGCTGGCCGGTGATCCGCGATGCTGCCGAAGATCATGAGGTTGCCGGCCAGCGGCCGGCACTACCAGATCAACCGCATCGGGTCAGAGCCCTCCCGCGGCGCGGAAGGGATCCGACCCGGGATCAGCCGCGGCTGACCCGGCCGACCGGCGTGTTGCCGCCGTCGCCGAGGAACTTGCGCGGGTTGACCACGTTGCCGTTCTCCCACACCTCGAAGTGCACGTGGGCGCCGGTCGAACGACCGGTGGAACCGGCCTTGGCCACTTCCTGGCCGGCACGGACCAGGTCACCGGCCTTCACCACCAGGCGCGAATTGTGCGCGTAGCGGGTGACATAGCCATTGCCGTGGTCGACATCGACGACATTGCCGTAGCCGCCCTTCACGCCGGCGAAGCTGACCACGCCCTCGGCCACGGCCATCACCGGGTCACCGACCTTTGCGTGGAAGTCCATGCCCTTGTGGGTGGCGGCACCGCGGCCGAACGGGTCGGCACGGGTGCCGAAACCGGACGTCACGTAGCTGTTGCGGATCGGCATGCGCGACGGCACGGCGTTCTGCTGCAGCTGGTGGTCGAACATCAGCGATTCCATCACCGACAACTGGCGGCCTGAAGCAGCGAAGCGCTGCTCCAGCACCTGTAAGTCGGCGTTGACGTCCTTGACCGGGATGTCGCTGGTCGGGCCGCCTGCGTCACCGTCACCGAGGCCGGGGGTCTCGTTGAAGTCGAACTCGCCGTCCTCCAGCTTGCCCATCTGGGTCAGCCGTTCGCCGAGGGCGTTGAGGCGGGTCGCCTGGGCCTGCAGCTCGCCGAGGCGAGCCGCCAGCGCGTTGACCTGGGTCTGCGCATCACGCTTGACCTTGGCCAGTTCCGCATCCTGGCGCTCGACCTTGGCCTGCAGCCGGGAATCATTCAGCGCGCTGGCGCCAATGCCGCCAGCAAGGCCGATAATGCAGCCTACCCCGAGCACGCTGCCCAGCAGGGCACGGGGGCGGTCCTCGAAATAGAACCGCAAACGCGCGATCGGCGACGACTTGGCCTGTCCTTCACGCGTTTTGATTACGATCTTTTTGAATGCCATCAGTGAGTTTTCATGTCTGAGCCGAAATCCAGCGTTCGCCCCGCGTCGGCACCGAAACCGGCGCTGGATGCGGTAATGGCGGACAAAAGCGGCAACCCGCTGCGGCGTGCCTTGTGGCTCGACGCGCTGGACCGTCAGTTGCGCCCCCAGTTGCCGCCACCTCTGCGCAGCCGTTGCCGGCTGGCCAATGTGGACGGGGAACACCTCGTTTTTCTCGTCGAGTCCCCGGTCTGGCATGCCAAGTTGCGGCTTGCCGAAGCCCAGCTGCTCGACGCGGCCCGTTCCATCGGGCTGAAGGCCACCAGGGTGACCATCAAGACTGCGTCTCCCACTCCCACGCGCTCCCCAGCGCTCGACAACCGGAATGGACCCCACGCAGTTTCAGCCGCCACGCACAAAGGGCTACGCGACGCCTTGGCTTGCCTGCAGGACGTTCCTTCGAAGCCGAAGAAACGGTCCTGATGGCAACGGAGCATCCGGCTCCGCTCCCCGTCGCGCGTGTCACCACGGCGTGAAACATTTCGGGGGCCGGGTCGCATCCTAGCGGCCATCCGGGGGCCTGTCGTTAGATTGCTGTTAAAACTGCGTTAAATTCAGGCTTCTGATCCAACAGGTTCACAAAACCGTGACCTTGAACCAGCCTTGACGTCTTTCAAGCACGCTGAATGCGTCGCCGACGCCGGAAACAAGAACGCCGCCCGGGAAGGCGGCGTTTTTATCTTTAAATTCAATAACCTACGGAATCAGGCGTACGCCGGGGTAGCGTATTCCACCGGATCCGGAGTGGCCGGCGAGTCGAAGCTGACCCATTCCCAGGCGCTGGCGTCGGCCATCAGGGCCCGTACCAGCTTGTTGTTGAGCGCGTGGCCGGACTTGAAGCCCTCGTAGGCACCCAACACCTGGCCACCGGCCAGATAGAGGTCGCCGATGGCGTCAAGGATCTTGTGGCGCACGAATTCGTCGGCGTAGCGCAGGCCGTCTTCGTTGAGCACGCGGAACTCGTCCAGCACGATGGCGTTGTCCATCGAACCGCCCAGGCCCAGGTTGCGCTCGCGCATGTACTCCAGGTCGCGCATGAAACCAAAGGTGCGCGCGCGGGAGATTTCCTTGGTGTAGGCCAGCGTCGAGAACTCGATTTCCTGGCGCGACTGCTTGGCCGGAATCATCGGGTGGTCGAACTGGATGGTGAAGCCCAGCTTGTAACCCTCGTACGGGGTGAAGCGGGCCACCTTGTCGCCCTCGGTCACTTCCACGGTCTTCAGCACGCGGATGAAGCGCTTGGGCGCATCCTGTTCCACGATGCCGGCCGACTGCAGCAGGAACACGAACGGGCCCGCCGAACCGTCCATGATCGGCAGCTCGGCCGAGGACAGCTCGACGATGATGTTGTCCACACCCAGGCCGGCCAGCGCCGACATCAGGTGTTCGACGGTCTGGATCTTGGCGTCGTTGCAGGTCAGGCCGGTGCACAGGGTCACTTCGGTGACCAGTTCGGCCTTGGCCGGCACTTCCACCACCGGGTCCAGGTCCACGCGGCGGAACACGATGCCATGGTTGACCGGTGCCGGGCGCAGGGTCATGTAGACCTTGTCACCACTGTGCAGGCCAACGCCGGTGGCGCGGATCGTGTTCTTGAGGGTGCGTTGCTGGATCATGGGGATGGACCGGAAGTGACACATTAGATTAACACGCGCACTCCCCTACCCTGGCTGAAACGCCAGTGACAGCCACCGGCAGGACACACCGGCACGCCGCTGGGAAAGCGCGTGAAGCAGGGCGGCCGGGCCCATCCTGGCCCGGCGCCCGCATTTTCAGGACATGGTGGCGCAACCCGGGGAGGACAACCCCGGGCCGCCCCGCTTAGTCCGCCTGGCGGCGCAGGAAGGCCGGGATGTCCAGGTAGTCGTTCGGCAGTTCCGCCGCTGCCGGGGCCGAAGCCGCCGGGGCCGACGTGGCGGACGCCGCCGCGGTATCGCTGCTGGCACGGCGCAGGCCCAGGCCCATGCCGCCCACGGCCTTGGACACGGCGTCGCCACCGTTGTCGAACTCGCCGAACTCCGGCTGGCCGGTGGTGGCGTTGCGGACCAGCTTGATCGGTGCACGCTCGCCCGGACGCTGGGTCTTGCTGGCCGAGACGCGGTTCAGGCCGGTGGCCACCACGGTCACGCGCACTTCGTCCTGCATGTCCGGGTCCAGCACGGTGCCGACCACGACGGTGGCGTCTTCCGAAGCGAAGCCGTCGATGGTGCGGCCGATCTCGTCGAACTCGGCCATGGTGAAGTCGGCGCCGGCGGTGATGTTGACCAGGATGCCGTTGGCACCGGCCAGGTTCACATCGTCCAGCAGCGGGTTCTGGATCGCCGATTCGGCAGCGGCCTGGGCGCGGTCATCGCCCCGTGCGGTGCCGGTACCCATCATCGCCAGGCCCATTTCGGACATGACGGTGCGCACGTCGGCGAAGTCGACGTTGATCAGGCCCGGACGCACGATCAGGTCGGCGATGCCCTGCACGGCGCCCTGCAGCACGTCGTTGGCGGCGCGGAAGGCCTGGATCATGGTCGCGTTGCGACCCAGCACGGTGATCAGCTTCTCGTTCGGGATCGTGATCAGCGAGTCGCAGTGCTGGCTCAGTTCCTCGATGCCCTTCAGCGCCACCTGCATGCGGCGACGGCCTTCGAACGGGAACGGCTTGGTGACCACGGCCACGGTCAGGATGCCCATTTCCTTGGCCAGCTGCGCCACCACCGGTGCAGCGCCGGTGCCGGTGCCGCCGCCCATGCCGGCGGTGATGAACACCATGTCCGCGCCCTGCAGCGCGTCCATGATGCGCTCACGGTCTTCCAGCGCGGCCTGGCGGCCGACTTCCGGGTTCGCGCCTGCGCCCAGGCCCTTGGTCACGTTGGTACCCAGCTGCAGCTGCAGCTTGGCACCACAATTCTTGATGGCCTGCGAGTCGGTGTTGGCGGTGATGAACTCCACGCCGTCCACCGCCGAGTTGACCATGTGCGCCACGGCATTGCCGCCGCCGCCGCCCACGCCAACCACCTTGATCACCGCATTGGGTGCCATCTTTTCGATCAGTTCAAAATGCGCCATGTCCGTGTCCTCGTTGTATCCGCTTGTCGGTGGCATGGACGGTCGGGCCTCCTGCCTTCGCGTGTCATGTTGCCGTTGCGGCTGTGTGGGTTGTGTAGTGCGTTGTTGCGTTGTGATGCGGGTACTGCGGGTGTTGCGCCGGGCCGGGCCCGGAGTTACGGGTTCCGCGTCAGAACTCGCCGCGGAACCAGGTCTTGAGTTTCTTGAACATGCTTCCAGCGCGCCCGGTCGGCAACGACGGCCGCCGCGGGTGCTCGATCTGGCTGCCCATCAGCAGCAGGCCCACGCCGGTGGCGTGCACCGGGTTGCCGACCACTTCGCCCAGGCCGGTGACGTGCTGCGGGATGCCCACGCGCACCGGCATCTGCAGCATTTCCTCGGCCAGTTCGACCACGCCCTCCATCTTCGAAGCGCCACCGGTCAGCACCATGCCGGCGCGCACCAGTTCCTCGAAACCGGAGCGGCGCAGTTCGGCCTGCACCATCTCGAAGATTTCCTCGTAGCGACCCTGCACGGCCTGCGCCAGCGAATGGCGCGGCATGCGGCGCGGCGGGCGGTCGCCGACCGACGGCACCTGGATGCTCTCCTCGGCCGTGGCCAGCTGGGCCAGGGCGCAGGCATAGCGCACCTTGATCTGCTCGGCTTCCGGGGTCGGCGTGCGCAGCATGTGCGCGATATCGTTGGTCACGTGGTCGCCGGCGATCGGCAGCGAGGCGGTGTGGCAGATCGCGCCCTGCACGAACACCGCGATGTCGGTGGTACCGGCACCCATGTCGACCAGCACCACGCCCAGCTCGCGCTCGTCGGCGGTCAACACCGCCACGCTGGAGGCCAGCGAGGACAGCACCAGGTCGTCCACCTGCAGGCCGCAGCGCTGCACGCACTTGCTGATGTTGGCCGCGGCCGACTGCGCGCACACCACCAGGTGCGCATGCACTTCCAGGCGCACGCCGGTCATGCCGACCGGGTTGCGGATGCCTTCCTGCGAATCGTCCAGCACGTACTCGCGCGGAATCGCGTGCAGGATCTTCTGGTCGGCCGGGATCGCCACCGCCTTGGCCGCATCGAGCACGCGATCCAGGTCGCCCCAGGTCACTTCACCGTCGCGGATCGGCACGATGCCCGGCGAGTTCTTGCACTGCACGTGGTTGCCGGAGATCGAGGCGTACACCGAACGGATCTCGCAGCCGGCCATCAGCTCGGCTTCTTCCACCGCGCGCTGGATCGACTGCACGGTCGATTCGATGTCCACCACCACGCCACGCTTCAACCCGCGCGATTCGTGCGAGCCGATGCCGATCACTTCGATCGGGTTGCCCGGCGAATACTCGCCCACCAGCGCCACCACCTTGGAGGTGCCGATGTCCAGGCCAACGATCAGCGATTTGTCACCCTTGCGATTCATGTCCTTTCCTGCGTGCTTCTGGCCGGGGTCGCCGGCGTTTTCGCCGGCGTGGCCGGGGTACCCCAGCTCAGCGTGAAACCATTGGTGTAACGGAGGTCGGCGCGCTCGATCGGCGCATCCTGGCGGTTGAGCTGCGGCAGCACCTTGACGAAGCGCTGCATGCGCGAGCGCGCGTCGTCACGACCGACCACCACTTCGGTGCCGTTGCTCAGCACCAGCGACCAGCTGCCGCGTGCATCCATCGTCACCCGGCGCACGTCGACGCCGGCCGGTGCAAACAATGCACGCGAGTCGCTGTACAGCTTCATCACTTCCTGGGTCTGGCTGTCCGGGCCATCCAGCTCCGGCAGTTCCAGGTCGGACAGTTTCTTCGGCGTGGGGAACAGCTTGCCCTGCTCGGAGACCAGGCGGTCGTTGCCCCAGCGTGCGAACGGCTTGTGCTCGACCAGGGTCACTTCCAGCACATCCGGCCACTGCTTGCGTACCTGCGCGCTTTCCACCCACGGCAGCTTTTCCAGCGCGTCCTGCGCATCCTGCAGCTTGACCGCGAAGAAGCCGGCGCGCGCGTACGGCAGCAGCACCTGCTGCAGCTGTTCGGCCGGCACCCGCTTGAACTCACCATGCACGCGCAGCTTCGCCAGCGGCCAGCGCTCGGCGCCGACCCAGCCATTGACCACGGCCACCACCGGCAGTGCAACCACCGACAGTGCCAACAGCCAGACGAAGATGCGCAGCAGCGCGTTCATGCGTGCGCGGCCTCCAGGGTCTGTTCCAGCACGCGCCACACCAGTTCCTCGAAACCGATGCCGGCCTGGCCGGCCGCCTTGGGCACCAGCGAATGGCTGGTCATGCCCGGCGCAGTGTTCACTTCCAGCAGGAAGAAACGGCCGCTTGCCCGGTCACGCATCACGTCCACGCGGCCCCAGCCACGGCAGCCGGCGGCGCGGAATGCGGCCAGCGCGATGCGGCGGATCTCGTCTTCGTCGCCACCGTCCAGGCCCGGGCACAGGTACTGGGTGTCCTCGGCGATGTACTTGGCGTTGTAGTCGTACCACTGGCCCTTGGGCACGATGCGGATCGACGGCAGGGCGACGTCGCCAAGGATGGCCACGGTCAGCTCATCGCCCACCACCATCTGTTCCATCAGCAGCTGGCCGTCGTAGCGCGCGGCCAGGGCCACGGCCTCATCCAGGCCCGCCTCGTCGGTGACCCGGCTGATGCCCACGCTGGAGCCTTCGTTGGCCGGCTTCACCACCACCGGCAGGCCCAGCTCGGCGGCCAGCGCATGCACGTTCGACGCGTCGACCTTGCGGTACTGCGGGGTCGGCAGGCCCAGCGACAGCCACACCTGCTTGGTGCGGATCTTGTCCATGCTCAGCGCCGAGCCCAGCACGTCCGAGCCGGTGTACGGCACGCCGAAGGCGTCCATCAGGCCCTGCACGACGCCGTCCTCACCGCCACCGTTGTGGCCATGGAGAATGTTGAACACGCGGTCGATGCCACCGGCGGCGAGCGCGCTGGCCAGCGCCGGAATGCCATCGACGGCGAAGGCATCGACGCCGCGCGACTGCAGGGCTTCGAGCACGTTGCGGCCCGAATCCAGCGACACCTCGCGTTCACTGGAACTGCCGCCGAGCAGCACGGCGACGCGGCCGAACTCGGCCGGGTCGGTCACGCGCAGCGGCGGGAAGGTCAGCGCGCTCACGCCTGGCCCTCCCCCTGGAAGCCTTCCACGGCGATGTGGGTAGCCACGGCACCGATGTCGCCGGCCCCCATCATCAGCAGCAGGTCACCGTCCTGCAGTACATCCGGCAGCACGCTGGCCAGCTCGGCGGCCTTGCCCACCACCACCGGCTCGCTGCGGCCGCGTGCGCGGATGGCGCGGGCCAGCGCATGCGAGTCGGCACCGGCAATGGGTTCCTCACCGGCCGGATAGACCTCGCTCAGCACCAGCGCGTCGACGCTGGACAGCACCGCGGCGAACTTGTCGAACTGGTCGCGGGTACGGCTGTAGCGGTGCGGCTGGAAGGCCACCACCAGGCGCTTGTCAGCCCAGCCGCCGCGGGCGGCGGCGAATACCGCCTCCAGCTCGCTCGGGTGATGGCCGTAGTCGTCGATGATGCGCACCTTGGCACCGCTGGCGGTGGTCACTTCGCCCAGATCATTGAAGCGGCGACCGACACCGGCGAAGCCTTCCAGCGCGCGCGCGATCGCGTCCGGTGCCACGCCCAGCTGCCAGCCCACCGCGGCGGCAGCCAGCGCGTTGAGTACGTTGTGCCTGCCCGGCAGCGCCAGCACCACTTCCTGGCTGGTGCCCTGCGGCAGGCGCAGGGTGAAGCGCATGCGCGAGCCTTCCTGCACCACGTTCTCGGCGCGCACGTCGGCCTGCGGGCTCATGCCGTAGCTCATCACGTGGCGCGGGGTCTTGGCGGCCAGCGCGGCCACTTCCGGATCGTCGATGCACAGCACCGCCAGGCCGTAGAACGGCAGGCGCTGCAGGAATTCGGCGAACGCCGCCTGCACGCGGGCAAAGTCGTTGCCGTAGTTTTCCAGATGATCCGCATCAATGTTCGTGATGATCGACATCAGCGGGTTCAGGCGCAGGAAGCTGCCATCGCTTTCGTCGGCCTCGGCCACCAGCCACTGCCCACCGCCCAGCTTGGCGTTGGCACCGGCAGCCAGCAGCTGGCCACCGATCACGAAGGTCGGGTCCAGGCCACCTTCGCTCAGCACCGCCGCGGTCAGGCTGGTGGTGGTGGTCTTGCCATGGGTACCGGCCACGGCGATACCGCGGCGGAAGCGCATCAGCTCGGCCAGCATCGCCGCGCGCGGCATGATCGGAATGCGCTGGCTGCGCGCTTCCATCAGTTCCGGGTTGTCTTCGCGGATGGCACTGGAGACCACCACGCAGTCGGTGCCCAGCACGTTGGCTGCAGAGTGGCCGCGCATGATGCGCGCCCCCAGGCTGGCCAGGCGGCGGGTTGCCACGTTGTCGGCGTTGTCCGAACCGGACACTTCATAGCCCAGCGTCAGCATCACTTCGGCGATACCGCTCATGCCGGTGCCGCCGATGCCGACGAAATGCACGCGCGGGAACGCGCGCACCAGGTCGTTGGTGTCGTGCAGGCGACGGATCATGCGCGGCCTCGCGCAGGGCAGGCGCGGTGGCATGCCTTCTTCATACAGCTTCCTCGAGAATGATATCGGCGATGCGCTCGGCGGCATCGACCTTGGCCAGGGCACGCGCGGCTTGCGCCATCTGCATGCGGCGGGCGGGATTTTCGGACAGATCGCGCAGCAGTGCGGCAATGCCGTCGGCCAGCGTTCCGTCCTGCTTCAGCAACACCGCCGCGCCGCGCTCGACCAGGTACTCCGCGTTGCGGGTCTGGTGATCGTCGACGGCAGCGGGGAATGGCACCAGCACGCTGCCGACACCGACCGCGCACAGCTCGGCCAGGGTCGACGCGCCGGCGCGGCAGACAACCAGGTCAGCCCAGGCGAAAGCCTCGGCCATGTCGGCGATGAACGGGGTGATTTCCGCCTGCACGCCGGCCTTGGCATATGCCTCGACCGCTTCGGCATGCATCTTCTCGCCGCTCTGGTGGCGCACCTGCACCGGCACGCCGGCGCCCAGCGCGGCGATCGCCTGCGGCACGCCGGTGTTGAGTGCACGCGCGCCCTGGCTGCCCCCGACCACCAGCACGCGCAGCGGGCCGTGACGGTCGGCGAAGCGCTGGTCCGGCGGCGCAATGGCGGCGATTTCCGCACGCACCGGGTTGCCGACGAATTCCTCGCGCTGGGCGAAGGTGCCCGGGAAGCCGGTCAGCAGCCGGCGCGCATAGCGCGACAGGACGCGGTTGGTCAGGCCCGGTGCACGGTTCTGCTCATGCACGATCAGCGGCATCCGGTGCAGGCGCGTGGCCATGCCACCAGGGCCGGAGGCGAAGCCACCGAAGGCCACCACGGCACGCGGCTGGCGCTTGCGGATGATCATGCCGGCCGCGCGCAGCGCGCGCATCAGCCGCCATGGCGCCGCCAGCAGCGCCAGCTTGCCCTTGCCGCGCAGGCCGGTGATCGCCAGCGTGTCGATGGCGATGTCGTGCTGCGGCACCAGGCGGGTTTCCATCGCGCCTTCGGCGCCCATCCAGGTGACCGGCACGCCGCGCTCGCGCAGCACGCGGGCCACGGCCAGGCCGGGGAAGATGTGACCGCCGGTGCCACCGGCCAGGATCATCACCGGGCGCCCCTTCTCGTCGGCTGCATTCATGACAGCCTCCCGAAGGTCGGTTCGATGCGCGACTGCAGGCGGCTGGTGCCGCGCGCGGCGTTCGCCGCCGCGGCAGCCGTCGGCTCGGCGCTCACCGGCACGCTGGCGGCCGCCGGCGTGGCGGCGGCGTCCATCGGCTCGGCAGTGGCTTCTTCGGCGCCACCGATGCGCACGGCCTGGCGACGCTCGGCGCGCTTGAGCTCGTAGGACACGCGCAGCAGCAGGCCCATCGCCACGCAGGTCATCAGCACCGACGAGCCGCCGGAGGAGATCAGCGGCAGGGTCAGGCCCTTGGTCGGCAGGATGCCCAGGTTCACGCCGATGGAAACGAAGGTCTGCATGCTGATCCACAGGCCAATGCCGAAGGCGATGTAACCGGAGAAGTGGCGCTTCATTTCCACGCAGCGCATGCCCAGCCAGAAGGTGCGGCCGACCAGCAGCGCATACAGCGCCACGATCACGCAGGTACCCAGGAAACCGAATTCCTCGGCGGTGACCGAGAAGATGAAGTCGGTGTGCGCTTCGGGCAGGTAGTACAGCTTCTGCACCGAATTGCCCAGGCCGACGCCGGTCCACTCGCCACGGCCCACCGCCATCAGCGCGTTGGACAGCTGGTAGCCGTCGCCCTGCTGGTCGGCCCACGGGTCCAGGAACGAGGTGATGCGGCGCATGCGGTACGGCTCGATGATCGCCAGTGCGCTCATGCCGACCAGGCCGATGACCACCGGCATCGACATGCGCGGCATGTTCACCCCGCCCAGCACCAGCATGCCGGCGGTGATCGCCAGCAGCAGGGTCGAAGAACCGAAGTCCGGCTGCAGCAGCAGCAGCACCACCAGCGCACCGGCCACGCCCAGCGGCTTGAGCATCGCCGGCCAGGTTGCATTGACCTCGTCGCGGAAGCGCACCAGGTAGCTGGACAGCCAGACGATGTACAGCACCTTCACCGCCTCGACTGTCTGGAACTTGGAGATGCCCAGGTTGATCCAGCGGCGTGCGCCGTTGACCGTGCTGCCCAGGCCCGGCGCGAACACCGCCAGCAGCAGCACGAAGCAGCCCAGCAGCAGCATCTGGTTGTACTGCTCGATGGATTTCAGCTCGGTGCGGGCGGCGATGACCGCCAGCACGATACCCACCGCCAGGAAGATCAGGTGGCGGTTGAGGTAGTAGAACGGGCTGCTCATCAAGGCGATCGAGCTGGACGCCACCATCACCACGCCCACGCCGGTGAGCGCGATGATCGCGCCCAGCAGCCACTTGTCGTAGCTGCCTTCGATGGCTTCAAGGCGTGTTGCCTGGCGGGACAGGTCGTTCATCTCAGCGCACCTTCAACGTGGCCAGGCCGATCAGGACGAGCACGACGGAGATGATCCAGAAGCGCACGATCACGCGCGGCTCCGGCCAGCCCTTCAGTTCGAAATGGTGGTGGATCGGCGCCATGCGGAACACGCGCTTGCCGGTCAGCTTGAACGAAGCGACCTGGATCATCACCGACAGCGTTTCGATGACGAACACGCCACCCATGATCACCAGCACCAGTTCCTGGCGGGTGATCACCGCGATCGTGCCCAGCACCGCGCCCAGCGCCAGCGCACCAATGTCGCCCATGAAGACCATGGCCGGATAGGTGTTGAACCACAGGAAACCCAGGCCGGCACCGGCGATGGCCGCGCAGATGATGACCAGTTCGCCGGCGCCCGGGATCTGCGGGATCTGCAGGTAGTTGGCGAACACCACGTTGCCCGAGGCGTAGGCGAATACGCCCAGTGCGCAGGCCACCAGCACGGTCGGCATGATCGCCAGGCCGTCCAGGCCGTCGGTCAGGTTCACCGCGTTGGAGAAGCCGACGATCCAGAAGTAGGCGATGGCCACGAAGCCGATGCCGGCCAGCGGCAGCGCGACCGACTTGAACATCGGGATGTAGAAGGTCAGCGCTGCCGGCACGTCGGCCGTGTAGAACAGGAACAGGCCCGCAGCCAGGCCGAAGATCGACTGCAGCAGGTACTTCCAGCGCGACTTCAGGCCGTTCGGGTCGCGACGGACGATCTTGATCCAGTCGTCATACCAGCCGATGGCGCCGAAGCACAGCATCACCGCCAGTACCAGCCACACGTAGCGGTTGCGCAGGTCCGCCCACATCAGCACCGACAGGGTGATGGTGAGCAGGATCAGCGAACCGCCCATGGTCGGCGTGCCGGCCTTGGAGAAATGGGTCTGCGGACCGTCCTGGCGGATCGGCTGGCCGCCCTTGAACTGGGCGAGCTTGCGGATCATCGCCGGGCCGAGCCACAGCGACAGGAACAGGGCCGTCAGCGCGGCAAGGATGGCGCGGAACGTCTGGTAGTTGAACAGCCCGAACAGGCTCTCCAACTGCTGCAACCATCGAGCCAGTTCATACAACATGCGGGGATTCCTCTCCTTGCGCCAGCAGCGCTTTGACGATCAGGTCCATGGCACTGCCACGGGAACCCTTGACCAGGCAGCGCACACCAGCGTGCAACTCGTCCTGCAGCGCCTGTGACAGCGCACCATGGGTAGCGAAATGGCGTCCGCCTTCACCGAAGGCGGCCGCAGCGGCGGCACTGAGCGGACCCAGTGCATACAGCCGCTTCAGGCCGGCGGCGCGTGCCCGGATGCCGGCCTGCGCATGCAGCGCCTCGCCGTCCGGGCCCAGCTCGCGCATGTCACCCAGCACCAGCCAGCCCTCTTCCGGGGCAGCGGCCAGGGCATCGATGGCCGCAGCCAGCGAGCCGGGATTGGCGTTGTAGCTGTCGTCCACCAGCACCGCGCCGTTGCGCAGCTGATGGGCGATCTGGCGTCCCGGTACCGGCTGCGCCTCGGCCAGTCCGGCCGCAATCAGCGCCAGATCGACACCGGCCGCCAGCGCCAGGCTGGCGGCGGCCAGCGCATTGCTGACGTTGTGGCGACCCGGCAGGCCCAGCACCACGCGGGCCTCGCCGGTCGGCGCGACCAGGGTGAACTGGCTGCCCTGCGCACCGGCGCGGATGTCGCGCGCGGTCACGTCCGCCGAGTGTTCCAGGCCATAGCGCAGCACGCGGCAACGCGCCGGAGTGCCGACGACGTGCTGTTCGAACCAGCGGCCGTAGGCATCGTCGGCGTTGATCACCGCCACGCCATCGGCCGGCAGCGCGGCGTAGATCGCGCCCTTGGTCACCGCCACCCCGAGCAGGCTGCCCATACGTTCCAGGTGCGCCGGGGCGATGTTGTTGACCAGCGCATAACGCGGGCGGGCGATGTCGGTCAGGTAGGCGATGTCGCCCGGCTTGCCGGCGCCCATCTCGTAGACGGCGTAGTCGGCGTCTTCCGGGGCATCGATCACCGCCAGCGGCAGGCCGATCTCGTTGTTGCGGTTGCCCGGGTTGGCGTAGACCACCTTGTGCGCGTGCTGGGCCACCTGCTGCAGGATCGACAGCAGCAGGTTCTTCACGCTGGTCTTGCCATTGCTGCCGGTGATCGCGAACACCTCGGTGCTACGGTCACGCTGCATGCCGGTAGCGATCTTCGCCAGCGCCAGTTCGCTGTCGGCCACCAGCACCTGCGGCAGTTCGACCGGCAGCAGGCGCTCGACCAGCAGCGCACTGGCACCGCGCGCCTGCGCGTCGGCCGCGAAGTCATGGCCGTCGAAACGCTCGCCGCGCAGCGCCACATACAGGCTGCCCGGGCCCAGGTTGCGGGTGTCATTGCTGACCGCATCGATGGCCACGTCGTCGCCGTGGATCTCGCCACCGGCCCAGTGTGCGATCAGCGAAAGCAGGGTGCGCTTCATGCGGCGCCCTCCCCGGCCTGTGCCTGCAGGACACCGGCCTTGGCCGCCAGTGCAGCGGCAGCCACTTCGGTGTCGTCGAAGTCATGGCGCACGCCATTCACTTCCTGGTACGGCTCATGGCCCTTGCCGGCAATCAGGATGATGTCGCCGGCGCCGGCACGCTTCACCGCCAGGCCGATCGCACGCGCGCGGCTGCGCTGCACGGTCACGGCATCAGCGTGCTGGAAGCCGGCCAGGATGTCGGCCACGATCACGTCGCCGTCTTCGCCACGCGGGTTGTCGTCGGTGACGATGACCTGGTTGGCCAAGCGCTCGGCAATCGCCGCCATCTGCGGACGCTTGCCGGTATCGCGCTCGCCACCACAGCCGAACACGCAGAACAGCGTGCCCTGCAGATGGCCGTGCAGGCTGTCCAGCGCCTGTTCCAGCGCGTCCGGGGTATGCGCGTAGTCGACCACCACGGTCGGCAGGCCGTCTTCGCCGCCGAGGCGGTTCATGCGGCCACGGATCGGCTGCAGCGCCGACAGCACCTCGGCGATGCGCGGCAGCGGCTGGCCCTGCGCGTGCAGGGTGCCGGCCACGGCCAGCAGGTTGTCCACGTTGAAGCGGCCCAGCAGCGGCGACTGCACCGCGGCACGCTGGCCGTCGATGACCAGCTCGAAGGCAATACCGCGCCCATCCAGCTGCAGCGCTTCGGCGCGCACGCTGGCGTCAGTGGCACCGCGCGAGCTCAGGCCGATCGGTTGCACGCCGGCAGGCAGGCCGGCGAACAGCTGGCGACCGAAGGCGTCGTCCAGGTTCACCACCGCCGCCTTCAGGCCCGGGCGATGGAACAGCCGCGCCTTGGCCGCGCCGTAGCTGGCCATGTCACCGTGGTAGTCCAGATGGTCGCGGGTGAGGTTGGTGAACACCGCCACGTCGTAGTGCACGGCGTCCACGCGCCCCTGGTCCAGCGCGTGCGAACTGACTTCCATCGCCACTGCGCGCGCACCGGCGTCGCGCAGCTGGGCCAGCAACGCATGCATCTGCAGCACCAGCGGCGTGGTGAAGCCGGTCGGCTCGACCGCACCATAAAGTCCGGCGCCCAGCGTGCCGATACTGCCACTGGGCGTTCCGAGCAGGTGCCAGGCCTGGGCCAGCAGCTGCACGGTGGAGGTCTTGCCGTTGGTGCCGGTCACCCCGACCATCGCCATTGCCCGCGACGGCGCGCCGTGGAACTGGTCGGCCATCGCCCCCATGCGCGCCCGCAGGCCCGGCACGGCGATCGCATCGGCCGGCGCCGGCAGATCGGCCGGTGCCGGTGGCTCGAACAGGATGGCGCTGGCACCGGCCGCACGGGCCTGCTCGACAAAGCCCAGGCCATGCGCGCCGAAACCGGCGATGGCGACGAAGGCATTGCCGGGGCGCACGGCGCGGCTGTCCAGCACCAGGCCGGTCAGAACGGGATCATGGCCCGCCAGGGCCACGTCCGGAAGCAACTGCGAAAGCAACATCGAAGGACTCATTGCGTGCCTCCCGTAGCGGGCGGCGTCTGGGCTTGCGCGCTCGGCAGCGCGGCATCGAATTCAGCGGCGGCATCGACCGGCAGCGCGGTCTCGGCCGGCGGTGCGGGCAGGATCGAGGCCGAATGGCCGACCTTGCCCGACTGCTGTGCGGCCAGCCACGACTGCAGGTCATCCAGCGGCACGTCCATCAAGCGCAGGGTGCCTTCCATCACGTTGTGATAGACCGGCGCCGACACCAGGCCACCGTAGAACTTGCCGGCCTGCGGATCGTTGATGACGATGACGGTGGCGAAGCGCGGGTTGGTGGCCGGCACCACGCCGGCAAACAGCGCGTTGTAATGGCCGCGCTCGTAACCGCCCGGACCGGCCTTGCGTGCGGTGCCGGTCTTGCCGGCCACGCGGTAGCCCAGCACCGCCGCCTGCTTGGCGCCGCCCTGGGTGACCACCGTTTCCATCATCGCCACCACCTGCCTGGCGACGTTCTCGTCGATGATCTGCTGGCCTTCGTTGCGCTGGCCCTTGACGAAAGTCGGCGCGATCAGGCGCCCGCCGTTGGCCAGCGCCGAGTACGCGGTGGCAATCTGCAGTGGCGTGACCGACAGGCCGTAGCCGTAGGACATGGTGGTCTTGGTGGTCCCCGACCAGCGCGCCGGACGCATCACCACACCGGCCGATTCACCCGGGAAACCGCTGTGCGGCGCCGAACCATAGCCGAAGCGGCGCACGCCGTCATAGAAGGTCTGGTCCGGCATCTTCGCCGCAACCTTGGCTGCACCCACGTTCGAACTGCGGGTGATCACGCCGGTCACGTTCAGCACGCCGTTGTTGCGTGGCACGTCGCGGATGGTGAAGCGACCCAGCGTCATGTAGCCCGGGTTGGTGTCGATGATGGTGTCCTTGGTCACCGCACCGGCCTGCAGCGCGGTGGCGATGGTCAGCGGCTTCATCGTCGAACCCGGCTCGACCAGGTCGGTCACCGCGCGGTTGCGGCGCGTATCAGGGATCGCGCCGGTCAACGAATTCGGGTTGTAGGTCGGCAGATTGACCATGGCCAGGATCTCGCCGGTGGTCACGTCCATGATCACCATCGAACCGCCGGCCGCCTTGTTGGCCACCAGCGCGTTGCGCAGTTCCTTGAAGGCCAGGTACTGGATGCGGCGGTCGATGCTGAGGGTCAGGTCCTTGCCCGGCTCGGCGGCGCGCAGCAGATCGCTTTCGACGGTCTCGCCCTTGCGGTTGCGGATCACCCGCTTGGCACCCGGCTTGCCGCGCAGCCATTCGTCGAACGCCAGCTCCAGGCCTTCCTGGCCGCGGTCGTCGATGTTGGTGAAGCCCAGCACGTGCGCCATCGCCTCACCCTGCGGGTAGAAGCGGCGGAACTCGCGCTGTGCGGCCACGCCCGGAATCTTCAGCGCCACCACCTTCTCTGCCTCGTCCGGGTTGATCCGGCGGCGCAGGTACATGAATTCCTTGTCCGACTTCTGCGACAGGCGGCTGCTCAGCTCATCCACCGACATGCCGACCGCCTGGGCCAGCTCGGGGATGCGCTCGGGCGAACGCAGCAGGTCCTGCGGGTTGACCCAGATCGAGGCAACCGGCGTGGACACCGCCAGCGGCTCGCCGTTGCGGTCGGTGATCATGCCGCGCGAGGTCTTGATCGGCAGCTCGCGCAGGTAGCGGGCCTCGCCCTGGCGCTGGTAGAAGTCGCTGTTGATGATCTGCACGTAGGCCGCGCGGCCGACCAGCGACACCGAGCACAGGCCAAGCGCCAACGCGACCCAGCGCAGGCGCTGGCGCAGGTTGAAGGCATTACGTGGACGGTTGCGACCGGCCTTGCTCATGGGCGCACCACCACGATGTCGGCGGCCTCGGGGAACTTCATGCCGAGCTTTTCGCGGGCGATGCGATCGACACGGTTGGCTTCGGCCAGCGTGGCCTGCTCCAGCTGCAGGCGACCGAATTCCAGGTTGATGTCATCGCGCTTGCGCTCGGCGCGCGACAGCTCGATGAACGTCTGCCGATGACGGTGACGCACGAACACGACGCCGATCGCCGAGGCCACGGTGCAGGCCAGCAGGATGATCAGCAGCAGCCGGCTCATGCGTCGGCCTCCCGCTTCTGGGCCACGCGCAGCACAGCGCTGCGGGCGCGCGGGTTGGCGGCCAGCTCTTCGTCGGTGGCCTTGATGGCGCCGCCGATCAGGTCCAGCGTCGGCACGAATGCAACGGCCTCGGGCAGGCGGCGGTTGGCCGGCGGCGCCTTGGCCAGGCGGTTCATGTACTGCTTGACGATGCGGTCTTCCAGCGAGTGGAAGCTGATCACCGCCAGGCGGCCGCCGGGCTTGAGCCGTTCCACGGCCGCATCGAGACCGGCTTCCAGATCGGCCAGCTCGCGGTTGATGTGGATGCGGATGGCCTGGAAGGTGCGCGTGGCCGGGTGGATCTTGTCTTTCCCACGCGGCATCACCGAGGCGATCAGCTCGGCCAGTTCGGCGGTGCGGGTGAACGGCTGCTTCTCGCGGCGGGCCACGATGGCGCGGGCGATGCGCCGGCTCTGCCGCTCTTCGCCGTAGGTCCACAGCACATCAGCGATCTCGCGCTCTTCCACGCGGTTGATCCACTGCGCGGCGCTTTCACCGCTGTCCGGGTCCATGCGCATGTCCAGCGGGCCGTCCTTGCCGAAGCTGAAGCCACGTTCGGCCACGTCCAGCTGCGGCGACGACACGCCCAGGTCGAACAGCACGCCGTCCAGGCCTTCGGCCGTCGCATCCCACTGCAGCAGCTGGGCGAAGCTGCCACGGAAGATGGACACGCGCGGGTCCGGCGCGAAATCGCGCTCGGCAACGGCGATGGCTTCCGGATCCTTGTCCATGACCAGCAGGCGCCCCTCGGGACCGAGCTGGGTGAGCACGCCACGTGCATGACCGCCACGACCGAACGTGCCATCCAGATAACGTCCGTTTTCGATCACCCTCAGGCCTTCAAGGACCTGGGTGTACAGGACCGGCAGGTGCACCGCCGGCGACTGCGACACCGGAAGGTGACCGGCCTGCGCTTCTGGGCGCATCCGGGCACCCCGGCTCACAACTTCAGGTCGAGCAACCCATCACCCAGATCCTCGTCAGACAACGTCTGCTGGATCAGGGCCCGATGCGCCTGCTCGCTCCACAATTCGAACTTGTCGCCCATGCCGAGCAATACCGCCTTCTTCTCAATGCCCACCGCACCGCGGTGGCTGGCGGGGATGCTGATGCGACCGTTGCCGTCCAGTTCCAGATGGGCGGCCGAGCCGACCAGCTTCTGCTGCAACAGGCGCACGACGCGCTGGGTGTTGGGCTTGGACATCACATCGTCGCGGACCCGCTCCCATTCCGACTCTGCGTACAGCCACAGGCAGCCGGCTTCGAACGGGTTGTAGGTCAGCACGAGACGGTTGTTGCTGGCGCGCGCGACGAGGTCGCGGTAAGCGGTGGGAACCGCCATGCGCCCCTTGTCGTCAACTGTGATGGCCGTCTCGCCCTGGAACACGACGCCTGCACCTTGTCCTTCGCCCGGTGAAACATTGAACCACGAAAACCCACAAAACACCCGGATTTCCCTCTGATGCCCACCTTAGCAGCGGGCGGAGGGTTGTCAACAACTTTTCAGCAGGGAAATCGCCAGCCGCATCAATGGCTTGCAACAACCTTTAGAGAATTGTTCAAGGCTTATCCACAAGTTGCTGATCCGTCTCAATTTTTGAGATTGAACGGAAGTTCAGGGGCGTGGACAGGGCGTGAAACATCAGCCGCGCATTCATCCGGAGCGGGCCGGAAACGGCGCCAGACTGCGCAAACCGTGCACAATGAAGCCATGTGCCTGCTCGCTCTTGGCTGGATGCACCACCCGCGCTGGCGGCTGGTGATGGCCGGCAACCGTGATGAGTTCCACGCCCGCCCGACGGCGGCGCTGGCCCCCTGGCAGGATGAGACGTCTGTCATCGGCGGTCGCGATCTGCGCTCCGGCGGAGGCTGGGCCGGGGTTGGCGCCTCGGGCCGGATGGCGGTGGTCACCAACGTCCGCGACCCGCTGGCGGCCCAGACCGGCCCATCGCGGGGCGCGCTGGTGGCCGACTTCCTGCGCGGCCGCGACCCGGCGGCCGTGCATATCGACCGCTTGGCGACCGTGGCTGGCGCCTACGCCCCGTTCAATCTCCTGCTGGCCGATAGCGACAGCCTGGAGTACCTGGGCAACCATCCCGCCGAACGGCAGACGCTTGGCCCGGGCGTACACGGCATGTCCAACGGCGCGCTGGACGCCCCCTGGCCGAAGACCCGGCGGCTGATGGCGGCCCTTGAAGCCTGGCTGCAGAAAGACGGGGGCAGATCCCTTTCGCAACGCGAGAGGGATCTGACCCCGGACCTGACCCCGCTCTGGAATGCCCTGGCCGATGAACACCGCCCCGCCGACAGCGACCTGCCCGACACCGGCATCGGCCTGGAACGCGAGCGCTGGCTGAGCCCGGCCTTCATCCGCGGCGACGACTACGGCACCCGCGCCAGCACCGTGCTGCTGATCGACGCCGACGGCCACGGCGAGATCCACGAACGCCGCTTCGGCCCGCAGGGCGTCCCCAGCGGACAAAGCCACGTCATTTTCTGACCCGGTCATGACGGCCCCTGGCCGGCATCTCTTTCCAGCAGGGTAGTGCCGGCCGCTGGCCGGCAACCTCCGGATCTTCAGGCAGGCCACACAGCTGCGGGCCAGCGGCCGGCACTACCCGCTCCAGGACTGCCAACGGCGTCATTCAGCTTCCCGGCGCAGCGCCTTCTCGCCCGCACCACAGGGCCTGCGCCACCGCGGCCATCCCACTGTGCCCTTTTTGCGTCTGCCACTGTGTCTATAAATGCCGCCCGCAACCTCCCAGGGTGGTCGCGCCCGGCAGCACGCCGCGCGATCGACCGCAACCACAAGGAGGCCCCATGCGCCGCATCCTCATCCTGCTCGCCACCCACCTGCTCACCCTCGGCCTGGGCTTCGGCCTGGGCGTCTACTTCCTGCCGATCCTGATCGCCCCCGATGACCCGCCGACCACCCAGGTACAGGCCGCGATGAAGGACGCCACCTACCGCACCACCTTCCGCCGCGACCTCAAAGGCAGCGATGCGGTTCACTGGGCCGAAGGCAAGGTCAGCGTCAGCGCCACCCAGGTCGCCTTCGACGGGAAGATGGGACCGGGCCCGGATTACAAGGTGTACCTTGTGCGCGACTTCGTCGACAACAAGGCCGACTTCCTGAAGATCAAGGCGCAGGCCCAGCGCATCGGCGAAGTGAAGACCTTCAACCGCTTCCTGGTCGAGGTGCCCGCGAACGTGGACGTGGACGACTACACCACCGTCGTGGTGTGGTGCGAGCGCTTCTCGCAGTTCATTTCCGCCGGGCAGTACCGTACGCCGGGCTGAGGACCGCGCGACGTCGAGGTAGTGCCGCTGGCCGGCGGCACTCTGTCCGCCGCTGCGGGCATCGTGAAGCTGCCGGCCAGAGGCCGGCACTACCGATGCGCGGTCCATGCCTATGGAAGAAAGAGGCGGAGCCGGCCGATAAGCCGGGTTCTGTCGTGGACAGTCATTCCTCTAGGCGTTACGTCACCGCAACGCTCAAGCAACCTACCCGGATCCAACGCGGGCCGCGCCAAAGGATCCCTATTTGGTCTTGCTCCAGGTGGGGTTTGCCGTGCCGGTCTGTTGCCAGACTCGCGGTGCGCTCTTACCGCACCATTTCACCCTTACCGGCCTTCCGAAGAAGACGTAGGCGGTATCTTTCTGTTGCACTTTCCGTCGGCTTGCGCCGCCCAGGCGTTACCTGGCACCTTGCCCTATGGAGCCCGGACTTTCCTCGGCACCCCCGAAGGGATGACGCGACTGTCTGGCCGGCTCCGCCAGCGCACATTCTAGCCTACGCACGCCCGTCCTGCCGTGCCGATCGCGGCATCCGGTTCATCCACGCGTGGCGTGGCTCTACCGATTCACTGGACAGGGCCGACGAAACCCGCACCGCTCTGGTGGTGCGGATTCCGCTCTGGTGGGTGCGGACCTTGGTCCGCACGATCCATCAACTCCCGTACAGCGCCTTGCGCGGTGCGCCGGTCAACTCAGCAGCCAGCTTGGCAGCGGTCGACGGCGGCAGGTGCTCGCTCAGCTTCGCGTAGACACGGCGACCATGCGCCAGCTGCGCTTCCTCGTCGTCACCAGCACCCTGCACCATCACCACGAACTCCCCCTTGCGCTGGTTGTCGTCCGCCTCGACCTGGGCCAGCAGCCCCGCCAGGTCACCATCGAGCACGGTCTCGAACAGCTTGGTCAGCTCGCGGGCCAGCACCGCCGGGCGCTCGCCGCCGAAGATCGCCGCCATGTCGGCCAGCGACTCGGCGATGCGGTGCGAGGATTCGTAGAACACCATCGTGCGCACTTCGCCAGCCAGCGCCTGCAGGCGGTCGCGGCGGCCGCTGGCCTTGGCCGGCAGGAAGCCCTCGAAGCTGAAACGGTCGCTGGGCAGGCCGGCCACGCTCAGGGCAGCGATGGCGGCGCAGGCGCCGGGCACCGGGCTGACCTTGATACCCGCCGCGCGCGCGGCACGCACCAGGCGGAAACCGGGGTCACTGACCAGCGGGGTACCCGCATCGCTGACCAGCGCCAGCGACTCGCCGGCCTGCAGACGCGAGACCAGGCGCTGCGCCAGGGCCTCTTCATTGTGTTCGTGCAGGGCCACCAGCGGTTGCTGGATGCCAAAATGGGACAGCAGCTGGCCGCTGCGGCGGGTGTCCTCGGCACAGATGGCCGCCACCGAACGCAGCACCTCCTGCGCGCGCGGGCTCAGATCGGCCAGGTTGCCGATCGGGGTGGCGACGACGTACAGGGTTGGGACACTCATTTCAGCGGTACTCACGGGGCAAGGGTAGAATCGTAGCGTGTACCCGGCCAAGGCCGCTGCCCTCATCGCATGGACCCGATCATGAACAAGCCCGCCGCACGGATCTCCGCCCTGTCGTTGTCGCTGATGCTGTTGGCCGGTTGTGCCACCACCAGCCTGACCAGCACGCCCGATTCGCCGGCCCAGAGCCAGGCGCTGGCGCTGATCGAACAGGGCAAGCCGCGCGATGCCGCGCTGCAGCTGGAAGGCCTGGCCTCCACCCTGCGCGGCGGTGCCCGCAGCAACGCACTGGCCGATGCGGCCTGGGCCTGGCACCTCGCCGGTGACAGTGCCCGCGCGCGCAGCCTGCTCGGCCAGCTCACCGCACGCCAGCTGTCCGGCGCCAGCCTGCAGCGCTACCAGCTGACCAGTGCCGAGCTGGCCCTGGCCGACAAGCAGCCGGCGCAGGCGCTGGCCCTGCTGAAGGACCACGGCGACAACGTGCTGCCGGCCCTGCGCACGCGCTGGTACCTGGCCCGTGCCAGTGCGCTGCAGGGCACCGGCGATGCCTTCGGTGCCGCCACCGAGCGCGCCCGCGCCCATTCCAGCCTGACCGGCAGCGCGCGCAGCGAGAACCAGGCCGCCATTGCCGGCCTGCTCGGTACCCTCGACGATGCCACCCTGCGCAGCCGTGCCGCCGCCCTGCCGGCCAACGACCCGCTCTACAACTTCGCCGGCCGTGCACTGATCGCGCGCGGCCTGCCGCTGCCGCGCCCGTTCGACCGCGATGGCGCGGCCCAGTTCGACACCAGCAAGCGGCCGCCGGCAATGAGCGACGGTTACCGCCCGCCGGCCAAGCTGGCCGTGCTGCTGCCGCTCAGCGGCCGCCTGGCCACCGCCGCACAGCCGGTGCGCGATGGCCTGTTGAGCGCTTATTACGGTGAAAGCCGCCGCCGCCCGGACATCAACTTCTTCGACACCGCCGGCACCCCGGCCGGTGCCCTGGCCGCCTATGACAAGGCCGTCGCCTCCGGTGCCGACTTCGTGGTCGGTCCGCTGGGCCGCGACGAAGTGGACGCCGTGTACGGCCGCCAGCAGCTGCAGGTGCCGGTGCTGGCCCTGAACCGCGGCAAGGACGCACCGCCGGCCGGCAGTGCGGGCTTTTCGCTGGCACCGGAAGACGACGGCATCGTCGCCGCCGAGTACCTGCGTGGCCGCGAGCGCAGCAAGGCGCTGGTGATCAACAGCGCTGACGACACCGGCCGCCGTGCCGCCGCCGCCTTCGCCCAGCGCTTCGCGCAGCGCGGTGGCCAGGTGGTGGCCACGATCGGCGTCACCGATGCCGTCGGCGATGTCGGCGCGCAGGTGCGTAACGCCGGCCAGGTCGATGCCGTGTTCCTCGCCGTGCGCGCGCCGCAGGCGCGCCTGCTGGCGCCGCAGCTGGCGCTGGCCGGTGCAGGCGGCGCGACCCGCGTCGGCACCTCGCAGCTGACCGTTGGCAGCGGCAAGGTGGAAGAAGACGTGGCGCTGGACGGCATCGTCTATCCGAACGAAGCCTGGAACGTGCGCAGCGTGTCCGGCCTGCCGTCGGCCAGCCAGGTGGCCAGCACCCTGCCGAGCGCACGCGGTGCGGCCGGCCGCCTGTTCGCCTTCGGTGCCGACGCCTGGAAGATCACCGCCTACCTGGACAAACTGTCCAACGAAGGCGGCCTGGACGGTGCCACCGGCACCCTGTTCCTGGACAGCAACGGCAACATCCTGCGCCAGCCGGCCTGGTCGACCTTCAATGGCGGCCGGCCGATGCCGATCGTCGGTGGTCGCTGAGCGCAGCCAACGTGGCTCGGCGGTGGAAGCCGCCGCCGAGCAGCACCTGCAACAGGCCGGACTGCAGCCGCGTGCGCGCAATGTGCGCTATCGCGGCGGTGAATTGGACCTGGTGATGGACGATGCCGGCACCGTGGTGTTCGTGGAAGTGCGCTACCGCGCGCGATCCGATTTCGGTGGCGGCGCCGCTTCAGTCGATGCGCGCAAATGCCGGCGCCTGGCCCATGCCGCGCAGCTGTACCTGCAGGACCACCCGGCGCTGGCCAATGCACCCTGCCGCTTCGATGTGGTGGAAGCCACCGGCGAACCGCCGCAGCTGCACTGGCTGCGGGATGCGTTCCGATTGGATGACTGCTGATGGCTACTCTTTGCCGGCCAGCGGCCGGCACTACCCGTCGGGCCTGCAGCCGGCCAGCGGCCGGTACGACCATGGTGCGTGACTGATGCCGTCGATCATCACCCATGCCGCTGTGCCGCTGGCGCTGTGGTGCGCCGCTGATCGTGGCCGCATCCCACCGCGCCTGCTGGCGGCAGGCGTGATCGCAGCGATGTTGCCCGATGCCGATGTACTGGCCTTTGCGCTGCACATTCCCTATGCCGATGCCTTCGGCCATCGCGGCGCCAGCCACTCACTGCTGTTTGCCGGCGTGCTGGCAGCATTGGCCGCGGCGTTGGCGTTCTTGGGTAGTCGCCGACCTTGGTCGCCGGGTGTGTGCCAACCAAGGTTGGCATCTACCGTACAAGCCGCTGTGTTCGTCTTCGTCTGTGCCGCCAGCCATCCACTGCTCGATGCGATGACCTCCGGTGGCCTCGGCGTCGCGCTGGCCTGGCCGTGGAATGAACACCGCTTCTTCGCGCCGTGGCGACCGATCCGGGTGTCACCGTTCGCGCCACAGTTCTTCAGCGCGCGCGGCCTGGCTACCCTGCTCTCCGAACTGCGTTGGGTGTGGCTGCCGCTGGCTGGCGCCGTTGTCGCCTGGAAACTGATCCAACCCGCTCCTGCGGCCCCACGAGACCTGTCATGAGTCCTTTCCTACCCACCGATTTGGTTACCGAACTGTCCACCCTGCTGGGCGCGGAGGGCTGGCGCATGGATGACGGCGCGCTGGAGGCGAATGCGCAGGACAACTCATGGCGCCATCAGCGGCCGGCTGCAGTGGCGTTTCCGGCGGACATCGAGCAGGTGCAGGCGCTGGTGCGTGCCTGTCGCGCGCATGGCGTGGCGCTGGTCGCGCGCGGCGCCGGCACCGGCACTACCGGTGCAGCGGTCCCGCAGCCGGGCAGCATCGTACTCTCGTTCACCCGCATGGACCGCATCGTCGAGATCCGCGCCGGTGATCGCTGCGCGGTCGTGCAGCCGGGCGTGTTGAACGGCACGCTGCAGCAGGCGCTGGCGCCGCACGGCCTGTTCTGGGCGCCGGACCCGTCCAGCGCCGAGATCTGCAGCATCGGCGGCAACCTGGCCTGCAATGCGGGCGGCCCGCGCGCGGTGAAGTACGGCACCAGCCGCGACAACGTACTGGGCCTGGTGGCGGTGACCGGCACCGGTGAGGTGATCCGCTGCGGTGGTGCCTACACCAAGGACGCCACCGGCTACGACCTCACCCATCTGCTGGTGGGCAGCGAAGGCACGCTGGCACTGATCGTGGAAGCCACGCTGAAACTGACCCCGCTGCCGGTCAGCCAGGCCGGCCTGCGCGTGCTGTACCGCGATGCCGATGCTGCGGCGGCCGGCGTGTCGCGGTTGATGTCGCAGCCGGTGGTACCCACCCGCCTGGAATTCATGGATGCGCGCAGCCTGGAGCTGCTGCGGATGAATGGTGCCGATGTGCCGGAGGCAGGCGCGATGCTGCTGGTCGAGGCCGATGGTGACCACGACACGCTGCCCTATCTGTTGCAGGCATTGGCCAGCGCCGCCGAAGGCGACGGCATGATCGAGCTGGACGTGGCGATGGAAGGCCGTGCACGCGACCAGCTGTGGGCGGCGCGCAGGGCGCTGTCGCCTGCGCTGCGCAGCGTCGCGCCGGGCAAGATCAATGAAGACGTGGTGGTTCCGGTGTCGCGCATTCCGGAACTGGTGGCCGGCGTGCAGGCCCTGGCACGTGACTACGCGCTCACCATCGTCACCTTCGGCCACGCCGGCAACGGCAACCTGCACGTCAACATCCTCTATCACCCGGAGGATGCCGACGAAAACGCGCGCGCGCATGCCGCGCTGCCGAAGATCTTCGAGCTGACACTGGCACTGGGCGGCACGTTGTCGGGCGAACACGGCATCGGCCTGGCCAAGCGCGATTTCATGCCGCAGGCGTTTACACCGGCTACGCTGGCGACGATGCGCGCGATCAAAGCCGCGCTTGACCCGGACGGTATCCTCAACCCGGGCAAGGTACTGCCGCCGGCATAGACCGCGCACACTCCTGTAGAGCCGAGCCCATGCTCGGCTGCTCTCCATTCCGTTCGCGAAACTCCCGCGCTGCGCGCGAAAGCCGAGCGTGGGCTCGGCTCTACAACGGCGTGTCGTTCACCTCCGCGCTCCCGTAGAGCCGAGCCGGTGCTCGGCTGCTCTTCGTCCAGACCGCGATGAAGCCCGCGCTGCGCGCGCAAGCCGAGCGTGGGCTCGGCTCTACAACGGCGCGTCGTTCACCTCCGCGCTCCCGTATAGCCGAGCCGGTGCTCGGCTGCTCTTGGTCCAGACCGCGATGAAGCCCGCGCTGCGCGCGAAAGCCGAGCGCGGGCTCGGCTCTACAACGGCGTGTCGTTCACCTCCGCGCTCCCGTAGAGCCGAGCCGGTGCTCGGCTGCTCCTCGTCCAGACCGCGATGAAGCCCGCGCTGCGCGCGAAAGCCGAGCGTGGGTTCGGCTCTACAAGGGCTTGTCGCCTGCAATATCGATCAGGGTCTGCCGGAAACTGGGCAGCAGCACGCGGTTGCCATGCCCGCTCAGGTGATCGTTGTCGAAGAACAGCGGTTCGCCCTCTTCCACCGCCGAACAGGTCTGCGGCCCGCACAGCAGCGGCAGCGGATCTCACACGGTCAGTGACGGGTAACGTGCCGCCAGGTCATCCAGCAGCTCCATCTGCGGCACGCGCAGCATTTCCAGATCCGCACGCGGCATGCTCAGACCGCCGGCACACGCCGGATTGCGGCGGTTGAACCAGTCCGAACAGCGGTACGCACCGGCCTTGAACAGCGGCAGCGGCGCGTCGATCACCACGTGTACGCTCAGCTTCTGCAAGCGCCCCAGCACGCGATCGGCTTCGTCGCGTGCAGCCTGTGCATGCGCCGGCGTGCGCTCGGCCAGCAGCTGTTGATAGATCTGCTGTGCATCCTGCCGCTGCCAGTCGAAGCCGCGCAGCTCCGGCATGCGCAAGGCCGCCAGCAGCACGATGTCACCCGGGCGCGCCTCGCGTTCGATGGTCGACAGCGTGTCTTCAATGAAGTCCTGGCAGTCGGCCGGGCTGGCGCGCAGCAGGTTGACGAAACTGCAGCCGCCGCGGTCCTGCTGGCGCACCTCCATGCCGGTCTGCCGCGCGACCATGCTGGTCATCGTGCGGTAGGCCGCCGCATGCGAATCGCCGGCCACGAACAGGCGCCGCCCTTCAAGCGCGGGCGCACTCACCGGTTCCAGCGGGCGCCACGCCGGGTAGCGGCGCGCCTGCCATGCATAACCGTCACGGGTAACGCTCAGCGAGACCTGCTCGTGGTACTTCACCGTGGCCCAGGCGCCGGCACCGCACAGCGCCACCAGCGGCAACGCCATCGCCAGTACCTTCGCCGGTGCCAGCCGCAGCAGCGGCGCCGCACTGCGCAGCGGGCGCTCGATGAAGTGATACGACACGGCGGATACCGCCAGCAGCAGTACCGGATACAGCCACAACGCGGCACCGTGCAGGCCATACGTCCAGCGTAGCAGCACCAGCAGCGGCCAATGCCACAGGTACAGTGAATACGACAACCGGCCCAGGTAGGCCAATGGTGCGCAGCGCAGCGCACGGGCGATGCGCGATGTCCCCGCTGTCGACACGCTCGTCAACAGCAGCAGGGTTCCGGCCACGGTGGCCAGTACACCCGGTACCGGCATCGCCAGCTGCGGGGCAATCACCACACCTGCGGCCAGCAGCGCCAGGCCGGCCGCTGCAACCGTGTCGCCGTTCTGGCTCGGCGTACGCGTACGCGTCCACTGGTACAGCAGCGCGCCCGCAGCCAGTTCCCAGAACCGCGCCGGCAGCAGATAGAACGCTGCCGCCGGTGCCGCCTGCGCCTGCCAGCCTGCCCACGCCAGCGACAGCACGGTGAGCACCGGCAACAACCAGCGCGTCCACGGCCAGCGCTCACGCCCACGCAGCCACACAAAGAACAGCAGCGGGAAGACCAGGTAGAACTGCTCCTCTACCCCCAGCGTCCACGTGTGCAGGAACGGGTTGAGTTCGGCGCCGGGTGAGAAGTAATCGTCCTGCTGGCCGGCCAGCACGATGTTGCTGAAGCCCACCAGCGCGGCCCAGCCGGTCTGGTCGAACTGCTCATTGCGCCACGCGCGTGGAATGAACAGCGCCGACAGCACGAAGGTGGCCATCAGCATCACCAGCAGCGCCGGCAACAGGCGCAGCACGCGTCGACGGTAGAAGTCGAGCAGCAGTGCACCAAGTGATGCGTTGGCACGCGAGGCCAGTGACTGGCTGATCACGAAGCCGGACACCACGAAGAACAGGTCCACTCCGGTGAAGCCGCCGGGCAGCCACGTCGCATTGGCGTGGAAGACCACGACGGCCAGCACCGCCATTGCACGCAGGCCATCGATGGCCGCGTTGTGGGAGCGTTCGGGAGACGACATGCAGGCAGCCGGCAGAAGACAGGGCGGCAGCATCGCCACCGTTTGCGCAGTCATTCAATGGACAATCGCGACAGGCCAGCTATGTGTTTAGGTTCGATGCAGCCTGTCAGCCACTGTAGAGCCGAGCCACGCTCGGCTGCCCTTCGTCCAGATCGCAGTGAGCCGAGCATAGGCTCGGCTCTACAGCAGCCATCGGGTCGGATCCCATTGCCATGGCAATGGGATCCGACCCCGCTGCGCACCCGCTTACCAGGCCATGCGCAGGCCCACTTGGCCACCCACGTTGCGATAGCCGCCGTCACCACGCTGCACGCTCACGCCACCCCACGCGCCCCAGCGCTGGCCCAGCTTCAGCTCGGCACCGGCCTGCATCTCATAACGGTTGCGCGGTACGTCCGCGCCCAGCCTGTCACCGTTGAACTGCAACGTGCTGGTGCCGCTGCCACGCAGCCAGTTCACGCCCAGGTACGGCTGCACGGTGTTGCCGGCTTCCGTGCCGTGGCCGAACACGCGCACGCCCAGGCGCCCGCTCAGGCCACCGGCGTCGGCATGGTCGATCACCGTGCCATTGCTCTCCACGTGGCGATCGGAGCGGAAATCGACATGGCTCAGCTGCAGCTGCGGCTGCACATACAGTGCGCTGGTGCTGCCCTGCCATACGTTGAAGGTGTAGCCGGTCTCCAGCGACGCACTGGCCGCGCGCGAATCGTAGTGCTCCGGCTCCAGGCCGATGCCCTGCACCCGGTTATCGAAACGGCCGTACTGCAGGTTCGCATCCATGTACGCACCCTGCGTGCCGTCAGCCGCCTGCAACCAGATGCCGTACACGCCCACCGCGCGGCCACGCACCCGCCCCTTGGCACTGTAGCCGGTCAGATCGGACACTGCGCTGCTGTCAGCACGCCCCGTGCCCAACATCACGCCGAACGCTGCATTGCCTCGGCGGAGCAGATCACTGCCGATCTGCAGCACCGAGGTGTTGCCATCAATCGACAGCTGGCCACCGACCGCGCTGAAGTCCGCCTGCTGCCGGCCCACGCGCGCCCACGCGGCACGGCCTTCATCCAGCGAGACGGCCCCGATACGGTCGTTCATACGATGGGAGAACATGTTGATGGCTGCCGACTGGTTTGCCAGGTAGGCACCGGCTTCCGGGCGCAGTACCGGCGGCGGCACGATCGGATTGATCGGATCCACCGGATCGACGGGATCCGTCGGGTCGATCGGATCCGGGCCCGGATCGACCGCGCATCCCGGCGCAGCCGGGTTGTCCTGGCAGACATCGAACCACTGCGAACGCAGGTACCAGTTGCCATCGGAAGGATCGGCCAGGCCGCCCTGGAACAGGAAGTACTCGTACGATCCGCCCACCGCGCGGCCGCTCAGCGCGTAGCTCGCCAGCGATGCACCGTCGATCTCGATCAGCGGGATGCCATCGACCGTCGGCGCGCCCACGCCACCGATGTTCTTCACCGCAATCAGCGCATCGCCGGAGGTGTCGCCGCGCACGTGCAGGCGGTCCATCGCGCTGTCATCGCCGGCCAGCGCGCCCTGGAACAGGAATGTCGCGCCCTCGCTGTGCAGATCGCCGTCCACGGTGAGCGTATTGAAGCGCCCACTGCCGTCGGACAACGCCACGCCACTGTTGAGCACCTGCAGTTCGCCCACCGTGGCATCACCGGTCAACGTCCACTGGCTGCCACTTTCAATCGCCATCGTCTGCACCAGATCCGACGAACCCTGCCAGAGCGATCCATCCGCCAGCCGCACATGCACATCCGACTGTGGCGGCAATCCCGCGTCCTCGTCTTCCGGCGTGACGACGATATCGCCCAGCATCTGCGAACCGCCCTCCAGTGCTACGTCGAAGCGTCCGGCCACTGCGGCATCCAGTGCCAGCGCGATGCCGTTGCCGCCCGATACCAACGCGCCATTGGACAGAGTCAGGCCCGCATCGCGGCTGCTACGCAGCCACACACCGCCATGCTGCGCGCTCACCAGCGAGCCACCGTCGATGCGCATCCGACCGTTGTCATTGATCACCGCCGCCCACGCGCCCTCGCCTTCGGTGCGCACGTGGGTGTTGTTCAGCGTCATTTCACCCGTGCCGCCAGACAGCACACCGTGTGAGTTGACGCCCGTGGTGCGCACCACGCTGTCGGCCAGATGCACGGTGCCACCCAGGCGCGCGATCGCACCGATGGCACCCGGGCCCTCGGTCAGGATGTCGATCACGCTGGCAGTTGCGACCGGACGAACACCCGCCGCGCCTTCTGCATACAGGCCATGGCCGTTCTGGCCAAGAGTGCGCAAGCGGCTGGAGGTGACGTGAGCGGTGCCACCCAGGACTGAGATCGCCTGCCAATAGGTGCCGTCAGAAGTAATGGTCGAACCCTCGACCATCAGGTCTCCGTTTTCCACCAGAATGCCGACACCGTTCTGGGTGGTGATCGACGAGCCGGTCACCTTCGCCACGACATCGCGCTGGTTCATGTTGATGCCCGTTGAAACACTGTCGAGTTGACTGTTCTGGAGGGTCAGGTCAGCGCCTTCGGTCATATGGATGCCGTAGTGACCGGACACCTCCACTCCCATCAGACGCAGCACACCGCCACCACCGGTCGCGAAGCTGACAGCACTGGCGTTGTCGGCACGCGCATGGACGCTGCCGCCACGCATCTCAAGCTCTCCCCCTACGAACAAGCCCATGCCCGAGCGTTCGTGGGTGAGATTGATGTCCACATCTTCCAGCAACACCTTGCTGCCCAGGCCTACCAACACGCCCGAGGCACCTGCACCACTGCCGTCGATCTGGACCGAACGCAGCGTCACATCGCTGCTGCCCTCTGCCCACAGTCCCTGCCCGCTGCTGCCTACTTCGATGCGAACGCGTTCTGCCTGAAGCGTTCCGCCAACAGCCTCCAGACCATGGGACTGGCTGCCGTGGACGGTGATGGTGCTGTCATGGATCTGCGCCTCGCCCCCGCGGACTGTCACACCGTGTGACAGTCCGCCACGGGTGACGATATCCACACCCTCCAGTTGGATGCGCCCGGCGAGCGACTCGGCGCCGTGCGAGGTGGTGCCCAACGTCTCGATGCGCGTACCAACGGCCTGAACGTGCCCCCCGGCGGATGCCGATAGACCCGCGGCGCCATGGCCGGTGGTCATGACCTGCCCGCCGGTGAGCTGGATGCTGCTGCCCACGCCCTCAGCCCGTGCGGCGGCGGCACGCAGGCCGTCGGTGCGCAGATTGACCTCGCCGGCAGGAATGATGGTGCCGCCGTTTACGGCAAGGAACGCATGACCCGCCGGATTGCCGGGCTCGACCGGCTCGGTCGTGGCGTAGTCGCCGGCCGCCGGGTTCTGCTCATCGCCATCGGCAATGACCTGCTGCGCCATCGCTGGCGAAACGATGGCCAGTGCGAGGGCCAGTGCCGAGTACAGGCGGCAACGCGAATGCGGTAGGTGCATGATAGCTCTCCGTGAAAAGAGGGCCATGCTCGGCAACTGCGGGGCAATCGAACATCGAATGCGTTGCAATGCCGGTGCGGCGCATTGCCGCAGCTGAAGTGCTGTCTGAACGGCCGCCACCCAGAGCAAGGGATGCAAGCACGCTTTGCAACTAATTGCATGGGAACAGAGACGACAGCAGCCGAAACTGCGCCCCGTTCGAGACACGCATTGTCGCCATCGACCCATCACTAAGCCTTCACGCGGTCGAAGCGTATACGTCACCCGCCTGAACAGGGGTCGGCAACCGCAGTGGCAGTGCAGTGTCCCATCCGTTTCCCTTGTAGAGGACCAGACCATGCGTCTAGATCGGCCCCGCACTTCTCTTCCCTGCCTGCGCCCGCTGGCACGCGGCCTGCTGCTTGCATTGGCGGTAGTGCCTGCAGCTGCTGTATTTGCAGGTGACCTGGACAATCAGCATGCCGATGTCGGTCCCGGCGATCCGATCGAAGCCTGGACGCTGCGTAATGACTCATGGCTGAGGGTGCTCGGCGGTGAGACGCAACGCATCCAGGCCACGGATTCCACCCTGTACATGGAGCGCGCGGTGATCAACCAGAGCGGCGCTGATGCGCTCTCGGTCCAGTTGCTGGGCGCGTCATTGCTGCAGGCGCAAGGCACTACCTTCCGCGGCGGCATCAGTGTCGGTGATTCGTCCCAGGTACATCTGGTGGACAACCATATCGTTCTGGACTCCGCCGACATTCCGGTGGGCGCGGCCAGTTCGATTGGTGTCGATCTCGACAGATCGCTGTCCGGCACAGGCAGCGGCTCGCCGCAGGCGATTCTCGATAGCACCCGAATCCAAGTGGCCGAAGCACCCGGTGCAGCCGAGTACAACAGTGGATTGGGAGTGCGCCTGCAGGGAGGGCAAGCGGACATCGTCAATGGCTCGCAGATTCTCGCGGCCAATGTCGGTGTCATGCTCTGGTCGCTGGTTCCCGGCGCCACGGCCCCCATTCGCCTCAATATCAATGATTCCAGTCTGCAGTCCGGGCGCGGCGCGGCGATACGGGTCATGCCGGGCCTGGAGGGTACTTACGAAATCAATGTGGCCAACGATTCAAAGCTGATCGGTGGCGATGGCAACCTGCTGCTGGTGCAGGCCCCCACCGTCGCGAGCACCGCACGTACCAACGTCATCTTTACCGTTGATGACTCACGTTTGGCGGGCAACGTGACCTTTGATCCCACAACCGTATCCAACGGTACGCTGGACGTGATCCTTCGCAACAAGGCCCAGATCGACGGCCGCTTCTTCAACGTCACCTCGGCCAGCATCGACGGCGACAGCACCTGGCTGATGACCGGCGACAGCACTGTCGGTCATCTCGCGCTGGGTAGCACCGGCACGGTGGCGCTGGGCAATGGCAGCACGTTCAACACGCTCACCGTGGATACCTTCGACGGGGCCGGTGGCACCCTGCTGTTCAACACCCAGCTGGGTGACGACAGTTCGGCCACCGACACGCTGATCATCAAGGGCGATTCGACCGGCCAAGCGAACGTGCGCGTGCTCAATGCCGGTGGCGCAGGCGCGAAGACCGACAAGGGCATCGAGCTGATCCGCGTGGGCGGTGCGTCCAATGCGCAGTTCGACCTGCAGGGCCGCGCCGTGGGCGGGCAGTACGAGTACTTCCTGTTCAAGGACGCGACCAACGGCGGCTGGTACCTGCGCTCGGAACTTGCCAGCACGCCGGACCCGTGCCTGGTGGATCCCACGCTGCCGGAGTGCACGCCGGTCGATCCAGTCGATCCAGTCGATCCAGTCGATCCGGTGGACCCGGTCGATCCGGTCGATCCAGTCGACCCCACGCCGGTACTGCGCCCGGAAGCCGGCGCCTACCTGGCCAACCAGTTCGCGATGGACCAACTGCTGCGCCACGGCTGGCGCGACCGCCAGGGCGGCAACACCTCCGCCGTTGATGGCGTGCGTGGCTGGGCTCGCGTCGATGCCACGCAGAGCAAGCTGTCGGCGGTGGAAGACCAGCTGGACCTGCGCGTGGACCGCTCGCGCCTGCAGCTGGGTGCGGACATCGGCGTGTTCGACAACGGCCAGGGCCGCGTCGGCGTGATGGGTACGCTGGCCAAGTCCGATGCCAGCTCGCGTTCGCAGCTGACCGGCTACAGCGCACGCGGCAAGGTCAACGGCGGCGCGGTGGGCGTGTACGGCAACTGGAGCAACGATGCACTGTATGTGGACGCCAGCGTACAGCGCGGCCAGTTCCGCAACCGCGTGCAGGGCGAAGGCCTGGCCGAAGAGCGCTACGACTCGGACATCTGGCAGTCGTCGCTGGAAGCCGGCTACCGCATCGGCATCGGCCAGATCGGCAGCACCGCGCTGAGCCTGCAGCCGGAACTGCAGCTGGTCTACACCGACGCCAACACCGATCGCCACGAAGAAACCAACGGCACGGTGGTGCGCAGCCTGGGCGACAACGGCCTGTCCGGCCGTGTGGGCCTGCGCCTGCAGGGCGAAGGCCGCAGTGCCGCCGGTGCGTCGGTCAGCCCGTATGTGGTGGCCAACTGGTACCGCGACGGTGCCAGCAACGGCATGGCGTTCGATGATGAAGCGCTGAAGGCCGGCGTGCCGCGCAACCGCTACGAGCTGAATGCCGGTGCGCGCGTGGACTTCCGCTCCGGGTTGAGTGCCTGGGGTGGCTTCGGCGTGATGCGCGGTGACCATGGGTACCGCGAAGCGACCGCGAACCTGAGCATGTCGTACAAGTGGTGAGGTAGAAGCGCGTTCTAATTTCTGTAGAGCCGAGCCATGCTCGGCTGCTTCTCGATGAGATTGTGATGAGCCGAGCGTCGGCTCGGCTCCACACGAATGTCGTGATTGCCACGCTGTGGCGTGCGCCGCACGATTGCAACGCTTTCGAACTTTCCAACAATTCTCATTGGCGGCACGGGCTCTTCATGCAAATCATGTAGCGCCACCGACAACGGGTGGCACGGGCTTCCAATCCCGTTTGATAAGCATGTTGTTTACGCTTGCCTGCCGGCGTCATCCTTTCCTTGTTGGGTGGCGTCGGCAGGCATTCTGTCCGCGCACCTATGGCGGGCGGTGCGTGGGGGCCTCGTGCCCGCCGGCGTTTCGCATGCTTACCACCGGTATTGGAACCACGCACCGTCCGCCACCCCCGCTGTTAAGCAGGGTGGCCCCTTGCCGCTTGCACAAGGACGCCGCCATGACCGCTTCTCCCTACCCGCACCTGTTCGCCACCCTGGGCGAGGCCGCCACGCGCCTGCCCGATGACCTGGCCCGCACGCTGGAAGACACCTTCGTCGCGCTGCAGAGCGGCAACAGCGCCGGGGCCATCACCCTGCAGGCGTGCCTGCAGTACATCCGCCAGGGCGATGCCGCAGATGGCCAGCCGTGGCCCGGCGCCAACCGCACACCCGGACAGCGCCTGGCCTTGGCGCGCATCGACCGCGCCAATGCGGGGCTGAGTTTCCTGCTGGAACTGCTGCACGCCAGCGAACGCGTCCGCGTGGACGGGGATATCGACCAGCACATGGATGACGGCGCGCGCGAAGGGCTGTTGCTGGCCTGCCGTGGGCTGGCCGAGTATGTGGATGTGCAGTTGCGGGCGGTGTAATGGCATCTGTAGAGCCCAGCCCACGCTCGGCTGCAATCCGATTGGATCGTGATGAGCCGGGCGCGGGCTCGGCTCTACAGATGCCGCGTCAACCCAGGCCCGACGGAGGACGGTCGCCCTCCGCCAGGACCATGAGTGCCCCTACCAATAGTCGACATTCAGCACGGCCTCGCCCTTGATGACGCCAGGCTTCAGTGCTTCGTTGGTGCGGATATAGCGCGCAGTGTAGGTAAATTCATGCACGCCACCACCGCCAGGATTGAAGAACCATGGCGTACCAAACTGCACTTCGCCGGCCCCGCTCAGCAACTGCACACGCACACCTTCCGCAGTCGAGTCCACACTGGGCGTCAGCATGCTTCCCGTATTGGCAAAGTCTCCCGCATCGTTCAGCACGATGTCGGCGCGTGGCTTCACAATGCCGCAGTCCATCAGCAGCGAAACCTGCTTCTCCATCGCCGTATCACCCGCATTGGCCAGCTGCGCGAGTGATACATCCTGCAACACCTCCGATACGTCCTGCATGCGGCACGTCGTAGGCGGAAATCGCATGTTGATACTGATGGGCACAGTATCCCCAAATGACGGATGTGCGGGCGCGCTCAACTGCATGGCCACCTGGGTCTGGAAGTCCGCCATCCTGCTGCCGCGACTGAGCACGAACAACAAGGGAACCACACCGCCGTCGCCGGGAACCTGTACCGCGTTGGAACCCTGGCGAAAGGGATGCACGGCGCCGCCAATCATGAGTCCAAATCCCATTAGCGCCGAGTCCGGGCCGCTTTCATAGACAGGCAGTTTTCCCAGAACGGGATACGCATCAAAGTCGATATCGCCAACCCAGCGCAGATCGGCACCTTGCAGATCCACCTGCAACTCCAGAGGTGCACTGCTGGGACAGCCGCTGATCGAGACGTTGGTGCCATCGTCCCAGATCATCCGCACCGCCTCCGTGTAGCCCGGCCTGTCCCGATCGACGACGATCGGCGCCTGCACTTTTACCTGACACGCCTGCGCCGCACCGCTCGCCACCATCATTGCCATGAAGGGCAACGCCAGGATTGATGTGGGACGGCGGCATGTACGCTGGTCCCTGCGGGCAAGCCACCCACTCATCGGGCAGGCCACGCGGCCGTGGGATTGACCTGGGTACGGTTGTGCTGTTGGCCGCTTGCATCCCTCAAGGCGCACTTCATCTTTACGGGACCTACTCATAGTCGGCCGTCACCACGATCTCCGTGGAGACCTCACCCGCGCTTGGCGCCGAACCACTGGGCTGGAAGTAGGCCGCGCGCAGGTCGTAGCGTGCCACCGCGCCGGTCACCGGCACATCAATGCCAGTGTCACCGTCCTTCAGATAGGTGTTACCGCTTGTGCCGGCCAGCAACGAAATGGACACACCGCTGGCAGGATCGCTGGCCGCCGTGTTCTTCCAGCGCTCGGCGTCGCCATCTGCAGCGGTACCGGAGAAGGACAGCACCGCCTTGTTGACACCCATGCAACCGGTGAACTCCAACGCGCCTGCCTTGATCTCACTGTCCGCTCCCGGGGTCAGATCACTGGCCTTGACCGGGTCCAGCGCTATCGGTGCGGCGTAAAGGGTGCAGGTGCCGGGCAGCACCTTGCCACTGATGGTGAGGGTGGCACTGTCGGCCAGAGCCAGTGGCGTGGCCGCCAGAAGTGCAATGCACAGCGCAGCACGGTGGAACCTGTTCATGCGGGTGTTCCTTGGAGTGGTAAGCGGGTGGGAGGAATCAGAGCTGCGTGGCATCGGTCGTACTCAATGCGGCCTGCAATCAAGGGCTGGGCAGTGGCAGCGGCATGCACACCGCTTGGCTCCACGAAAGGCCGTAGACATCGGGGGCATCCGGCGTGGTGTACTCCAGTCGGCACCGATGCGGGCCATCCGGATCGACAATCAGCTGGCCCTGTTCGGGCGCGCCGCGCAGCTGGATCACGCCGCCCTGACCCACCGCTCCCCAGCTGCGTCCGGCGTCATCTTCGATGCGCGCCGCAAACGGCAGCGGCTGGCCCAAGGCATCGGTGGCATCGATCAACAACGTACGTTCGCGCGTCGCATTGAATGCCACACGCACGACGCTGCCGGCGGTCGGCGCAACGCGTTGCGAGGTCAGCAGCAGGTCCACATCCATCGGCAGCCCGGCTGGATCCAGCTCGACCTGGTTCCAGCGGTAGGGGCTAGTGTGCGGCAGCAGCGCGTAGCCATTGCGTCCGATGCGCACCTCATTGCCGTAGCCGACACGGGCGCCCTCTGCGCCGTAGGCCTGAACCAGTGCGAAGCCATCACCCACCGGCCCACCAAGATTGATGCCATCGCGGTGCACCACCACGCTGCCTGCGGCGCTGGCGTTGAAGGCTCTGTGGTCACCCGACCGGCTGTAGCCAGCGGTGATCGTGCCATGCCCACCGCGATAGGACGCATGGGCGTTGGCGCTGCCAGTCCGATCACTGGCGGCGCTGGCAGACAGGCTGTAGCTCAGCTGTTGCTCGGCACCCAGCGCGCCGTTCAGGCCCAATTGCCCTTGTTCACCCCGTGTCGAATGGGTCAGCTGGGAACTCACGCGCGGTGCCTTGGGCATTGCGCCCAAGGGAATGCTGAGGGTGGCCGCATAGCGGGTGTCCTGGCGCCCATCGCCCACCTGCAGGCGCAGCGCAGACAGGCTCAGATTGGCACGGCCCATGCTGGTCTGGAATCGCAGTTGCAGGTCGTTCTGCCGCTGTGCGCTGTCCCAATAGCGCACCTGCCCACCATTGAGCGAGAGCGTGCTTCGCCCACCGAGACGTTGCGAGAGATTGATCTGGAACCGTTGCCGCGCGCGGCGGCTGAACCCCCAATCGTCGTGGTATGCCTGCGCGTAATCATCCAGGGCAAGATAGCCATGCGTGCTGTAGCGGAGTGCGGCTAGGCCAACATGCGTGTCCGTTGCCGTGATGTAGCGCTGGTAGTTCAGGCGGACGCTGTTGCCGGCCACCTGTCCTCCCTTGGCCAGGCGCGCACGCGAATGCGTGATGTCAGCACCCAGCGCGCCGACAGGTGTGTTGATGGCACCGCCGGACAGCACGGACTGGAAGCCCTCGGCAATCTGCACTCCGCCCAGCGCCGTGAAATGATTGCTGACGCCACGGGCATAGGTGGCCTCGGCGAAGCGCACGGCTTCACGCGTACCGCGCGCATCCCGCAGTTCACCTGCAGTGGCACTGAAACGGCTTGCACCGGGGCGCAGGGCCTGCGGCACCGCAGAAAAATTGACCGTGAACCGTTGCTGGCGGCCGTCGGCTTCAGTCACGGTGACCTCCAGGTCACCACCGAAGCTGGTCGGGTACAGATCCTCGATCGAGAACGGACCCGGTGCAACGCTCACTTCATGGATGACATGGCCGTTCTGGCGAAGGGTCACCACGGCGTTGGTTTCGGCGATGCCCTCAACGACCGGCGCGAAGCCGCGCAGCGAGTCGGGCAGCATGCGTTCATCGCTGGCCACCCGTACGCCCGTGAACGACAGCGCCTCGAACAGTTCGCCACCCGTGGTGCCCTGGCCGAGCAGCAGTTGCGCATTCCAGGCTGGCACGTCGCGCTGCAGGCTGCTGCTGATCACATCGCGATGCGAGCTGCGGCTTCCCTGGCTGAAGGATGCACGATGGCGCAGCCTCCACGCGCCCAGGTTGACGCCGGTGTTCAACCCCAAGTAGGTGGCCTGTTGGGCCTGGTTGCGGCTGTGGTTGATGTTGTAATCGAAGAAGGCCGCCGTGACGCCATGATCGCGCTGCGCCGGTGCCACATACCCGCGTGCATTGCGCGCCTGTGCAGCCTGCGGCACGTTCACCAGAAGCTGAAGGTTGCTGTCATCGAAATCGACCGTTGCACCTTCCACCAGTGCGGGAAGCACGACGCAGCTTTCATCGTCCGGAGCCAGTTCAGACAGGTACATCGCCTTCAGCGGCAACTGGCGCACCAGGCCAGCGGGCAGACACGGCGTTGCACCCCGCGCGGCAGGTGCCTCTATGAAAGCGATGTCGCGCTTCTCGTGGAAGTGGCCATTGATCACCACCTCCAGCGGGTACACGCCGGGCTCGATCGGATTGCCCTGCGCATAGCGCTGTAGGTCGATGGCCTGGCCGCCGATCAGGAAGCCCTCACTGAACTGAGGTGGTGCATCGCCACCCGCACTTGCGCGGCCGGCAATCGTCATTGCGATCGTCGCAGCGATCGCCAAGCCCAGCGCGCGAACAGCAGGACGGCGCGATGTCCGTGGTGGGAAGGGGCGGTTGTTCATGGCTGGCGTCATTGGATGAGATCGCAAGCGAGATCGCTCGATGAGGGGCCGCAGCGTAGGCAGCACCTCCCCGCCCTCCCATTGAATTTGTTGCAAAGCGAAGACACCGGACGGAGCGACGCGTTCAACGCAAGCGTCAGCCAACACGCTTGCAACTAATTGGATGTCGGCCCGGTGCCGGCCCGGGAAAACTGTGCGCATCCGCTGGCGCATTCACTGCGGATTCCCTGATTCCCAACCAAGGACAACTCCATGTCGAACCGACTGAACCTGATCGCTGCTGGTGCGCTTGCGCTGGCCCTGTCCCCCACGGCCTTCGCCGAGACCCTGGAAATCACCGGCGAGCTGATGACCAGCACGTGCTCGGTCGATGCTACCGGAGGCACCATCACCGTGCCGATGGGCAAGGTGGATGTGGCCTCGGTCAATGCGTCCGAGCGTGCCGGCATGAAGAACTTCAGCATCCTGCTCGACTGCACTGGCGCTGGTGCCGCCCAGGATGTCGGTGTGCGCTTCGGCGGCACCCCGGACGGCAGCACCGGCAATCTGGCATTGACTGCGGCGTCCACGGCCACCAACGTGGGCGTGGCGCTGTATGACGCTGCGGGCAACCACCAGAAGCTGGGCGAGGACCCGCTGCAGTGGGTGAACATTCCGGCGGCCGGCAAGGGCCAGCTGGACTACAGCGCCTGGTATTCCTCGGCAGGCCAGAACGCCACTGCCGGAACCGCCAACGCCTCTGGCGATTTCGTGGTGCTTTACAAGTAACCCGCGCCCGTGTGCGCCGCCTCGCGGTGGGGTGGCGTACGCTTTCGGAGGATGAGCTGATGAAAATCCGAGCAACGATGTGGACGACCGCGGTGTTGGCTGGGGCGGTGGCGTTGCCGGTGTCGGCAGCGGTCACGCTGCAGGGCACACGTATCGTGCATGACGCGGCGCAGGGCCGCGATGTAACGGTGAAGACGACGAACGCAGGCAACCAGGTGGCCATGGTGCAGGTCTGGATTGACGATGGTGACAGCCGTGCGCGTCCTGAGAACGTGCGCACGCCATTCCGCCTGACGCCGGCCGACCCTCGCCTGATGCAGCCGCACCAGGGACAGGCCTACCGGATCACTTACGCTCCACGTCCCTCGGAGGCCCGGCTTCCGAGCGATCGCGAGTCGGTGTTCTACTTCAATCTTCTGGACATTCCGCCCAGACCTGCCGATGGCGCCGGCAGGAACCTGCTGCAGTTCGCCGTGCGCACGCGGGTGAAGCTGTTCCACCGCCCGGTCGGCCTGCCCGGCAAGCCGCGTGATGCGGCCGGGCAACTGCAATGGCGTGCGCAGACCGGTGCCCTGATGGTGAGCAATCCCAGCGCCTACCACGTGACCGTGAGCACGCTGACTCTGCCTGACGGCCGCAAGGTGGACGCGGACATGATCGCGCCGGGCGCCGAGTTGCGGCTGCCGCTACCTGGCGGCGCAGCGGTGCCTGCGTCGGTAAAATTCCAATGGCTGGACGATTACGGCACGCCCCGTGATGCCGAGGCCGTCGTCGCTCGTTGAATACAGCCGAGCGTGGGCTCGGCTCTACAGGGTTTGTAGCAAGCGGCACGCTCACTCGCGCGCGGGCCATCTGCAACGCTTTCGAACTTCCCAACAATTCTCATTGGCGGCACTGGCGCTTCATGCAAATGGCGGGCGGTGCGTGGGGCCCCGTGCCCGCCGGCGCTTCTACATCGACCTCCGGTATTGCAACCACGCACCGTCCGCCACCCTCGCTGTTAAGCAGGGTGGCCCCTTGCCGCTTGCACAAGGACGCCGCCATGACCGCTTCCTACGTGGATGTGCAGTTGCGGGCGGTATGACAACCCGCAACCGCAGCCCGCTCAATCGTAGAGCGCGGTAACCGTAATGGCCGTCTGAATCGCACCCGCGTTGACGCCGCTGGTCGTGGGCAGGTAATAGCCCGCACGCAGCGTGTAGCTGGCAGTGGCGCCGGTCACGGGCACTTCAATGCCGGTGTCGCCCTTCTTCAGATAGACGTTGCCCGTGGCCCCGGCCAACAGGGCGACCGAAACGCCTCGCGCCGGGTCGGTGCTGGCCGTGTTCTTCCAACGCTGCGCGTCGCCATCGGCAGCCGTTCCATCGAAGGACAGCGTGGCTTTGGCAACGCCAATGCAGCCCGTGAAGTTCAACGTGCTTTGCTTCAGCAGGTTGTCGCCCACCTTCAGCTCATCGGCCTTCACGTTGTCCAATGTGATGGCCGGTGCCGTCAACGTACAGGTGCCGGGCAATACGCGGCCGGAAATGGTGAGCGTGGCGGCCGCTGCACTGCCGATGGGCAGTGACAGCGCCAGAAGGGTGAATGAAGGTAACAGCAAGCGTTTCATCGGGCACTCCAGAAGATCAGTGGATAGATGGGCTGGCGCCAGCCAGCTCGGGTGAGTCAGCAAAGGGTTGGCAGGTGGCCTGGGCCCACGAAAGGCCGTAGGCATCGGGCGCATCAGGCAGTTGATAGGCCAGGCGACAGCGTTGCGGCCCGTCCGGGTCAACGATCAGCGCGCCTTCGGGCGGCGCGCCACGCAACTGGATGACACCGCCCTGCCCCACCGCGCCTGCAGGCGTGCCATCCTCGCGCTGCACGCGTGCGGCGAACGGCAGTGGCTGGCCCAATGCATCGGTGGCATCGATGAACAAGGTGCGCTCGCGGCGCACTTCGAACGGTACGCGCACGATGCCACCGGCGGTGGGCGCAACACGCTGCGAGGTCTGCAGCATTTCCACCTCCAGCGGCAGCCCTGAAGGGTCCAGATCGATACGGTTCCAGCGATAGGGGCTGACGTGCGGCAACAACGCGTAACCGTTGCGTGCCACGCGGATATCCACACCCGTACCCACCTGTGCGCCTTCTGCGCCCGGTGCATGCACCAGCGCGAAACCGTCGCCTGCCGGCGGCCCCATGTTCAGGCCGCCGGCGTGTAGCACCAGCGCGCCGGAAGCACTCAGGGTCTGGCTGCTGTGCCCGGTCGCGCGGCTGTAGGCGGCGTTGACGTTGGCGTAGTGGCCCTGGTAATCCAGATAGGCACTGCTGCTGTTGCCACCCTCGCCTTGGGTGCTGGACACCGAATAGTTCATCGCGCGCCGCTCGCCCAGGTAGCCGCTCACCCCCGCCTGCACCTGCTGCCCGCCACTGGCGTGACTGATCTGGGTGCTCGCCCTCGGCGCATTCTCGCTACGGCCCAGCGGCACTGCGAAGGTGAAGGTATAGCGTGTGTCAGGGCGACCATTGCCCAGCCGGTAGCGGAACACCGAAACACCGTAGTTCGCGCGCCCCACGGTGCTGCTGAAGCCGAACTGGAAATCGGTCTGGCGCTGCGCGGTATCCCAGAAAGCCACGTGACCACCATTGAGGAACAGCTGGCTTGCCGCCCCCAGGCGCTGGGAGAGATTGGCCTGGTAGCGCTGTCGGGCGCGGCCGGCGTAGCCCCAATCGTCGGATGCAGCGCGGGCCACGTCGTTCAGGGTAAGAAATCCGCGCGTACTGTAGCGGTACGCCGCCAGACCCACATTGGTTCCGGTACTGGCCACGTAGCGCTGGTAGTTCAGCCGCAGGCTGTTGCCGGCAACGCTGGGGCGTCCGGGCAGCTCTGCCTGCGAGTGGGTGATGTCGATGCCGACGGCACCCACTGGCGTGTTGACAGCGGCACCGGCAATCGCAGCGCGATAGCCCTGCGCGATTTGAATACCCCCCAACGCGGTGAGGTGATTGCTGAGACCGCGTGCGTAGGTCCCCTCGGCGAAACGGAGATGGGCCAGACGGCCTCCGGCGTCGCGCAGCGTTCCCGCACTCGCGCTGAACCTGGACGTACCTGCGCGCAACGCCTGTGGCACGGCGGAAAAGCTCACGTTGAACCGCTGGCTGCGCCCGTCCGCCTCGGTAACCACCACTTCCAGATCACCCCCGGAGTTGGTCGGGTACAGATCGTCGATGACGAACGGCCCGGGCGCGACGCTGACTTCATGGATGACAATGCCGTTCTGGCGGATGCTGACCACCGCGTTGCCCTCGGCGATGCCGCGCACGGCCGGTGCATAGCCCCGCAGCGAGTCGGGCAGCATGCGTTCGTCGGTATGAAGACGCACCCCCATGAACGGGACACTGTCGAACAGCTCGCCACCGGTATTGCCTTCGCCCAGCAACAGCTGGCTGTTCAGCGCTGGCAGATCTCTTTGCAGATGGCTGCTGATGGTTCGATAGCGGGAGCCCTGGCTGCTGTGATTGAACGAAGCGCGATGGCGCAGGCGCCAGTCGCCCATGTTGAAGCCCGCACTCACGCCTACGTAGCTGCTGTCGCGATGGGTACTCCGGTAGTGATTGGCGGTGTAGTTGACGAATCCGGCCGTGATTCCGGCGTCGCGCTGTTCAGCCGGCACATGGCCACGCGCACGCCGTGCCTGCATCGCCTGCGGAACGGTCAGCTGCAACTGCAGCGCACTGTCGTCGAAGGTTGCGGTGGCGCCCTCGATGGCGGTTGGCAGATCGATACAGCCGACGTCGGCCACCTGTGCGTGAAGGGCCTGGCGGTGATCCTCACGCAACTGCAGTGCATCCAGCAGGTCTGCAGGCAGGCACGGGCGCGCATGGGCTTCGCCCTCTGACGCCTTGAACGTGACGTCGCGGGTCTGGTGGAACTGTCCATTGATCCACACATCCACCCGGTGCTGGCCTTCCTCGACCGGATTGCCCTGCGCGTAGCGGCGCATATCGATGGACTGCCCGCCGATCAGGAATCCTTCGCTGAACTCGATGGCTGGTGCGGCAGCGGCTGCAAACGGAAGCGAGATGGAAAGCACCCCTGCAATCGCGCACGGCAGATGGGAGAGGGCGAGTGCGCGGAAACGCGCGCAGGAGCGAACGGTGGTCATGACAGGGGACGCATGAAGGCGCGCAGCGAGATGCGGCGCGATGGCAGGAAAAGGAAGGCGTGCGCAGGCATCAGTAGTAGTCCGCCAGCAGCGAGACCTCGCCAAGGATGCTCCCGGTGCGAAGTTCCGCAGGCGTGCGCAGATAGCGGGCGCTGAACGGCACGGACATGACCGTGCCGGTGGTGGTGCCGTAGCTCCAGGGCTGCTGCATGCGCACCGGCGTACCGCCCTGCAGGACCTGCAGCGCCACGCCGGTTGTGGTGGAGCCCGGCGCGGGCGACAGGACATCGCCGGTGTTGGCCAGGTCGTGCACGTCGCTCATTTCCAGCACCAGCGGGCGACCGCTGGCACCGCAGTTGACCGCGACATTGAAGGACTTCTCGCCTGCACTCTGTTGCTGATCCAGCGTGCGGGCGTCGATCGGGTCGAGCGTTACAGACTGGGGAGTGACCGCGCAGGTCTGGGCCTTGAAGCGCACCCCGATGTTCAGATGGTGGCGCCCCACGTTGCCCGACTGCATCGTTGCCGTCGATCCGATCGAACGCTTGGGCGTGGACACCATCTGGCCACCCCGCGAATAGACATCCACCCAGACCAGAACCTCTCCCTCGCGCCCGTTGCCCATGCGGTCCAACGGCTCCCCCCTGCCGTCGCGCAGGGAGTAGCCGCCTGCCTGACCCTCATCAATGGGACAGTCATCTCCCGGGAGACAATCCATGTATGACAGCGACTCGAATCGGAACATCAGCAATGCGGATTCCGGCCCCATCGCGTACGCCGCTGTCATCGCCGTATTTGCTTCGTTGTAGACGTCGCCGACATAGGACAGCCCCAGCAGACTGGGCACGATGGTGCCCTGCGTCTCACCTGCGGAGTCGCAGGCGAACTTCAGGGTTCCCTGCACCGAGGCCAGTGGGCGATGAAGGTCGGGCACGAAGGCCACATCGAACTCGTGGTCGATGAACGTATCTCCGCCCAGGAGGCGGCAAGCGGCCTGAGCGTCGAACGCGGCACATGACAGGAGCAGTGCGGGAAGCACCAGCGGTCGTAGCAGAGGGGATTTCATGCGGAACTCCTGCAGGGCGCCGCGTCGAATGCGCGTGCGCCGCTAGGGGTTGGAGGGCTTTCAAGGGCCTGCACGATAGTTCGCCCTCTCCTCCGGCCCCATACAAAAAGTTGTATCCGCCGCCAAGAAGAAACCGTTTACAACAAGTTGCATGGTGATGCGGCTGCGCGACATCGACACTGCGCATCGTTCGGCGGCCCTCGGCTGCCGGCGCATCCCATTCCGCAACGAGAAGAACGTCGATGTCGATCAAACTGAACCTGCTGGCGCTGTCTGCGCTGGCGATCATGGCCGCGCCTGCGGCCCACGCCGAACAGCTGGAAATCACCGGCGAACTGATGACCTCCACCTGCAGTGTCGGCTCCGCCGGTGGCACCCTCACCGTGCCGATGGGCAAGGTGGACCTGGCATCGGTCAATGCCGGTACCCGTGCCGGCCAGAAGAATTTCAGCATTGCCCTGGACTGCACCGGCTCGGGTGCGGCGCAGGAAGTCGGGGTGCGCTTCGGTGGCACGCCGGATGGCAGCACCGGAAATCTGGCTCTGACTGCTGCTTCGGGCGCGAGCAATGTGGGCGTAGCGCTGTATGACGCCGCGGGCAATCACCAGAAGATCGGTGATGACCCGACCCAGTGGGTGACCATCGCCGCCGGTGGCACTGGCCAGCTGGACTACAGCGCGTGGTATGCCTCGCCGGCCCAGAACGCTACGGCCGGCACCGCCAACGCGTCGGGCGACTTCGTGGTGCTCTACAAGTAAACGGTATCCGGCACGCGCGCACGGATGCGCGCGTGCACCTACTGCATGAGGTATTCCATGAAACTCCGCCCATCGTTGTGGCTGCCGGCTTTGCTGGCCATCGCGCTTGTGCTGCCGGCGCAGGCTGCGGTAACCCTGCAAGGCACGCGCATCGTGCACGACGCCAGCAAAGGCCGCGATGTCACGGTCAAGGCCAGCAATGTGGGTGAACAACCCGCGATGACGCAGGTCTGGATCGACGCTGGCGACAGCCATGCGCGTCCGGAGAGCGTGCGCACGCCGTTCCGGCTGACGCCGTCCGAGCCGCGTCTGCTGCAGGCCAAGCAGGGACAGGCCTACCGGATCACCTATGCGCCGCGGCCTTCGGAAGCGCCGCTGCCGACTGATCGCGAGTCGGTGTTCTACTTCAACCTGCTGGATATCCCGCCCAAGCCGGCCAATGCCGGCGACCGCAACCTGCTGCAGTTCGCGGTGCGCACGCGGGTGAAGCTGTTCCATCGCCCCGCCGGCCTGCCGGGCCAGGCGCGCGATGCGCCGGGCCAGCTGCAGTGGCGCATGGCGGCAGGGGCATTGCAGGTAAGCAATCCTACTGCCTATCACGTGACACTGACTTCGTTGACCTTACCCGATGGCAGCAGGGTGCCGGCGGACATGATCGCGCCCGGTGCACAGGTACGGCTGCCGCTGCCAGCCGGTGCTTCGGTGCCGAACAGCCTGACATTCCAGTGGCTGGACGACTACGGCACCACGCGCGATGCCCACGCAAAGGTCATTCACTGATTGACGCCGGGCAACGGCTCGGCGCTACCTGGAGAGAGAAACACACAACATGAAAAAGATGATGATTCCGCTTACCCGCTATGCCCAGTTCAGCGGGCGCGCCAGCCGCAGTGAGTTCTGGTGGTTCCAGTTGTTCGTCGTGATCGCGTTGATACCGTCGAATGTGCTGGGCTTCGTTGCCGGCTACACCGGTTCGAGCACGCTGGCACTGATATCGACGGGCGTGGGCGCGTTGGTGTGGCTGGCGATCATCGTGCCGATGATTGCAGTGACCGTGCGCCGCCTGCATGACACCGACCGTTCCGGCTGGTGGTACCTGCTGATGCTGGTGCCGATTGTGGGCCTGGTGGTGCTGGTGTTCATGCTGCTGCCGAGCACCCCGGGCGACAACCGCTTCGGTGCACCCGTTCCGCACGTGTAATCGCCCCGCGTTGGCAGGTGTCGACCTTGGTCGACACGGTGCTGCCACGGGCGGCTGACACATCCGTGCCAACCCAGGTTGGCACCTGCCCGAGCGATGCCGAGGTGCTTCACTCGGGGTCAGAGCCCTTTGCGGCGCAAAGGGATCTGACCCCACCCCGAAGCTTGGCACCCCAGTGCAGTCCCGCTGCTACGCGAAGTGCTGGTATCCGCCGTCGGCGGCTTCGCCATCCACGTGTACGCCCTGCCCTTCGGCGATGCGGCCGATGCGGGTGAGCGGCACGTCCAGCGATTCGGCCAGGTAGTGCAGCGCGTCGCGCTGGTCGGCAGCCGCGGTGAAACACAGTTCGTAGTCGTCGCCCCCGCGCAGTGCGCAGTCGCGCGCAGCGTCGCGGCCGAGCAGTTCACGCAGCGCGTGCGAGATCGGCAGCGAATCGGCATCCACATGCGCGGCCACGTTGCTGCGCGCGGCGATATGACCGAGGTCGGCCAGCAGGCCGTCGGACACATCCACCGCCGCGTGCGCGAAGGCCCGCAGGCGCAGGCCCAGGGTCACGCGCGGCGTCGGCCGCAGCAGGCGCAGGCGCAGGCTTTCGTAGTCGGCCAGCAGCGTGGCGGTGGCGATGCTCAACGCCCCTTGTTGCCACAGGCGCAGCGCGCCGGCGGCATCGCCCAGCGTGCCACTGACCCAGACATCATCACCCACCTGCGCGCGGTCGCGCCGCAGGGCCTGGCCACGCCCGACCTGGCCCATCGCGGTCACCGACAGCGACAGCGGACCGCGCGTGGTGTCGCCACCGACCAGCGCGATGTCGTGCTGGTCGGCCAGGGCGAAGAAGCCATCGGCAAAGGCCTCGATCCAGTCTTCAGATGCTTCCGGCAGCGACAACGCCAGCGTGCACCAGGCCGGGCGCGCGCCCATCGCGGCCAGGTCCGACAGGTTGACCGCCAAGGTCTTCCAGCCGATGTCGAAGGCCGGGGTTTCCACCGGGAAGTGCACGCCGCTGTTGAGTGTATCGGCGGTGACCACCAGCTGTTCGTTGGCACGCGGCTGCAGCAGCGCGGCGTCGTCACCGATGCCGAGCAGGATGTCGTCGCGCTCGAGGGTGCGGGCGCGGATGCGGTCGATGAGGGCGAATTCGGCCAGGGACATGGGGCGTTCCCGCTGTTGTACGTGCCGCGCAAGGCGCGGTGGGCGGTAGTGCCGGCCGCTGGCCGGCAACCTCAGGATCCCTGCAGCTGCCGGCCAGCGGCCGGCACTACCACAGGTGGGTCAGTGACCCGATTCGACCTTGCGCCATTCCACGGCGGCACGATCCAGCACGCCGTTGACGTAGGTGTGGCCGTGCTCGGAACCGAAGCGCTTGGCCGATTCGATGGCTTCGTTGATCACCACGCGGTACGGCACGTCCAGGCGGTAGCGCAGCTCGTAGGCGGCCAGGCGCAGCACCGCGCGTTCGATCGCATCCACTTCCTCGATGCCACGGTCCAGGTACGGGCCGAGCGCTTCGTCGATGTCGCGACGGTTGTCGAGCACGCCGTGCACCAGCGCCTCGAAGTACGCCAGGTCGGCAATTTCGCGGGCCTGCTCGTGGGCAAACTGGGCGATCAGCGACTGGGCGTTGCCGCCGGAGATCTGCCAGGCGTAGATGGCCTGCACGGCACGGCGACGGGCGCGTGAGCGCAGCACCGGATCGACGCCATCGCGGCGGACGGGTTTACCGGAGGGCTTGCCCTGGGTGTTCTTGTTCATGGCAGTTGCTCCAGCAGATTGACCATTTCCAGTGCGGCGAGTGCGACTTCCTCGCCCTTGTTGCCGTGGCTGCCGCCTGCGCGGGCCTCGGCGTCTTCCACGCGTTCCACCGCCAGCACGCCGTTCAGTACCGGCACGCCGAAATCCAGCTGCACGCGCATCAGGCCTTCGGCGCAGCGGTCGGCCACGTGTTCGTAGTGGCGGGTGTCGCCACGGATCACGCAGCCCAGGGTGAGGATGGCGGCGTGTTCATGGGCGGCGGCCAGGCGTGCGGCCACCAGCGGCAGTTCCCAGGCACCCGGCACGCGGATCACGTCGATGTTGGCTTCGGTGATGCCGTTGCCGGCCAGGCTCTGGCGGGCGCCAGCGACCAGCGTGTCGGTGATGCGGGCGTTCCAGCGGCTGGCCAGGATGGCGAAGCGCGCCGACTCGGGAGTGCGAAGATCGCCTTCGTAGTGGCTCATATGCGGCTTGGGGGACTCGATAAGGGGGTAATTCTAGCGTGGATGGGCCCCGGCCGTGGCTGGCGGGGGCCCGCAGGGTGTGCCGACCAACGGTCGGCACCCACCGGTGGCATGGGGCCGGCACCCACCGGTAGTGCCGGCCGCTGGCCGGCAATCCCCATTACAGGGTGACCGTCTCCACCACTTCCAGGCCGTACCCGGCCAGGCCGACCTGGCGGCGGGGAGTGCCCAGCACGCGCAGCTTGCCCAGGCCCAGGTCGGACAGGATCTGCGCGCCGGCACCGTTGCGGCGCCACTGGCCCACATCCTTGTCCTTGCCCGGCACCACCGGCGCCGGCTGCTGGCGCAGGCGGGCCAGCAGGGCTTCGCCATCGCGCGGGGCCGACAGCACCACCATCACGCCGGCGCCTTCGGCATCGATCGCACGCAAGGCATCGGTGGCGGCGACGCCGAAGTCGTCGCGGCGCCAGTGCAGCAGGTCGGCCAGCGGGTTTTCCACCTGCACGCGCACCAGGGTCGGTGTTTCCGCATCCGGCGTGCCGCGCACCAGGGCGAAATGCAGGTCGTGGGCGATGCGGTCGCGGTAGGTCACCAGCTTGAACGGGCCGAATTCGGTGTCGATCTCGCGCTCGTCCACGCGCTCGACGGTCTTTTCAGTGGCCAGGCGGTAGGCGATCAGGTCGGCGATGGAGCCCATCTTCAGGCCGTGCTCGCGGGCGAACACTTCCAGCTCCGGGCGGCGCGCCATGCTGCCATTCGGGTTCAGGATCTCCACCAGCACGCCGGCCGGCTCCAGCCCGGCCAGCATGGCCAGGTCGACGCCGGCTTCGGTATGGCCGGCGCGGGTCAGCACGCCGCCCGGCTGGGCGATCAGCGGGAAGATGTGGCCCGGCTGGTGCAGGTCCGACGGCTTGGCGTTGGGCTTGACCGCGGTGCGGATGGTATGCGCGCGGTCGTGGGCCGAGATGCCGGTGGTAACGCCCTCGGCGGCCTCGATGCTGACCGTGAAGTTGGTCTGGAACTGCGCGGTATTGGCCTGCACCATCGGCGCCAGGCCGAGGTCGGCGGCGCGGCTGCGGGTCAGCGGCAGGCACACCAGGCCACGGCCGTGGGTGACCATGAAGTTGATGTCCGACGGCTTGACCAGCTCGGCGGCCATGATCAGGTCGCCTTCGTTCTCGCGGTCTTCGTCATCGACGATGACCACCATGCGGCCCAGGCGGATGTCTTCCAGGATTTCCGGAATCGGGGCGAAGTTCATGCTGCGTCTCCCTGTGGGTGCTGACCGTTGGTCGGCACACCCATCAATCGCTCGACGTAACGGGCCACCAGATCGATTTCAAGATTGACCGCGCTGCCCACGCCGGTGGCGGAGAACGCGGTGTTGGCCACGGTGTGCGGGATCAGGGCGACTTCAAAACCTTCGTCGTCCACTTCGTTGACGGTGAGGCTGACGCCGTCCACGCAGATCGAGCCCTTCTTGGCGATGTAGCGGCGCAGCGAGGCCGGCGCGGCGAAACGCCAGCGCTGGGCCCGCGCGTCGTCGTGGATGGACAGCACCTGGCCGAGGCCGTCGACGTGGCCGCTGACCAGATGGCCGCCGAGGCGGTCGGTCGGGCGCATGGCGCGCTCCAGGTTGATGACCGCACCGTCGCCCAGCTGGCCCAGCGTGGTCAGGCCCAGGGTCTCGGTGGAGGCATCGGCCTGGAAGCTGCTGGCGTCGAATGCGATGACGGTGAGGCAGACACCGTTGATGGCAATGCTCTCGCCCATCTGCACGTGGTCGAACGGCAGATTCCCGACGTTGAAGGTGAAGCGGACATCGCCGCCGATGGATTCGCGTGCGGCCAGACGGCCGACGCCTTCGATGATTCCAGTAAACAAGAAACGTTCTCCGCGGAAAGTGAGCGAAAAACGCCGCAAGGCAAACAGGCGGGCGCAGGGCCGCGAAGGCCCTGTGGCACCGTCTTCTTTCATCCGGACTATACCGTCGGCTCCGGCATTGGACCGGATCTGCTGACCCCCGGCCGTGGGCCGGGGCGCTCGCGGGCTCGTGCTTGCGCACCTACCGCCGGTGGGGAATTGCACCCCGCCCTGAAGACGTTTGTGTACCGGCGAACCGGCGTGGCTAGTGTACCAGCCCGGGCTGAACGGGGTGGGTTGCCCGGGGTCGGATCCCTTTCCGCAGGAAAGGGCTCTGAGCCCGACCACGTCTGGCCAGCCTGTGACGGCGGTCTCTCGCATTTTGTAAAACTTTCATTAAAATCCGCAGCGGACGACATGAGGTCGCCACGGGCAGCCGCGAGGGCAGGCCCGCCAATGGACTGAAATTCACAGGAATTCCCATGCGCAAGATCCTGATCGTGGCCGCCCTGCTGGCCGCCGCTCCGTTCTCGGCTTCGGCCGACGCCCTGAGCTACACCTACGTTGAAGGCGGCTGGACCCAGGTCCAGGTTGACGACAACGTGCTGGACGACCCGAAGGTCGACGGCGGCTACCTGCGTGGTTCGGTCGCGCTGGCCGAGCAGGTCTACGTGTTCGGTGGCTGGTCGCGCACCAGCAAGACCCGCCACTACGGCGAAGACTCGCTGAAGCTGGAACTGAACCAGCCGGAGCTGGGTATCGGCTACCACATGCCGTGGACCGACCGCGTCGACTTCACCGCCGATGCCGCCTGGGTGCGCCAGAACGCCGAATCGACCCTGCGTTATGACGGCGTGCGTTACCACGGCAAGGACCACACCAACCTGGGCCGCGTCACCATGGGCATCCGCGGCAAGCCGTCGCGCATGACCGAAGCCTGGGCCAAGGCCGGCTACATGGATGGCGGCAACAACTACAAGGGCACCTGGGTCGGCACCGTCGGCGGCCAGATCAACTTCACCAAGACCTGGGGCCTGGTGGGCGAGATCTCCGGCTACCGCGACGTCACCCAGTACTCGGTCGGCGTCCGCGCCAGCTTCTGATTTACCGATCGCTCCTCGTCGTGCGATCGAACGGGCCCCGCAAGGGGCCCGTTTTTTGTCCGCTGCACACCGTCACCTGGCTGCATCGCGCCATCGAAAGTGTCGGCAGATGCGCTAGGCTTGCGCGCGTCTGGAACAGGAAAACACCGTCATGAAGACCCCCACCCCTACCCTTCTGGCCAGCGTGCTGCTGTGCGCCCCGCTGATTGCCAGCGCGGCACCGGCCCAACTGACGCCCGAGCAGGCCTTCGACCTGTATGCACGCGTGCTGCTGGAAGACGACGCGGCCGCCACGCGCACGCTCAACGACGCACTGAAGCCGGCGTTCGAGGGCCAGGACGCCGTGACCCCCAACCCGGGTGCGCTGGCCAAGGCCTTGGCCGAACCCTGGCAGACCGTACTGGCCAGCACCGGCGCCAAGGTCGACGCTGCGGCCACCGAAGCGCTGTATGCCAAGGCCCTGCGTGATTCGAAGTGCCGCGCGACCAAGAGCGTGATCGAAGACAACGAGTACGTGGAAGACCAGAAGCTGGCGCGGATCACCTACAGCTGCCAGCTGCCCGACCTGGGCAAGGTGCGCCCGCTGTTCGCCGCCAGCCTGGCCGACGATGCCAGCCCGGCCTCGCGCAAGCAGTTCACCGATGCCTATGCCCAGGCACTGCAGAGTGGCGCACGCATGCCGGTCAGCGGCACCTTCACCCTGTACCCGGCCAAGGACAACGGCTACTGGTACAGCGGCAACTTCGATGACCTGGTGGGCACCGTAGCCGGTGCGCTGGCACCGTTCGAGGACTGGATGCAGGACGCGCAGGCGGCCAACGCGCCGAAAGTGACCGGCGTACCCGGCTGCGACCTGCTGCTGCAGCAGCACCGCGCCTGCGTGGCGAAGATCGCGCCGGACCAGATCAGTGGCGTGGACGCGATGGCCGAGGAACTGAAGGCCAAGGCCAAGGTGAAGTCGGCCGAAGACATGACGCAGGAATGCAAGGCACTGCGCCCGATCGCCGAGATGATGTGGACCGACGAATGCGCATGAGCGGGTAGTCGGTAGCGCCGGGCCATGCCCGGCGACACCACGCTGCCGTCATTCATCGTCATCGTCGTCCGGATGCTCACCAAACTCCGGACGATTCTGCTGGTACTCGCAGCCGTGCAGGGTCTTGCCGGGCGCCCACGCACGTACGATGCGCGCGCGATCTTCCAGCCAGCCATCGGCCGCCGTGTCGGTATCGTAAAAATCTACGAAAGCCGCGTCGCTCCAGCCATCGTAGGGTGGCAGAAGCCATTCTTCGGCCAACGTTTCGGCGATATCCCCGTCCAGCTCTGCGTACAAGGTCTGACCCACCTTGACCAAGCGTGAAGCGGGCCTGCCGGCGATCATGATCGGTGCCGGCGGCACCCACCAGCGATTGCCCTCTTCATCTTCTCCATCCTTCCAGCCTTTGAAACGCGCATCAGTGGTGTGTGCCGACATGGTCACCGCCCAATCGGCCGTGTAATTGCGCAGTGCGTCGGCGTTGCAGGTCAGCACGTCATCCAGCTCCTTGACGACATCGACGCTTGGCGCCAAATAGGTATCCGGCTCCTTTCCGCGCCTGCGCAGCTGCTCCATCCGCGTGTCGTAGCGCTCCTCGCACCCCACCAGTACAGAGTCGGGGTGGGTGGAGACGCGCGACGCCGTAAGTGAACGAACCGAAAAGCCGATTTCGCTGACATTGCGCAAGGACAGGTTCCGCACATGGATGTGAGGCACGGCCGTTGCATGCAGCGGCCTCATATCCAGCTGCTTGGATATCGTCTCAAAGGAGACATCATCCAGGATGGCCATCGTCCCTTCCGAAAGCACTGCAATGCGTTGGGTCCGGTGGCCGAATACAGTGATCGGATCAGGCAGCTCGACCTCATGCAGATAGGAATTTGGCTGTTTGACAACGGTCCACGCATCGAATGGCGGCTTGGCACGCTTGCCATCACCCAGCACGACATCCCACACATTTCGCGACAGCGGCTCGCGCACCGAGGTGGGGGCCCGACACTCGATGACGGCGGCCAGATCATGCAGGGCCTGCGCGCTTGTGATGGCACGCACGGCAGCGGGATCATCGCCATCTGCGAAGGCGGCAGGCGAAACAACCATCCCAAGCGCGAGGAGAGCTGGAAGCATACGGTTCCGGAAAGACTGCGCCACGATGATCACCGCTCTGGGAAACCAAGCACTGTGCACTCGCGTCACGAAGGCGGCTATGAAGAAAGTTTCAAATTTCTCCGAGGTTGTTGCCACGAGAGCAATCCATAACTTTCAGACAAGTTGCATGGACCAATGCATGGAGCGCCCTTGATCCTCAGGGACTTCCCCCGCTTCCGTCCACGCCATGTTGAGACTTCTTTTCGCCCTGCTGCTCTGCGTACCGCTGGCCGCAGATGCTGCAGCGCTTTCAATGGAAGACACCTTCGCTGCCTATGCGCGCGTCATCACTCAGAATGACGAGGACGCCAGAACTGCGCTGCGAAACAGCCTGCGCACGGCAGACCCGGACAACTATCCCGACATCGGAGACGTCGTTGATGCACTCTACGCATTCGAGAGTCTTGCCACTGGTTTCGAAGAGCCCGCGGCCAGTGCGGTCAACGCGCGCCGGAAGACCATTCACTGCCGTGCGGTCAGGACCGAGGAGGACAGCTCCTCCCATCGCGGCGTTGTGGACTACCAGTGCGCGCTTCCCGATGTTTCTGGCGCCTTTGACGCTTATCGGGAGAATCTGGCGCGCTCACGTGCCGGGGACCCTGATGGCGATGCTCTCAGAACGTTCCTTGGCATCTATGCGGCAACCCTGCGTGATGCGCCCGACACTACGTACACAGCGAGGGCGGAGTTCTCGCGTGTTGGCGACAATGGTCCATGGAGCAGTGCAGACATGCTGTTCCTCGGCTTGAATCTACTGAAGGAGCTGATGCCGTTTTCCGCTTGGGACGAGCGCATTGAAGCAGAGTCGGTCACTGCCTATTCCGGCATCCCCGCCTGTGACCTGATGTTGGATGCACAGCTGAAGTTCGCCGAGCGCTATGACCCAGATGGCCCGCTGCAGCGGGGCACGACCTTGCAGGACATCGTGGCCGAGAAAGTACGATCACTGGGACCCAGCCTGGCCGAAGCGTACTGCAGGGGCACCCACGATCGGAACCGTGCGGTGTGGGAAGGCCCGATCCGCCAGGAAGACTCTCATCGAGTCCGGACAGAATAAGAGGCTTTCCAGATGCTCACCCACTTCCGCAGTCTCGTACGCGCGGCTCTGCTTCTCCTGCAGGCCTTGCTGCTCGCTGGTTGCTCACAGGCGTCACAGCCGTCAATGGCCGTGCCCGGCTCCGTCGTCAGCCTGTCGCCGCCTCCCGGGTTCGCCCCCGCCCCCAACTTCTCCGGGTTTGTCAGTGATGACGGCCGTGCCAGCATCCTGGTCGCCGAGCTGCCCGCCGAGGCCAGCAGCACAGTCGGCGGACTATTCGTGGATGAGCCCGCCGCGCGTCGCCGCTTCGCCAGCCAGGGCGTGCAGGTCGATCGCCTGGAATCGCTCGGCGTCGAGGGGCGGACGATCCCGGTGGTCATCGGCAGCCAGGTCGCGCACGGTTACACCTTCAAAAAATGGATGGCGCTTTTCAGCGGCTCCCCCACCGTCATGATCACGGTTCAAGCCCCGCGTGACCATGCACTGACGCACAGGCAGGCGATGCGGGCCTTGGCGACCGTAACACTGCGTCCGCAGGCCACGCTTGAGCAGAAGATCGCCGCGATGCCTTTCAGCGTTGAGCCGGCGTCCCCTTTTCGCCTCCTGAACACCCTGTCCGGGTCAGCCGTGGCACTTACGGCCGGTGAACTGGACACTGATCCAGATGGTCTGCAGCCCCTGGTAATTGTCGCGTCGCAGCTTTCTCTCCCCTTTGCCTCTGACGATCCAGAGAAGGTGTCCGATCAGTTGATTGCAGGGACCGTCAGGATTCAGGGCGGAACGATTGTCTCAAGAGAGAACCTGCCGTTCGGCGGTATCACCGGGCACCGGGTTGACGGGGTAACGCCTGACGGACGCCACTACCGCCACTATCTCGCCCTATGGCCAGGTGAGCGTTTCGTTCGTTTGGTTGCCATTCTGCCGGCAGACAGTTCCAAAGAAGTGGAAGACGCGGTTGAGACCATGGCCAAATCGGTCCGATTCCGCGGGTCATGACATGGATGATGTGGACCGACGAATGCGCGTAAGCGCGATGTAACGCCGAGCCTAGGCGCTGCTCAGCGTTGCCGACGGCAAGGGCAACTGCATTTTCAGAACCGTTGCATGGCCCTGCGCGACCTGCATGGTCATTGCTGTTGCCCTCTTCCATCGGGGGCAACCGCATGAAACACCGTATGACGTCGACCGCGATCATGGTGCTGGCGCTGATGGTGTGCTGGCAGGCCGAAGCGTCCAGGTTCAAAGCCACCAAGATTTTCGTCGTCCAACCCTCAGTCGCCTTCGAGTCGACCCAGCTGAGCGACAGGCATCTGGATGCGTGGATGAGCGAAGACGACGACTGCCACGCGTTCCTGATGTATCACGACCAGTGTGCCGTGCTGGTACTGCCCCATGAGTACGACGACGGTTTCACCCGGCACCAGCTGCGATTGAAGGCCAGGCAGCTGCCGGGCGAGGCGTTGGGCGCGTACTGCCGCAACCTGCATGTGCTGTGGAAGCAGCAGTGGAAAGGCCAATGCCCCGTTGGCGAAGAGGACGACGAAGCGACCTGACGCCGAGGGCATGGCGCCGGCTCTGCGTTAGTCCCTCACGGGCGCAGCAGCAGCCGGGTGTCCTCGCCCACCTGCCGCTGGTCGACCACGCGCAGGCGACGCTGCTGGTCCATCGCCTCGATGCCGAGGCCAGCCAGCAGCGGGCGTCCGTTGTCGCCCAGCAGCGTGGGCGCCTGATACAGCAGCAGTTCGTCCACCCAGCCAGCACGCAGCAGCGCACCGGCCAGTGTCGCGCCGGCTTCGGTATGCACCTCGTTGATGCCCCGCTCGGCCAGCAGCGCCAGCACTGCACCCGGATCCAACCGCCCATCAACGCTTGGCACACTGGCGAATTCGGCATCGGCCGCATCCGGTGCGCTCACCGCCGCAGCGTGCAGGTACAGCGTCGGTGCCCCGCCCTCGCGCACGCGGCTGCATTCGAGCGAACGCAGGCGCGAATCGAGCACCACCCGCAGCGGTGGCATCACCTCGGTATCGGCCAGGCGCACGGTCAGCATCGGGTCGTCGGCCAGCACGGTGTCGGCGCCAGTCAGGATCGCACCGGCGCGAGCGCGCCAGTGCTGCACGTCCTCGCGCGCGGCCGGCCCGGTGATCCACTTGGAACTGCCGTCGGCCATCGCGGTGCGCCCATCGAGGCTGGCGGCCAGCTTCACCCGCAGCCACGGGCGGTTGCGCTCCACGCGTGACAGGAAGCCCTTGTTGAGCTCGCGCGCCTGCGCAGCCATCAGCCCTTCGGCGACCTCGATGCCGGCATTGCGCAGCAGATCAAAGCCACCACCATCGACCTTCGGAAACGGATCGCGCATCGCCGCGACCACGCGCGACACGCCGGCTTCGATCAGCGCCAGTGCACACGGCGGCGTGCGCCCGTAGTGGGCGCAGGGCTCCAGGGTGACGTAGGCAGTGGCACCGCGCGCCTCGCTGCCGGCCTCGCGCAGCGCGAACACTTCCGCATGCGGGCCACCGGCGCGCTGGTGCCAGCCCTGCCCGACCACGCGTTCGCCGTGGGCGATCACGCAGCCGACCATCGGGTTGGGGCGGGTGGTATAGGCAGCGCGCTCGGCCAGGCGCAGCGCGTTGGCCATGTGCAGGTGGTCGAGGACGGAGAACGAAGGGGTCATGCGACCATGGTAACGCTGCCGGCGTTGATCCATGCAGTCGGTGCCAACCCAGGTTGGCACCCACCCGGGCAGAGGCGGTCAGCCCTTCTTCTTCTTGGTCAGGGCGATCACATCGCCCAGCAGCTGCAGCTGTTCGGTACTGGACGGCAGATCGCGCTCGAGCTTCTCGATCTCTTCGCGGAAATCGGCCACGTCCTCGAAGCTACGGTACACCGAAGCAAAACGCACATAGCCGACGTGGTCGAGCTTGCGCAGTTCGTTCATGACGAACTCGCCGACCTTGATCGAGGGCACTTCGCGCTCGCCGCTGATACGCAGCTGGTGCACCACCGCACGTACCGCCGCCTCGATCTTGTCTTCGGGCACCGCGCGCTTCTGCAGCGCGCGGTCGAACCCCGCGCGGACCTTGCGCTGGTCGAACGCTTCGCGGGTGCCATCGCTCTTGACGATGGCCGGCAGCTTCAGCTCGACCGTTTCCAGGGTGCTGAAGCGCTCGCCGCAGGCTTCGCATTCCCGCCGACGGCGAATCGTCGCGCCGTCTTCAGAGACGCGCGAGTCGATGACCCGGGTATCGGCATGTTGGCAGAAGGGGCAATGCATGGAACGCCTGGCTCAGGGAAGTACCTATTGCCACGGTCATGGCAGCGTCGCAAAGGTACCTGAGAAGGGGCGCAGCAGCAAATGCTGCCTGCACGGAAGCGCCTGCATTTCGGCCACCCAGCGTGTCCGGCGAGATCGGGTTGCCCGGCTCAACCCGATGCGGGCGGCGGCGATGCCACGCGTGCCCAGCGCAGCCAGGCCAGGTGCCCGGCCATCACCAGCAGCGGCGGACCAAACCCGAAAAAGCCCAATGTAGAAATTTCCCCGTGCTTGAAGGTGAAGTACAGCGTGGCGGCAACGACGCCCAACGCGGCCAGCGCCCCCACCCCCAGCCCTACCCAGGCAACAACCGGGGAGTGGCGCAGGCCGTCAACACCGCGCCACAGGAACAGTCCGCTCAGCCACAACCACGACAGCAGCCCGATGATGCCGGCCGACGACCACAGCAGCAACCACGTGTGCTCGTCGCCCGTCAGGTACTTGCCGTCCCATACGACCATCAGCCCCAGCACGGCCCCCGTGCCGCCTGCTGCCACGGTGGGCAGGCCCACCAGCAGGCCGGTGATCGCCATCCAGCGCTTGTGCAGGCGCTCATCCATGCGTTCGATGTCCTTCCATGGGCCGCGTCATGCGCGGCGCTTGATCCACACCAGCATCGCCGCCGGCACCAGCATTGACGGGCCCAACAGCAGCAGGGCGATGCCTTCGGCGTGGACGGTGATGCCCCACCACAGCGCCAGCCCCAGCGCGGGCACGGCGGCAAGACTGCCGGCCAGCAGCATCCACCACCAGAGGCGATGCACCTGCAGCCCGGCACGTCCCTGCAGCAGATACCCGGCGCTGAGCCACAACCAGGCCAGGCAGCCGGCAATGCCGGCCAGGCCCCACAGCGGCATCAGGGTCACCGCGGCCAGCGTTCCATGGCCGAACTGGCCCAGCCCCGTCAGCAGCAGCATCGTCGCCGCGGCGCCACCCGCCACCAGGCTGGGCAGGCCGAAGATCACCGCCAGGACGGCATACAGATACTTGAGGCGGCGCTCATCCATGCGCGGGGTTCCTGGCGACGGGGTCAGAGCCCTTCCGTGCGGGAAGGGATCCGACCCCTGCTTCGATCAGCCGTAGACCGGGTACTTGCGGCACTGCGCGCTGACCGCGTCGCGCACGCGGGCGATGACCGCGTCATCGTTCGGTGCGTCGAGCACGTCGGCGATCCAGTTGGCCAGGTCCACGCAGTCCTGCTCCACGTAACCACGGGTGGTCACCGCCGGGGTGCCCAGGCGCAGGCCCGAGGTCACGAACGGCGAACGCGGGTCGTTCGGTACCGAGTTCTTGTTGACGGTGATGTGGGCCTTGCCCAGCGCGGCTTCCGCGTCCTTGCCGGACACGTCCTTGCCGATCATGTCGACCAGCATGAGGTGGTTCTGGGTGCCGCCGGAGACGATCTTGTAGCCGCGCGCGATGAGCGTGCTGGCCATCGCCTGGGCGTTCTTCACCACCTGCTGCTGGTAGGTCTTGAAGGCCGGTTCCAGCGCTTCCTTGAAGGCCACGGCCTTGCCGGCGATGACGTGCATCAGCGGACCGCCCTGGATGCCCGGGAACACGATCGACTGCAGCTTCTTGACCAGGTCCTCATCGGCACCCTTGGCGATGATGATGCCGCCGCGCGGGCCGCGCAGGGTCTTGTGGGTGGTGGAGGTGACGACGTGGGCGTGGTCCAGCGGGCTCGGGTAGACGCCGGCGGCGACCAGGCCGGCGACATGGGCCATGTCCACGAACAGGTAGGCACCGACCTTGTCGGCGATGGCGCGGAAGCGCGCCCAGTCGATCACCTGCGAGTAGGCGGAGAAGCCGGCCACGACCATCTTTGGCTTGTGCTCCAGGGCCAGGCGCTCGACCTCGTCGTAATCGATCAGGCCCTGGTCGTTGACGCCGTACTGCACGGCGTTGAACAGCTTGCCCGAGGCATTGACCTTGGCACCGTGGGTGAGGTGGCCGCCGTGGGCCAGGCTCATGCCGAGGATGGTGTCACCCGGCTGCAGCAGGGCGAAGTACACGGCCTGGTTGGCCTGTGAGCCGCTGTGCGGCTGCACGTTGGCGTAGTCGGCGCCGAACAGCTGCTTGAGGCGGTCGATCGCCAGCTGCTCGGCGATGTCCACGTATTCGCAGCCACCGTAGTAGCGCTTGCCCGGGTAACCTTCGGCGTACTTGTTGGTCAGCTGGCTGCCCTGGGCTTCCATCACCGCCGGGCTGGTGTAGTTCTCGCTGGCGATCAGCTCGACGTGGTCTTCCTGGCGCTGGGTCTCAGCGGCGATGGCCTTGGCCAGTTCGGGATCGTAGTTTTCGATGCGGACGTCACGCGGGAACATCGGGTACTCCAGCAGGCAGGGAAAGGGGTACGGCTCAGCCCCTGATTGTAGCCCCGCACCGGCCTGCCGGGGCCGAAAAGGCCGGGGCCGGCACTCCCGAAGGAATCCGGCCCCGTATGGTTTCGAGGGATGTTGTGGGATCAGAGCCCTTTCCGTTGGAAAGGGATCCGACCCCGGCCGCGATCCTCAGCGACTGTTGATGATGTAGTCGGCGATGATGCCGGTCGCCACCGCCACCAGCAGCATGTTGCCGCGGTCGTCGCGGATCCAGTGGTGCCCATACGGCGGGCGGCGCAGGTGGTAGCGCGGATAGTCGTTCACCACATAGATCGGGCCGCGGTAGTAATCGCGGTAGCGGTGGCCGACCTTCCAGCCGTAGCCCGGGCCGTAGGCCGGGCGGTAGACCACGCGCGGCGGCGGCGGGGCCGGACGGTAGTAGCGGTCGTGGTCGCGGTGCCAGTCGCGGCGGTCGCGCTCCCAGTCGCGCCGGGCCTCGCGGCGATCGCGTTCCCAGTCACGGCGGTCCTGTCGCCATTCGCGGCGGTCCTCGCGCCACTCGCGGCGGTCATGGCCGCGACGGTGGTCGTTGTCGGCGAAGGCGGGGGCCACCGCGCCGAGCGCCAGCACAGAGGCCACGGCGCTGGCCATTACTCGATTGATGCGCATGTCAGACCTCTGCTTGGGTGGTGGTGAGCCCATATTGCGCACCCGATCTGAACCGTTTCCGGCTGGAAACGCTTCCCGCTGCAGGACTGTGACGCAGTATTCAGCCCACGGCCAGCCGACGGCGCCTGCCCGGCGCGGCCCGGAACCGGTTCCGGCTATAATTGGCGGTATTCCTTTCCAGTCTGTGCCCGCTGCCACAACGGGATGTTCCCGTGATGGGCCGGGCGCAGGGCCGCGCCTACGGAGACCTCATGTCCTCGCAATACATCTACACCATGAACCGCGTGTCCAAGGTGGTCCCGCCCAAGCGGCAGATCATCAAGGACATCTCGCTGTCCTTCTTCCCGGGCGCCAAGATCGGCCTGCTGGGCCTGAACGGCGCCGGCAAGTCCACCGTGCTGAAGATCATGGCCGGCGTGGACACCGATTTCGAGGGCGAAGCCCGCCCGCAGCCGGGCATCAAGGTCGGCTACCTGGCACAGGAACCGGAACTGGACCCGAACAAGACCGTGCGCGAGTCGGTCGAGGAAGGCGTGGGCGAAGTGCTGCAGGCCCAGGCCGCGCTGGAAGCGGTGTACGCCGCCTACGCCGAAGAAGGTGCCGACTTCGACGCATTGGCCAAGGAGCAGGAGCGTCTGGAGGCGATCCTGGCCGCCGGTGATGCGCACACCCTGGAAAACCAGCTGGACGTGGCTGCCGATGCGCTGCGCCTGCCGCCGTGGGATGCCAAGATCGCCAACCTGTCCGGCGGTGAAAAGCGCCGCGTGGCACTGTGCCGCCTGCTGCTGCAGAAGCCGGACATGCTGCTGCTGGACGAACCGACCAACCACCTCGACGCCGAGTCGGTGGAATGGCTGGAGCAGTTCCTGGCGCGCTACACCGGCACCGTGGTGGCCGTCACCCACGATCGCTACTTCCTGGACAACGCCGCCGAGTGGATCCTGGAACTGGACCGCGGCCGCGGCATTCCGTGGAAGGGCAACTACACCGAATGGCTGGTGCAGAAGGATGAACGCCTGAAGCAGGAAGAAAACCAGGAAAAGGCCCGCCAGAAGGCGATCCAGAAGGAACTGGAATGGTCGCGCCAGAACGCCAAGGGCGGCCGTTCCAAGGGCAAGGCCCGTCTGGCCCGCCTGGAAGAGCTGCAGTCGCAGGACTACCAGAAGCGCAACGAGACCAACGAGATCTTCATCCCGCCGGGCGAGCGCCTGGGCAACATGGTGATGGAGTTCAAGAACGTCTCCAAGAAGTTCGGCGACCGCCTGCTGATCGACAACCTGTCGATGCTGATTCCGCCGGGCGCGATCGTCGGCATCATCGGCCCGAACGGCGCCGGCAAGTCGACCCTGTTCAAGATGATTACCGGCCAGGAAAAGCCGGATTCGGGCGAGATCGTGATCGGCCCGACCGTGCAGCTGTCCTACGTGGACCAGAGCCGCGACAAGCTGGAAGGCAACCACAACGTGTTCCAGGAAATCGCCGGTGGCCTGGACATCCTCAACATCAACGGCATCGAGATCCAGTCGCGCGCCTACATCGGCCGCTTCAACTTCAAGGGCCAGGACCAGCAGAAGATGGTCGGCTCGCTGTCCGGTGGTGAGCGTGGCCGCCTGCACATGGCCAAGACCCTGCTGCAGGGTGGCAACGTGCTGCTGCTCGACGAACCGTCCAACGACCTGGACATCGAAACCCTGCGTGCGCTGGAAGACGCGCTGCTGGAGTTCCCGGGCAACACCTTCGTGATCTCGCACGACCGCTGGTTCCTGGACCGCATCGCCACGCACATCATCGCTTTCGAAGGCGACTCGCACGTGGAATTCTTCCAGGGCAACTACCGCGAGTACGAGGAAGACAAGAAGCGCCGCATGGGCGACGATGCTGCGCCGAAGCGCCTGCGCTTCAAGGCGCTGAAGTAAGGCAACCGGAAAGGCCGCGCTCGCGCGGCCTTTCTCCTTCTGGTGGGTCACGACCGTTGGTCGTGACTCGAAATGTACCGACCAGGGGTCGGTACCCATCACACCCGGTCCATGCATGCCGGCCAGCGGCCGGCATCTACCAATGAGCGCCCCCATGTCCCTGTTCGAGCGCATGTTCCAGCTGCAGCAGCACGGCACCACCGTGCGTACCGAGCTGCTGGCCGGTGTCACCACCTTCCTGACGATGTCCTACATCGTCTTCGTCAACCCGGAAATCCTCGGCACCACCGGCATGGATGCGGGTGCGGTGTTCGTGGCCACCTGCCTGGCCGCTGCGCTGGGTTCGGCGGTGATGGCGCTGGCGGCCAACTTCCCGGTGGGCATGGCACCAGGGATGGGCCTGAACGCGTTCTTCGCGTTCACCGTGGTCGGCGCTGCCGGTCTGCCGTGGCAGCAGGCGCTAGGGGCGGTGTTCATCTCCGGCCTGGTGTTTCTGGTGCTGTCGCTGTCCGGTGTGCGGGCATGGCTGGTGTCGGGCATTCCTTCGTCGCTGCGCTCGGCGATCGTGGCCGGCATCGGCCTGTTCCTGGCGATCATCGCGCTGCAGAAATCCGGCGTGATCGTCGGCAACGAAGACACGCTGGTGGCGCTGGGCCCCTTGAACACGGCGCCGCCACTGCTGGCGCTGGCCGGTTTCCTGTTGATCGCAGTGCTGGAAGCACGCCGGATCCGCGGCGCGATCCTGATCGGCATCCTGGCGGTGACCGGTGCGGGCTGGGCATTGGGCGACGTGCAGTACCAGGGCCTGGTCTCGCTGCCGCCGAGCCTGGCACCGACTTTCCTGCAGCTGGACCTGCCGGGCCTGCTGCACCATGACGGCGGCGCACCGATCGCGGTGCTGCTGCAGGTGGTGCTGGTGTTCGTGCTGGTGGAAGTGTTCGATGCCACCGGCACCCTGTACGGCGTGGTCGGCCGCGCCGGCCTGCTGAAGCTGCCGGGCGCGCAGAAGCGCTTCGGCCGTGCGCTGCTGGCCGACAGCACGGCGATCGTCGCCGGTTCGCTGCTGGGCACCAGCAGCACCACGGCCTTCGCCGAGAGCGCTTCGGGCGTGCAGGTGGGCGGGCGTACCGGCCTGACTGCTCTGGTGGTGTCGGCACTGTTCCTGGCCGCGTTGCTGTTCTCGCCACTGGCGGCAATGGTGCCCGGCTATGCCACCGCACCCGCCTTGCTGTTCGTGGCCGGCCTGATGCTGCGCGAACTGGTGGAAGTGGACTGGAGCGACCTGACTGAATCGGTGCCGGCCGCGCTGTGTGCACTGGCGATGCCGTTCACCTATTCGATCGCCAACGGCCTGGCATTCGGTTTCATCGCGTATGCGGCGCTGAAGGCAGGCACCGGGCGCTGGCGCGAGGTGCATCCGGCGGTGTGGCTGGTGGCGGTGTTGTTCGCGCTGCGCTACGCGTTGGAATAATCGGGGGGCGATGCCGGCCAGCGGCCGGCACTACCGGGTGGTGATTCACCTGCCACCCGGGGGGCGATGCCGGCCAGCGGCCGGCACTACCGGTTGCTGGGTTCACCTGCTGCGCACGGTGCTCTGGGATGATGCGGGCATGGTTGCGCCCGTCCTTCCCGCAGATCCGTCTTCGCCGTTGCGCCGCCGGTTGCTGCGCGCGGCAGTGCTGGCGCCGTTGGCCGCTACGCTCGCCACCCTGCCCGGCTGTTCGCCGCCCGTGCAGGTGGATGGCACCTTCCTGCAGCCCTGGCGCAGCCATCTGCAATGGGGCCTGGTCGACTGGCAACGTTCGTTGAAGCTGGCCCATGCGTTGGGCTGCCGGCAGCTGGTGCTGCAGTGGACCGGCATCGTCGGTGGCAGCGATGGCGACTGGTCGCTGCCCGACGGCAGCCTGCAGCAGCTGTTCACTGCGGCCCGCGAGAATGACCTCCGCATCCGCGTCGGCCTGCCCTTCCAGCAACGCTGGTGGCAGGCCATCGGCGCCGACGACGCCACGCTGCAGGCGTTCCTGGCCGACAGCCTGGCGCACGCGCGCAGCTGGTTGGCCCAGGCGCCGTGGGCCGAGCAGCCGGCCTTCGGGGGCTGGTATCTGCCCTACGAACTGGAGCAGTACCACTGGGCCGATCCGGCCCGCCAGCAATGGCTGGCGCAATGGTTGCACGGGCTGGCAGACGCCACCGGCGCGCGCGGCGGTGACTGCGCGATCTCCTTTTACTTCAGCCGCCTGCAGTCCGATGGCGACCTGGTCACGCTATGGCAGGCGATATTGGCCCACGCCACGCTGCGACCGATGGTGCAGGACGGCGTGGGCGTTGCCGGCGCCGGCAACGTGCAGCAGCTTCAGCCGTTGCTCGATCATTTCCACGCGCACGACATCGGCTTCGATGCGATCGTCGAGCTGTTCCGCGAACTGCCCGGCAGCGCCGCTGATGGCAGCGGGTTCAAGGGCGAGACTGCCGATGCCGTGCGCATCCAGCGGCAGCTGGCGTGGGCACGCGACAGCGGCGCACAGCACGTGCTGGTCTATGCGCTGGAGCCGTGGCTGACCCAGGACACGCCGCAGGCGGCGGCGCTGCGGCGGCGGTGGGGGCTGCCTCAGTAATAGAGGATGGCGGTGGCGAACAGGCCCTTGGCGCGCTGTGTATCTCCGCCGCCGATCGCGAAGCGGTACTGCACGGTCAGGTCCAGGTAGGAACGCGGGGTGTTGTAGTGGTCCTCGCGGAACCAGTAGCGCACGCCCACGCCCGGTCCTGCGCCGAGTGACCAGCTGCGCTGCGTATCGTTGAGCGCGAACGACTGCGCCGGGAACAGCGGGTAACGGATGTCGCGCACCCGCGAGCGCTGGTCCAGCCAGTCCGCCCCCACCACCACATACGGCGTGGCCACCCAGTGGGTCTGCCCGGCGCCAAAGCGGAAGCTGCGCCCGGCACGCAGTTCAGCGGCAGCGAACCACTGCTCGCGATGCAACCGCCCGTGGGCATCGCCGATCCGCCGCACCGGCGTGCCGTTGGCATCCAGCGCATCGAGGGTGAAGTGGGCGCTGTTGTCGTCCCAGGTGTAACCGCCCTGCGCGTAGCCGCTGACCATCCACCACTGGTTGACGTCGGTGCGCAGTTCGGTGCCGTGGTAATAGCCATAGGTCAGGTAGGACATCCAGCCGCCAGAACCGCTGGCCAGGCGGTAGCGGGCCAGGGTGCTGGCTTCCAGTGGCGGATTCAGGGCCAGCTGCAGGCGGCACTGCACGGCCGCCGATGCCGGATAGACGTCGCCCGTGCGGGTGGCGCTACCGAGGAACTGGCGGCGCTCGATGCCGGCGCTCAGGCCGGTCTGGCCGAAGGCGTAGCGCAGGCCGAACGAGGCAATGGTGGACGGCCAGCCGGTGGTGGAACGCGAACGGCTGAGACGGTCGGCGCGTGCACGTGCGTCGGGTGTCGATTCGCCGGTGCACGGGTCCACCGCGCGGATCGATTCGTAGGTGCCGCCCTCGTCGTACAGGGTGTTGAGCAGCCGGGTGTAGAGCTCCAGCGTGCCATGCTGGTCGTTGAACGCCGGGGGCCGCCAGAACGCTTCCAGCGTGCTGAACACCGAATCGCCCGGCGTACTGATCGCAGCGCCGCCGACATTGGTCGCGGCCTGGCGCGCGCCGCGGAAGCCGGCCGAGGCGATCACGCCCCACTCGCGCGAATAGTTGGCGATGGCATTGCGCACGTTGTAGCGCTGATGCGCATCCAGAGGCAGCTCACCGGCGTCGGCGCGATCAATGGCGCTACGCAGCAGCGTCACCGCCTGCGGATGATCGCCGTTGGCCGCACTCGCATACGCCTGGTCGATCACCACGCTCCTGGGTGCCTTGCCGGTGGCCTCGGCGGCCCGGAAGTCGGCCAGTGCGCGCGCCGGTTCACGGGCCTTCTGGTTGAGGTAGCCGCGTTGCATCAGCGCCACCGCGTCATCAGGGTGCTGTGCCAGCGCCGCCTCCAGGCGCTGCCGTGCTTCGTCCTGCTGGCTGCGGTTGCCTGCCGCCAGCGTGGTGGTCAGCAGCCCCTGCAGGCTCGCGTCCTCCGGTGCGAGCTGCACGGCCTGCCGCGCCTCGCCGATCGCCTCGGCGTAGTCCTGCCGCGCGTAGGCCGCATACGCACGCTGTGCGGCACCACCGTCGCCCTGCAGGTCGACCGGCATCAGCGTGCAGGCACCACCGGTGTCAGCAGGCTGGCAGTGCTGGAATGGCGCCGGATAGGCCTGCGCACTCATGCGCGGAAGCTCGCGACTGGACCCGGTCGCCCTGGCGCGCTGCTCGATGCCCTGCTGCAGCAGCTGCTGCGCGCGTGCATCGCCCACATCCGTGGGCAACGCCGCCTGCAGCGGCGCCAGCAGTGCAGCCGCACGTGTGCGGTCCCCAGCAGCCAGGGCCGCATCCACGGCCAGCAGGCGCACGTTGCGCTGCTGCATGGTTGACCCCGGCGCGGCCAGTGCGAAGTCGAAGTCTTCATTGGCCAGCAGGGTCTTGCCCTGGCGCTGGCGCAGATAACCACGCATCAGCCGGGCATTGAGATCCCCGCCGTCGGCCTGCAGCGCCTGGTCGGCGCTGCGCTCGGCGTCGGCCAGCTGCCCCTGCTGCAGCTGCGCGGTGATCAACAGCAACCGGTACGAAGCAACATCCGGCGCCAGTTCGACGGCGGCCCGCGCCTGCGCGACGGCCGCCGCATCGTTCTGCGTGGACAGCGACTGGTAGGCCTGCTGGGCCTGCAGCAGCGCGCGCTGGCGGGCCAGCGCCACGCGCCGCGCGCGCAGCTCCTCGACGTTCGGTGCGCCCAGCTGCAGCGCCGTGCCGATGGCCGCGTCGGCCCGTTCGGCCTGTTGCTGTGCTTCCAGCGCCGCCACCCACAGCATCGCCCAGGCGCCCTGCTTCGGCTGCTGGCGGAAGGCCTGCTCGGCCTTGCTGGCCGCTTCCCCCATGCGCCCGGCGTCATAGGCAGCATAGGCCTCGGTGGCCAGCGCGTAGGCCTGCTGCCTGGCGCGGTCTGCGCCGCTGCCGGCCGCGCGCGGTGGGGTGGGTGCGCGCCCGCCCCTGGCATCCGGGGGCGGGCTGCGCGCAGCGGTGGCAGCGGCCAATGCCGGCAAGGCCGGATCCTTCATCCCGGCATCCAGTGCACGGCGCGCCTGCTGCTGCGCCTCCGCCGGCCGGCCCAGTTTCTGCAGCGCGTAGATCTGCAGCAGGCGCAGCCGCACCACGTCCGGGCGCAACCGGATCGCTTCGCTGGACTGCTGGTAAGCCGCTTGATAGTCGCCGCGCTCGTAAGCGGCGAAGGCCTGCTCGGCAACGCGGTAGGCCGCACCGGACAGCGGGAGCGGCACATCGGCCTGCGCCAGCGCCTGTGCCGGCGCGGCGGCCGTGGCCAGTGCCACGGCAATGACGGTGGACAGCAGCGTGGTCTTCATGCCGGCAAGGCTCCGGGAGGCGGCGACTGCAGCGCGGCCGCACGCCGGCGCTGCTCCTGCATGGCCTGGGCCACGGCCTCCTCGGTGGTGATGCCCTGCTTGACCAGGTAATCGCCAATGCGGCCATCGCGCTGCGGCTTGTACGCATCCAGTGCAATCTCGAAGCGCGCGTGGTCGATCAGGCGCATCTCCACCAGCAGGTCGCCCAGCAAGGGCACGTCGTCCAGCTGCCAGTGCTGGTCGCCGCCGATCAGGCGCAGGCCTGCGTTGATTTCGCTTTCGCGGGCGATGCTCTGTTCGATGTGCGCGCTGTGGGTTTCCTGCTTCAGCAACGCCAGCGCGTCTTCGGGCAATGGACTGGCCACGGCCAGCCGCAGTGTCTCCTGCTGCCGCGGCGGTAGCGGCAGCATGCGCCACTGCACGCAGGCATCGGCGCTGACCGGGAATGAGCCCGCGCGCAGATAATCGACGTCGATGACCGCACGCGGCAGATCGCCCTGGAAGGCGATGGCTTCGGCCAGGGTTTCATCATCCAGCCAGCCCTGGGTCAGCAGGATGCGGCCCAGCGGCTGCCGCCGGCCGGCATGCTGCTGCGCCAGCGCCTGCTGCAGCCGCTCCGGTTCCACCGCCTGCCAGGTGGTCAACAGTTCACCGAGCTGCTTGCGGGTCTGCACCAGCTGTGCCGCATCGGGGAAGTCGTGCATGGTCTTGTCCCAGACCATGCGCTTGCCGAACAGCAGGTAGGCCAGGAACACCTTCCATGCACGAGCGGTGGCCATGAAGTTGATCATGTTGCCGACCACCATGCGCGGGATCGACATCAGCGCATGCTCCCAGCCGTACAAGCGGTTGACGAAGTAGAAGCGCTGCACGACGCGGGTCGCCAGCGCCGCCGTGGTCAGCAGCGCGACATTCATCTGCCAGGTGCCGGCCTGGAACACGCTGGGGAACTGCATCGTCCACACCCCGGTCATCTTCAACAGCCAGAACAGCAGCAGCTGCAGGAAGATGAGGTAGGCGATGATGCTGACGAACGAGGTGATGATGCCCTTGCGATCGCGTGCCAGCAGGTACTTGGTGGCCAGCGAGCCTCGCCAGCCCAGCGACTCCCAGCTCTGCAGGCCGATGCCCAGCACCCAGCGCGCCTTCTGCCGGTACGAGGCGCGGAAGTTGTCGGGGAAGTACTCACGCACGCACAGCGCCATCTGCTGGGTGCGCTCGCGCACCGGTCCCCAGCCGAACCATGACGGCCGACGCACGCGGAACTGCACCGGGAAGCGGGCGAAGATCGACTGCATGCCCATGGCTGCCAGCCGCGCACCGACGTCGTAATCTTCGGTGAGGCTGTCGGTGTTGAAGGGCTGGTTGTCGGTCTGCGCGCTCAGCGCCAGCAGCGCTCGCCGCGAGAAACAGGTACCAACACCGGCCGACGGCACCATGCCGGACACGCTCTCGCGCACCACCAGATCCTTGGCGTGCCATTCGGCGAATTCGTCCATGTAGACGCCGGCCACCAGTTCGTACCACTCACGGTCCAGTGAGGTGACCGGCAGCTGGATCATGTCCTTGCGCGGCAGCAGGTAGTTGTAGAAGCGCAGTTCCATCGGGTGCAGCACGTCCTCGCTGTCGTGCAGGACCACCCCGGCGAACTCGATGTCGTGGCGCTTCTCGTAGTCGAAGATCGCCAGGATCAGCCAGTTCAGGCAGTCGGCCTTGCTGGTCGGTCCGTCATGCGGCACCTCCACGCGGCGCAGGCGCTTGTAGCGTCGGCGCATGCGCTCGACTTCGTCGATGGTCTGCTGGTCGTTGGGATAGGTGCCGACGAACACGACGTACTCGCGGTAGTCGAGCACGTTGATCATGTTCTCGACCATCTGCGCGATGACGTCGTACTCCATCCACGCCGGCACCATGATTGCCAGCGGCTGTTCCGGCCGCTGCAGCAGGTCTTCCTGGGTCAGTGGCCGGTACGCGTCGCGGCGCTTGATGGTCAGCGCGCGCCAACTCTCGCGCACCCAGTACCAGACATCGATGAACAGGTCATCGAGGCTGGAGATCAGGATCAGCACGGCCACCGCCGCCGCCGTGGTTTCCAGGGCGGCGTAATAGTTGGCCAGCTGGATGTTCCAGAACAGACCGTCCACGGCGGATCAGTGCCCTGTGTTGGCGGACTTGCGGCGGCGCACCTGGGTGACGCGGGCGGCCAGCAGCGCGAACACGATCACGCCGACCAGCAGCAGCAACCAGACCATGTGCCGTTCCCACTTCGATTGCGGATTGCCGTCGTGCGCGAGGCGCGTGCCATAGGGATCCTGGCGGTCGAATTCGCGCACGACATCAGTGCCATCAAGCACGGCCAGATCGCCGCGCAGCAACCGGAACGGCACGCCGAACGACGGTGCCTGTGCGCCAAGGTCGCTGTAGAGAACGCCCAACTGGCCGCCGGACGATCCCACCTGCACCACCGCGGCGTGATCCAGGCCGCTGACATCCAGCAGCGGTTGCGACATACCACCGACCCGCAGGTGGCCGTCCTTCAGGCCGGCCACATCGACACCGGCCGGTGCCACGCCGAAGGCCAGCCATGGCGCGCCCGGGCTGACCGCGGCACCGGCGTCGACCACCTTCAGTTCCGACGCCTCCGGCGAAGCGCCCACTGCACTGGCCACCGCGATGACCTTGCCCAGCGAGGCCGGCGCGTCCTGCAGCCACGCGCCGGGCACGAATACCTGGTTGCCGCGTGACAGCTGGCTGCTGGCACCGACGAAATCACTGCCCAGCGAGCGCTTGGCCAAGGTCAGGTGGCTGCTGGGCAGGATCGATACCGGGTAGCCGGTGGCTGGATCGTGGCAGTAGGGGCGTGCCGGTTGGCGCAGGAAGCTGACACGGATCTCGTTGCGCGCCGACAGCGCGTAGGCCGGTATCTTGGCCACCAGCCGTTGCGGTTGGCCGTTGGCCGACAGCACCTTGCCGCCCAGCAGGTAGTCGTTGAGGTAGATCGTGGCCACTGCGCCCTGACCGGCCGCGTTGGGGGCCGCCGAGACATCGATCACCACTTGCTCGGGCAGGCGGCCATCGGCCGACAGCGCACCCAGATCGAAGCTGGCACTGCGGTCGGCACGGGTCACCACATCCATGGTTCCGGCGATGTTTCCGAGCCGGCTCAGAAGTACCTGGTCACCGTCAAGTTTGGGCGTACCTGCTGCGCTGACCTGCAGGCTGCGGCCCAGCGCATAGCTGCGCCACTGTTCGGCGAACAACCCGGCGACCTTGCCCGCCGCTGCCGGGTCAACCACCAGCGTCGGACGCCCGGCCACGGCCACCACGCTGACCGACGTGTTGGCGGCGGGCTTCTCCAGGCCGCCCATGCCGGTGCCGCGCCACGCGGCGAACGCCGTGCCCGCATCAGCGCCCGCCGCACCGACCTGTGCGGCCAGCGCATCCAGCGCCGCGCGTACGCCGGCGCGCAATGCATCGCTGCCGATCATCACATCGGCGGCAAGCGGTCCGCTGTCACGCAACGACAGCAGCGCGCCGACTTCAGCCAGGTCCTTGATCGCATGCGCGCGCTCGCCCGTGGCCAGTGCGGCGTAGGCCGGCACGCCCTGCAGGCTGGCCGGGATGCTGATGCCGGCCAGGTCGACGCTGTCGCCGACCTTGGGCAGCGCCACCACCTGCACCTGCTTGCCGGCGGCCTGCAACGCGGTACCAATGCGCCAGGCGGCATCATAGGTTGGCGCCTGCAGCGCCTTGCCATCCACCAGCAGGCGCACCTGCGGTGGCAGCGCGCCCCAGGCCTTGGCCACGGTATCCACGGCGCGGCCGTCGAAGCGGTAGCTGAAACGCGAGTCCGGCGACAGCCGCAGCACGTTGGCCGGCGCGCTCTGGTCAGCGCATTGGTAATCGGACACGATCGACCACCAGCCGACACCGACGCGCACAAAGCCGTTCTGGCGGGGTTCGCCATCGATGGCCAGCAGCTGGCTGGCATCGCCCTGGGCATCGGTGATCGAACGCGCGGCGATCGGATCGCCATCCACCGACCACAGGCCTGAAGTGCGCCCAGCGTGGCCGCGTACATAGCGCCCATCGAGCTGCAGCTGCGCATCGCGGGTGGCAACACCGGCCGGCACCGGCAGGTAGACCTCGCGCTGGCTCTCCTGCCCACTGAGTACCAGCGGTTGGCGGAAGCCGAGTTCGCGCAGGGTCATCTGCCGGCTCACCGTGCTGTCGCTGCTCCATTCGGTGAACTGGCCGGCGACGGTGTCAGCGGCATGGGCAGTACCGACCACGCCCGACAGGACGAACGCGGCGGCGGAAACAAACAGGGGACAGCGGCCGGTGTGGCTCATGGCGTCACTTCATGGAGAGGGTGATGGGCGGCACCGCCGCTGCGGAGACCGGGCGAGAATTCGGGAAGGGGGGTGCCACGCAGGGCGGCGACGATGCGGGCGCTGGCGCGGCCGTCGCCATAGGGACTGGCATCGGGGTCGAAACGGGTCGGCTGCGGTGGCTGTGCCAGAGCCGCATTGACCCCCTCGACGATGCGCCACGGCGTGGTTCCGACCAGCGTCACCACACCGGCCTCGACCGCCTCCGGGCGCTCGGTGACGTCGCGCATCACCAGCACCGGCTTGGCCAGGGCCGGCGCTTCCTCCTGCACGCCACCGGAGTCGGTGAGGATGACGTCGGCGCGCTGCATCAGGCGCACGAAGCGCAGGTAGTCCTGCGGCGGCACCAGGTGCACGTTGTCGAGGTTGCCCAGGTGTGCGTTGACCGGGCCCTGCACGTTCGGATTGAGGTGTACCGGGTACAGCACCTGCAGGTCCGGCCGTCGGGCCAGCTCGGCCAGCGCACGGCAGATATCCTCGAAGCCCTGGCCGAAGCTCTCGCGGCGATGGCCGGTGACCAGCAGCAGGCGGCGCCCGGGGTCGAGCATGTGGAAGGGCTCGTCAGCCTGGGCACGCAGTGCCGAATCGGCATCCAGGCGCTGCACGGTCTGCTGCAGGGCATCGATGACGGTGTTGCCGGTGACCAGGATCTGCCCGCCCAGATGCTCACGGGCCAGGTTGGCGCGCGAGCCGGGAGTGGGTGCGTACAGCTGATGACCGACCACGTCGATCACCCGCCGGTTCATTTCCTCCGGCCATGGCCGGTCGATGTCGCCGGTGCGCAGGCCGGCCTCGACATGGCCGATCGGAATGCGGTGGTGGAACGCGGCCAGAGCGGCGGTCATCGCGGTGGTGGTATCGCCGTGCACCAGCACGCGATCCGGGCGGACCTGCGTGTAGAGCGCGTCAAGCCGCTCGAACAGCCTGGAACACAGGCCATTGAGGGTCTGGTTGGGCACCATGACATCAAGGTCATGGTCGGCGGTGATCTCGAACAGCGACATCACCTGGTCGAGCATCGCCCGGTGCTGGCCGGTGATGCAGACCACCGATTCGACGTCCGCGGCCTGGGCCAGGGCGCGCACCAGCGGCCCCATCTTGATTGCTTCCGGTCGGGTGCCGAACACCGACAGGACCTTCACCGGGGTGCTCCGGAAGGACGGTGCTGGAGAATGCCAGGAGCGGTAGCCACGTCTGGATCCTTTCGGCGTTACCGTCCAATGCCCGCAGGCAGGAGACGGTCACCTCATGAGGAAACTCCAAATTCGCGACGTCCATCACATTCGATTGATGGTACGTGCGTCGTGGCACTGATCTTCATCGTTGGGAGATCAAGACGCAGTCAACGCCGCCCGTGGGACGGGCGACGTTGCCGCGGAACCCCGCAGGGGCAGCCGCCCGGGCGGCCTTACTCGTACTGGATGGTGAAGGTGGCCTGGCCGTTCGCGACACCCGCGCCCACCGTGCCGGCCTGGGTCTGCACGTAGCGCGCGCGCAGCGGCAGCGCCATGACGCTGGTCCCCGGCGCCGTGGTGCCAACGTTGATGGTCTGGCCGAAGCGCACTTCGCGCTCGGTGGTGCCATCGCGCTGGACCATCTGGATGCCGATGCGGGTGGCGCTGTTGGCAGCCGCGCTGAGCTTCAGCACGCCCGGCATGTTCGAGCTGTCCTGGTCGGCATCGAGGCGGATGCCGATCTTGCTCTGGTAGGCGGCGACGTTGCTGCCCTGGCAGTTCAGGCGGATCTCGAAATCGCGGTCGACCGCGCGCGAACCGACACCGGTGAAGGTGGTGTTGGGCACGCTGCCGAAGTCGACGGCGATGTTGCGGCTGCCGGCCTGCACTTCGCAGGTCGGGCTGACCACGGTGGTGCCCGAGCCCTTGAAGGTGGAGGTCAGCACCGGGCGACCGGCGCCATCACCGTCGAAGTAGTACGTGGTGAAGCGACCGTTCGGTGCGATCACGCCCGAGCCGGTCTGTGCCGCTGTCTTGATCAGCTGGATGCGGAACGTGCCTCCGACCAGCGAGATGGTGGCGTTGCTGGCGAAGTTGATGGTGTGCGGATAGTAGGTCTGGATCGCGCCGGAGTCGCGGTACAGGCGGATGCCCACGCCCGCCACATCGGTTTCATAGACGTTCGAGAAACCGGCCACCGGACGCTTCTGCGCGGCGTTGACGTACTCGCCGATGGAACGGCCACCGGACCAGTCGCAGCGCGCCACGCTGTTCTGCTGGTTGATCGGCTCGCTGATCTCCTTGATCACGCCGCCGACCGGCGTGCTGGGCAGGATCACGATCTGGCCCATGTCCATGGTCACGTCCTGCGCGGTGAACCAGCTGGACTGGATGCGGCACGACGCGCTGGCCTGCTGTGCCAGCAACGCGCCGCCCAGCAATGCAAGGGCCGTGAGAGCCTTGCGGCCACGGGAAGAAATCATCGGCATGCTGCCTCCAGCGGGATGAAGCCGGTCTTGGACGCATCGGCGCCCGCCGGAACCTGGTAATCGATGGTGCAGCGCTGGTCGGCACCGGCGCCCCACTCGACCAGCAGGCGGCCCTGGTTCTTTTCACTGCGCACGTACAGGCGGCCGCCTTGGCTGACCATGCCGACCGGCTGGCCCTGCTCATCCTTGACCTGTGCACCGAACGGCATGCTGCGGCCATCCGGGTTGCGTACCTGGATCAGCAACGCGTTGCCCTTGCGGGTATCGAAGCGCAGGTAGCTGATGGCACCGGCGAACGGTGCGATCGACTGGCTGGTGCTTTCCAGCTCGACGTCGTGGGCCATGCCCTGCGGATCGAGGGTGACGGTGTTGAGGCGGTACGGCGACACGTACGGCACCACGGCATAGCCGCGGCCATCGACGCGCAGGCCCGGGGCGTTGCTGACGATCGCATCGCGCGCGCCCGGTGCCTCGACCAGCACCATGGTGTCGCCACGCTGCGGGGTGAAAGTGAAGCCGCCCGGATGCACCACCACGCTGCCGTTGGCACCGACCGAGGCCTGGCGGAAATCACGCGAGTGGCTGTAGGTGGCATTCAACGCGGAGTAGCGGCTGCGGTATTCGGCATTGCCGACCGCCGTGGTGCCGCCCTCGCGGGAATCGGACAGGGCCACGCCGTAGCTGAAGTTGTTGTCGACGCCGGCCGAACCGGTGATGCCGACGCGGCTGTTGTCGTAGCCACCGCGGTCGCGCACGCCGAGATCGGCACTGAACGACACCGGGTGGGTACCCCGGCCCAGCGGCACGCTCATCGACAGCAGGTACTGGGTGTCGGAACGGCCGAGCACGCCTTCTTCGGTGCGCAGCGCCGAGAAGCCGTAGTTCACCGAACGCCAGGCGTTGTTGTAGCCCACCTGGTACTGCTTGGAGGTGCCGGAGCGGTCATAGAAGTCACGCACCGAACCGGTCACGTACAGCGCACCGCCGCGACGGCCCAGCGGCTGGTTCAGCGTTACCTGGAACTGGCTGCGCTGGCGACCACGGGTGGTCGGATCGATGCCGCGCTTGTCCGAGTCACGGCCATACAGCGCATCCTGCAGGCTGTAGAAACCTTCGGTCGAGTAGCGGTAGGCAGCCAGGGTCAGGTTGGTGCCGGTCTCGCCGATCATGTTGCTGTAGCTCAAGCGCACGCTGGCGCCAGTGTGGCTGCCGTAGTGGTCGAACGAAGTGCGTGCATGGGTGACGTCTGCCGCGAAGGCACCGACCCGGGTGGACAGGCCGACGCCGTACAGCAGCGACAGGTAGCCATCGCTCAGCGCGCTGCCGCCGTACAGGGTCAGCTGGTTGCCGATGCCGCGCTGGTAGGTGCCCTGCACCAGCCAGGGTTCGTCGGCCAGCAGCTTGTTGCGCACCTGGCCGGCGGTCAGCGAGTAACGCGACACGCCTTCGCGCAGCATCTGCGGCACCGAGCCGAACGGCACCTTGAATTCGCGGCGGCGGCCATCGGCCTCGATCACGCTCACTTCCAGGTCGCCGCCGTAGCCGGTCGGGTACAGGTCGTCGATGACGAAGTTGCCCGGCGAAACGGTGGAGGAGTAGATCAGCTGCTGGTTCTGGCGCACTTCGATGCGTGCGTTGGTCTCGGCGATGCCGCGCACGACCGGCGCGTAACCGCGCAGCGAATCGGGCAGCATGCGATCGTCGCTGGCCAGGCTGGCACCGCGGTAGCCGATCGAGTCGAACAGTTCGCCGGTGGTGTAGGCCTCACCGATGGTGAGCATGCCGCGCACCTGCGGGATGCCGCGCTGTGCGTAGGTGGCGATGCTCTGCCAATGGCGGCCGTCACCCTCGGACCAGGTCAGGTTGGAGTCGTGGCGGAACTGCCAGCCGCCCAGGTTGAGGCCGGCATTGAGGCCGAGATAGGCACTGCGGTTGCGCTGGCCACCTTCGACACGGCTGTTGCTGTCGATGGCATTGAAGCTGTAGCCGACGAAGCCGGCATTGATGCCACGGTCCCACAGCGCCGGGTTGACGTAGCCGCGCGCCTCGCGGCGCAGGAACACCTGCGGGATGCTGAGGTCGTAGCGCAGGTTGCCGCTGTCGTAGACACCATAGGCATTGGCCATGCGCTGCTGCACCGGCACGCAGCTGGTGGTGTCGGTCGGCAGCGTCGGGTCCTGCTGCAGCAGCACGGCCTCGCTGTCCACGCCCATTTCCTCCAGCATCGGCAGCGGCAGGCAGGCATCGACACGGCCCTGTGCATCGGCCTTGAACTGCAGGTCACGACGACCTTGCCAGGCACCGTTGACGTAGACGTCGACACGGTAGTTGCCGGCGACCATCGGGTTGCCGTTGCTGAAGGCCGCCAGGTCGACCTGCTTGGCCTGGCCCGACAGGAAGCTGGAATTGAACTGGGCCGATTCCGGTGCGCGCGCGTTGGCCGCACCACTCTGCGCCATCAGCGCCTGTTCGCCGAGATTGGCCGGTGCCGCCATCGCCCATCCTGGGCAGGCCGCGCCAACAACCAGCAGGCAAAGCGCCTGATGGATCGACAATGTCAATCTGTTTCCGATCACACTGACATTCCTTCAATTCGCCGCACGGCGGCGGTGGCGGGATGCGCAGGCCCATGGCCGGCGCGGCGCGTTCAGCCCCCGGTGCTGTCGAGGCGGACGGTGTGCTCGACCCGGCCGCCGTAATCATTGATGGTGATGAAGCGCACCTGCTGCGTGCCCGCCGGTGCGGCGAACTCCAGGCTCTGCTTCGGCGCGACCATCGCGCCCTTGTCTTCGACGGCCTTTTCACTGCTGCCGGTCACGGCATGCACTTCGGCCAGGGTGACGTGGAAGGGGCTCGGGTTTTCCACCCGCAGGCGGTCGCCATTGCGGGTCCAGCGCAGCGCTGCCGGTGCGTCGTTGGCGACGCCCTTCAGGCCCTGCGGCCGGTAGAAAAGCTTCAGGCGCGAACGGAACGCGACCTGCAGGTAATTCTGTTCGCCGCTGTCGGCGTTGTCCGGCGACGGTGGTACATCCAGCACGTTGAGCCAGAACACCGTCTCGCGATCGGTCGGCAGCTGTGCGCCGGAGAAGATCAGGCGCAGCGCCTGGCTGCGGCCCGGCTCGACGCGCGCGATCGGCGGCGTCAGCACGAACGGAGCATCACTGGTATCGGCGGTCTGGTTGGCGTCGCCACTGTCGATCCAGGCCTGGACCAGTGCGGGCGAGTCGCCCACGTTGTCCACCTGCACGGTGACTTCGCGCGCCTGTGCCGGGTAGATCACCCGCGTGCCATTGACCACCACGCCGGCCAGTGCGTTCTGGCAGAGGGGCAGCGTGAACGCTGCCAGCAGCAGCGCCCGGGGAAAGAGTGCTTTCATCGGAAGTACTACGCTCGAGGGGTGTGGCCAGGGGCCGCGGAGCACTGGCCGGCGCGTACGCCGGCCAATGCGGGTACGGCTACGATCAGTTGTAGATGATCGTGTACTTGACGCTGCTGGTGACGTCGCCCGGGGTGGCGGCGGCAGTGGCGTAGTACTCAGCGTAGTAGTTCAGGTCGGCCGAGCCGTCGGTGCCGACGGTGACCCACTGCGAGTTGGTCTGGGCCAGGCCAGCGCCGGCAGCCTTGATCGGCAGGAACTGGTTGTTCGAGCCCAGCAGCTGCAGCTGCACGTTGGTGGCAGCGTTGGCCGAGGCCTGGTTGACCAGGCGGCCGCTGTTGAAGTCGACGGTCGAACCCGGCTCGAAGTAGGTGGCGACGTTGCCGGCGCTGCACTTGGTCAGGTTGATGGCGAACGGGGTGCGGCCCGCAACGGCACCGGCGGTAGCCAGGGTGTTCTTCGACACGGTCGGCAGGGTCACGGCGAAGTCCTTGCCGCCCGGGGTCGAGATGGTGCAGGTCTTGTCGGTCACCTTGCCATTGAAGGTGATGGTGCCGTCGGCGGCGTTGGCGGCCAGCGGAGCGGCGGCCAGCATCAGAGCGGCAATGAGGTTGATCTTGTGCATTCGCTTTTACCTAACCCTACTGAAGAGATGAGAAGTAGAGGAGGAAGCAAGGAGCACTGCCGGGCTAACAAGACCCATCCTTGCGTCTCACCTGTGGCCGGACTCGGACGTACCTCTCCCTGAATCCGTGACGCACGTATATGCACAACTGTGATGAAAGTCTCATTATTTTTCTGAACGCCAATTCATTGACGCCCTAAATGTGACGTGATAGGCGAAATCGCGCCCCCTGGGCGCGCGGGAGAATTGACGCAGCCATGGGCGGGTCACAAGCGACCGTAAATGACGCAATGGCTGACGCGTTCGGCGTGCACGAAAACAGGCTTTTTTCAGGCGGAAATCGCTTTGTTTGATGCGCATCACTCTTTCTTGGTGATGGCCCTAGCAGATTCGGAATCGTCCTATTAAAGGCTGATCGAACCTGTCGCTAACTAGGACACACCGAACCAGAGAACGTGTCATGAGGAACTCCATTCTGCTGTGCGTGGCCCTGATGTCCGTCAGTGCGCTGGCCCATGCCAGCAGCGGCAGCATCCGTTTCAGCGGCCGCATCGCCGAGCCGGGCTGCACGACGAACCTGTCCCAGGGTGAGCTGAGCCTGGCGGCCTGCCCGCCGTCGGCCAAGGGCTCGACGGTGGAAGTGACGGCACTGGCCGATGGCCAGGCCGCGACGCTGCGCGATGGCAAGCGCCAGGGCCAGAAGCTGTCGGTGTCGGCCAGCGCGATGCGCGCCGGCGATATCGCCTTCTCCGAGCGTTACAGCGTGCAGGCTTCGAAGCAGCAGCCGCTGCAGGGCGCCTACCTGGTGGTGGTCGACTACCTGTAAGCGCCGTTGAGGGCCGGCGGGGTTACGCCGGCGGCAGCTCGAAGACCTGGCGCAGGTAGGCCAGGTAGCCCGGGTCGTCGCACATGCTCTTGCCCGGCGAATCGCTGAGCTTGGCCACCGGCTGGCCGTTGCAGCGGACCATCTTGATGACGATGTTGAGCGGCGTCGGGCCCAGGTCATTGGTCAGGTGGGTGCCGACGCCGAACGCGACCTGGCAGCGGCCACGGAAGTAGTCGTACAGGCGCATCACCTTGGCGATGTCGAGCCCATCGCTGAACACCAGCACCTTGCTGCGCGGATCGACCCGGCGCTGCTGGAAATGCGCCAGCATGCGGTCGCCCCAGTCGAACGGATCGCCGGAATCATGGCGCACACCGTCGAACAGCTTGCAGAAATACATGTCGAAGTCGCGCAGGAACGCGTCCAGGCCGACCACGTCGGACAACGCGATGCCGAGGTCGCCGCGGTACTCGCGCGCCCACGATTCCAGTGCCGCCACCTGCGAATCACGCAGGCGCGGGCCGAGCGCCTGGAACGCCTGCAGGTACTCGTGGGCCATGGTGCCGTGCGGGGTCATGCCGTACAGGCGCGCGAAGTGGACGTTGCTGGTGCCGACCAGCTGCGGGCCGAGTGCATCGCGCAGCAGCGGCAGCAGCCGCGCGTGCCAGTCACGCGAGTAGCGGCGACGGCTGCCATAGTCGGCAATGCGGCATTGCTCGAAGCCGGGGGTATCGCGCAGCAGCGCGGCCTTGGCCTGCAGCCGGCGCTCGCCTTCGGCGAAGTCGGCCGTGGTGGTGTTGCGGAACCAGACTTCGTTGATGATCGCCAGCAGCGGCACTTCGAACAGGATGGTGTGCAGCCACGGGCCGGTGATGTCCAGTTCGATCTCGCCGGGCACGGTCTTCGACGCGCGCAGCTGGATGTACTTGCGGTCGAGGTGGAACAGGCCGAGGAAATCGGCGAAATCCGGCTTCACGAAGCGCAGGCCACGCATGTAGTCCAGCTCCGCGTCGCTGAAGCGCAGGCTGCACAGGTGGTCGATTTCTTCGTCGATCTGGTCGATGTAACGGGCCAGGTCGATGCCGGGCGTACGGCACTTGAACCGGTACTGCACCTGGGCACCGGGGTGCTGGTGCAGCACTGCCTGCATCATGGTGAACTTGTACAGGTCGGTGTCGAGCAGGGACTGGATGATAGGCATGGGGCGGATTATGCGCCCGGCGGCGTGAACCGTGGGCCCGGCTCTACAACGACCTGCGCAGCAGGCGCGGCACCAGCATCGCCGCATGCGCCCAGATCGCGGCCCACACCGCAACGCGTACCGGCAGCGACCGCTGCTTCGCCTCGAACTTCTGGAAGTAGCGCCACAGGCCCTTGTGCTTGTGCCATTCCACGAAGAATGGCCGCGAGCGGCTGGAAACGCCGCGCACGTGGGTGACATGCAGATCGTTGGCGATCGCCACCACCGCGCCGGCCTCGCGTGCGCGGCGGCACAGATCCAGGTCCTCGGCATGCAGGCGGTAACCCGCATCCCAGCCACCGATGCGCTCGAACAGGGCACGCGGCATCATCAGCAGCGCACCGGACAGCGCCGGCACCCGCTGCAGCACCTGCTGCGGGTCACGCGGCACCGCCAGCTTCGAGCCCTTGCCCGGCGAGCGCAGCATCAGCAGGAAATCCGGATCGCGACGGCGCACCGCTTCATCGGCGTGGCCGTGCTCGTCCACCTGCTCGACGCCGAGCAGGCAATCGCCCAGCACCTCGCCACGGCTGCGCAGTTCGGTCAGGGTGTCCGGCTCGACCATCAGGTCCGGGTTGATGAAGGCCAGCCACGGGCTGTGCGAGTCGGCCACGCCCTGGTTGTTGGCGGCGGCAAAGCCGGGATTGTCCGGATTGCCGACGAAGCGCACGCGCGGGTCATGGCTGGCGTGCCGCTGCACGATGTCCAGCGTGCCATCCATCGAACCATTGTCGATCACCCGGATCTCGGCGATATCCTGCCCCTGGCGCAGGCGCGACAGGCAGGCATCGATGGTGCTGCCACTCTGGTAGGTGACGACGATGGCGGCAATGGCTGCTTTCAAACGGGAGGCTCCGGCGCGGGCGGGACAAACAGGTCGCCCTGTTCCTTCGGCATTATCGCCTGCCGCATGCGCTGCTGCAGGTCGGCACGCAGGCCGTGCAGTGGATCGTGCATCAGGAAATCGGCCAGCCGCGGCACCCAGGCCGGCCAGCGTGCCGCCAGGGCCTCCAGGTCGCCATCGCGGCTGACCGCCTCCCCTGCCCGGCTGACGAACGCGGTCTCGCACAACACGTTGCGCCACCCCAGGCCCGCCATGCGCAGGCTGAGGTCGACCAGCGCGGCATTCCAGCCGGCATAGCTGTCCACGTCCAGGCCACCGGCACGGCGGCGCGCGTTGCCACGTACCAGCACCGCGTGGGTGACCGCCGATGGCAGCTCCGGGTGAAGCGTCGGCAACGTGGCGCAGGTATGCGCCAGCAAGGCCGGGTCATGGGGTTCGGGATTGATCTCGCCCAGCCGAGGCCACGCCGCGGTCTCGCCGGCATTGCACCAGGGGGTCGCAGTGGCGATGGCGGCATCGCGGGCGAAGGCATCCTGCAACTGCTGCAACCAACCGGGCGACGGCACGCTGTCCGGCGCCAGCACGGCCACGTCCAGGCCATCGCAGGCGCGGAGCATCTCGTCCAGATGGGCAACCTCGCCCAGTGGGCGCGCGCGCCGGGTGTACTCGGCCTGCAGCGGCGTATGCGCCAACCAGTGCTCGACCACGGCCTGCGCACGCGGCCCTGCCTGCGCGTCGTCGGCCAGCCAGACCGCAGTGCCCGGCGCGGTGCCGGCATCCAGTGCGGCCAGGCAGCGGTCCAGCGCGGCATCGTCCACGCACAGCGGCAACAACACGATCGCCCCCATCCCGCCTCCGTGGTTGTCGGTGGTCACAGCGTAGCACCGGGAGGGTATCGGCCGGGTTGCACCCGGCACCCGCGGTAGTGCCGGCCGCTGGCCGGCAACATCAAGAGCAGAGGCCCACATTCCGTGGGTTGGCGGGGTGGGTCCGGTTGCGGGGGACGCCGTAAACCCATCCTTGGGGGCTTGGCCGCGGCATCCATGCCGCGGACTGATCTGGCCCCCCGTCAGCGGACGCCAAGAAGCGATACTTTGATCGCACTTGGAGGCCCCTTATGTCCCGTATCACCCGTCGTAGCTACACCGATGAGTTCAAGCACCAAGCCGTGGAGTTGGCCGAGTCGCTCGGGC
>NZ_JCAFST010000012.1:0-176688 GCF_059369535.1 Stenotrophomonas sp. YJH_SMC_122 | reverse complement strand
GGCCCGAGCGACTCGGCCAACTCCACGGCTTGGTGCTTGAACTCATCGGTGTAGCTACGACGGGTGATACGGGACATAAGGGGCCTCCAAGTGCGATCAAAGTATCGCTTCTTGGCGTCCGCTGACGGGGGGCCAGATCAGACACCCCCGCGAACCCAACCCGACCGCCCTCTGACAGATGGCTGTGGCCTGCACCACCCACGGAAAAGAAAAAGAACAGCAGAAGCGGGTCGCGCGCTGCGCTTGCTCGTGTAGAGCCGAGCCTGCGCTCGGCTTCGCGACAGGGCCAGGAAGCAGCCGAGCGTGGGCTCGGCTCTACAAAAAGCAGCCGGCCAAGCTGCTTTTGCTTTTGATCTTCTTTTTTCTTCTCCGTGGGTGGCGGCAGGCACCAGGAATCTGTCAGCGGCCGGGAGGGTGGGTAGGGCGGGGTGTCCGCGGCATGGATGCCGCGGCCAAGCCCCCATGGATGGGTTCACGGCGTCCCCGGCCTACCCACCCTCCCGGCAAGCCCACAGGAAACCGGCTTTCCGCGACCAACCAAACCACCCACGAGGGGCTGCGCCGTTGGCGGGAATCCCCCACGGATTCGTTAGCCGGAAGTTAAGGATCCGTAAGCATTCTGCTGCGATCCCGCAGTCATCTGCATGCAACCGATCGTCATTAGCCTTCGTGACGTTCCAGTCAGGTTCGACGCGGTAAGCTCTCCCTCGATGAGCTCGCAGCATCGCTCATCGAGCGCAGTACGCAGTAGCAATTTGGAGGAAGACATCACATGGCAATCGTTCTTTATGTCGGTGGTAGCAAGGATGGCGAGAAGGGCGTGGTGCCCTACGGCTTCAGCAAATCCCGCGCCGACACCGCGCTGGGGCCGGAGTTCTACACGGAGCGGTTCATGGAACTGCAGGGTGTCGGCAAGGTCCGCCTGATGGCCCTGGAAGGCATGCGTGACGAGATCGTCATGCAGCGCGCCGCCCGCCACTACCGCTGACCTTCGCAACACGCGGCAGGGCGCGCCCACCATCGCGCGCCCGCGCCGGCATCCCAGCCCCGGGCCAGTCCGAGCCCGCTCTTCGCCAGGATGCCGGCGTCCAATCCGGCTACGCCGCTGAACCTTGCGCCCTGTCAATGCCTTGTCCGGCTCCGTCGTGGGTTGCCAGAATGGGGTCTTCCCGTAATGCGGCACAGACCTGAAGCAATGCACGACGCCAAGAACGCCCAGAGCGCGCTCGCCCAGCAGATCGCCCAGACCATCGCCGACGAGATCGGTGCCCAGTCCGCCCAGGTACGCGCCGCCGTCGGCCTGCTCGACGAAGGTGCCAGCGTTCCGTTCATCGCGCGCTACCGCAAGGAAGTGACCGGTGGCCTGGACGACACCCAGCTGCGCAACTTGGAAACCCGGCTGACCTACCTGCGCGAGCTGGAGGACCGTCGCGCGGCGGTGCTGGCCAGCATCGGCGAGCAGGGCAAGCTCAGCGACGAGCTGCGCAATGACATCCTGGCCGCCGATACCAAGAGCCGGCTGGAAGACCTGTACCTGCCGTACAAGCCCAAGCGCCGCACCCGTGCGCAGATCGCCCGCGAGGGCGGCCTGGAGCCGTTGGCCGATGGCCTGCTGGCTGACCCGACGCAGGACCCGCAGACGTTCGCGGCTGCCTTCGTCGACGCCGACAAGGGTGTAGCCGACACCAAGGCCGCGCTGGAAGGCGCGCGCGCGATCCTGATGGAGCGCTGGGGCGAAGACGCCGCGCTGGTCGGTGAACTGCGCACCTGGCTGGGCGAGACCGGCGTGATCCGTGCCCGCGTCGCCGAGGGCAAGGAAACCGAGGGCGCCAAGTACCGCGACTATTTCGAGCATGCCGAGGCGCTGGCGAAGATTCCGTCGCATCGCTTGCTGGCACTGTTCCGTGCGCGCCGCGAGGAGATCCTGTTCCTGGAACTGGACCCGGGCAGCGATGCCGAGGCTGGCCATCAGTACGCCGAAGGACGCGTGGCGCGCAAGGCCGGCATCGCCGACCAGGGCCGTGCCGCCGACCGCTGGCTGCTGGATGCGTGCCGCCTGACCTGGCGCGCCAAGCTGCACACCCATCTACTGCTGGACCTGTTCAACCAGGCCCGCGAAAAGGCCGAAGCCGAAGCCATCGCGGTGTTCGGCGACAACCTGAAGGACCTGTTGCTGGCGGCACCCGCCGGCCCGAAGACCGTGCTCGGACTGGACCCGGGCATCCGCACCGGCTGCAAGATCGCCGTGGTCGATGCCACCGGCAAGCTGGTCGCCACCGACACCATCTACCCGCACGAGCCGCGTCGCCAGTGGGAGCAGTCGCTGCAGACGATCAAGCAGCTGTGCGCCAAGCACAACGTGGAACTGATCGCGATCGGCAACGGCACCGCCAGCCGCGAAACCGACAAGCTGGCTGGTGAAGCGATCAAGGCCGCCGCCAACCCGAAGCTGCAGAAGGTAGTGGTCAGCGAGGCCGGCGCGTCGGTGTACTCGGCGTCCGAGTTCGCGGCCAGGGAGTTCCCGGAGCTGGACGTGTCGCTACGTGGGGCAGTGTCGATTGCCCGCCGCCTGCAGGACCCGCTGGCCGAACTGGTGAAGATCGAACCCAAGGCCATCGGTGTCGGCCAATACCAGCACGATGTTGACCAGTACCGCCTGGCGCGGGCGCTGGACGCACGGGTCGAGGACTGCGTCAATGCCGTGGGCGTATACGTGAACACTGCTTCGGCTGCACTGTTGTCGCGGGTGTCCGGCCTGTCGGCCACGGTGGCCGAGAACATCGTGCGCCACCGTGATGCGAACGGCCCGTTCAAGCGCCGCAAGGACCTGCTGAAGGTCGCGCGCCTGGGCGAGAAGACCTTTGAACAGTGCGCGGGCTTCCTGCGCATTGCCGACGGAGATGAGCCGCTGGATGCTTCGGCGGTACACCCGGAAGCCTACGCGGTGGTCGAGCGCATCGTGGCCAGCACCGCGCGCCCGATCAAGGCGCTGATCGGTGATGGCAGCTTCCTGCGCGGCCTGAAGGCCGAGCAGTTCACCGATGCCACCTTCGGCGTGCCGACCGTGCGTGACATCCTCAAGGAACTGGAGAAGCCGGGCCGAGACCCACGCCCCGAGTTCAAGGCGGCACGCTTCGCCGAGGGCGTCGAGGACATCAAGGACCTGCGCGAGGGCATGGTGCTCGAGGGTGTGGTCAGCAACGTGGCGGCCTTCGGTGCCTTCGTCGATATCGGTGTGCACCAGGACGGTCTGATCCACATTTCGGCCCTGTCCGATACGTTCGTGAAGGACCCGCGCGACGTGGTCAAGGCCGGCGATATCGTCAAGGTGAAGGTGCTGGAGGTGGACGTGGCGCGCAAGCGCATCGCTCTGACCCGGCGCCTGGACGATACCCCCGGGCAAGCCACCAGCCGCCCGGGCCAGCGTGATGAGCGCAGCCATGGGCAGGGGCCGCGCCGCGATGCAGGCGGCCAGAACCGCGGGCCGAACCGGGGCCAAGGCAATGGCGGCCGTCCTGCCGCGTCCGCGCCCCCGGCCAACAACGCCCTGGCCGAGGCCTTCGCCCGCGCCAAGCGCAGCTGAGGACCGTGTTCCCCGTCACGCTTGATTCGTGGCGGGGGACTTGTCGATTTTCCCCGTGATTGCGCACACTTGCGCTTGAGGGGAGGCGTCCGGCCACCCCGCTGTTGCTGGGGAGGGCCATGACGCCAGCACCACCCGTTGCTTGTACCGGCGGCCGCAGCGCTGCGCTGCGGTCGACGCCTGCCCGTGCCGGCAGGAGACCGGATTGATGCCGGGCCAGGGCACCCACGGCAATGGACTGCTGGAGCGCCGCCTGCAGGAGCTGGCGGAAGAGCGTCGCCGCCTGGCGATGATCATCGACGGTACCGCCGCGGGAACCTGGGAATGGAACGTGCAGACCGGCGAGATGCGGGTCAACGCGCGCTGGGCCGAGATCGTCGGTTACCGCCTGGAAGAGCTGGAACCCATCTGCCAGAAGACGTTCCTGAAGCTGGTCCATCCCGATGACATTGCGTTGTCCGATGCTGCGCTGGACGACCATTTCCAAGGGCGCAGCGACAACTACGCCTGCCTGCTGCGCATGCGCCACAGGAACGGCCAGTGGATCTGGATCCAGGACCGTGGCCGCGTCTTTGAATGGGACGGGCAGGGCATGCCGCTGTGGATGGCCGGTGCCCATGCCGACGTCACCGAGCTGCAGCAGGCGAGGCAGGACGCGGCCGAAACCCGCCAACGCCTGCAGGCCGTGGTCGATGCGTCCGATGAGGTAGCGGTGATCGCCACCGATACCGATGGCACCATCACTCTGTTCAACACGGGTGCGGAGCGCCTGCTGGGCTACAGCGCAGCGGAGGTGGTCGGCCAGCGCCGGCTCGATGCGTTCCACGATCCGGGGGAACTGGAAGCCTGGCTGGGGCCGCTGGCCGATGCCGAGGGCAACCTTCCCGACGTGTTCGAAGCGCTCAGTGCTCGCGCTGACGGGCAGACTTACTCGCGGCAGTGGACGTTGCTGCGCAAGGAGGGCCTGCCACGCCAGGTGCGCCTGTCGATCAGCCGCATGGAAGGTGCCGATGGCGCACGCATCGGCTATGTCGGCATGGCCATCGACATCACCGAAATCCTGCAGGCACGGGCCGAAGCGCGGCTGTCGGCGGAAAAGTTCGCAGGTGCGTTCACGTCGGCGGCGTTGGGCATGGCACTGGTGTCGCTGGAGGGGCGTTGGCTGGACGTCAATGATGCGCTGTGCCGGATCCTGGGTTACCCGCGCGAAGAGCTGCTGCAGGTCGACTTCCAGCGCCTGACCCATCCCGATGACCTGCAGACCGACCTGGCCCTGGTGCAGGATCTGCTGGCCGGACGGCGCAGCCATTACCACCTTGAAAAGCGCTATCTCGACCGCGACGGCCGCATCATCTGGGCGCGGCTGTCGGTGTCGCTGGTGCGCAGCGAGCATGGCCAGCCACTGCATTTCGTGTCGCAGATCCAGGACATCACCGCCCAGCGCAGCAGTGAGCAACGGCTGTTCGAGAGCGAACAGCGCAGCCGCATCACCCTGGATGCGGTGGCCGACCTGGTGCTCAGCGTCAACCTTGACGGCCGCATCGACTATGCCAACGCGGCCGCGGTACGCACCCTGGCCGGTGATGGCGCGCTGTCGCTGGCCGGGCACAGGGTGCAGGACGTGCTGGCGCTGACCACCGAGTACGCGCCCGGCTCGGTACTGGATGTGTCGGTACTGCTGGACCCGGAGAGCAACGCGGTGGATCTGCACGCCGACCTGCTGCTGCGCCTGGGCATGGCAACGGTGCCGGTGGACCTGACGCGGGCCTGGCTGCGCGATGACGAGGGCCATGTGCGCGGCGCGGTGTGGGTGCTGCGCGACGACACCCAGCAGCGGGCGCGGCAGCGCGAAGCCCGCCACCTGGCCGAGATCGATCCACTGACCGAACTGAGCAACCGCCGCGGTTTCGAGGTGCACCTGCAGCAGGCGATCACCCGTGTCGAGCGCACCGGGCAGGCCGCGTCGCTGATGTACATCGATCTGGACCGCTTCAAGCCGGTCAACGACACCTGGGGCCACCTGGCCGGCGATGCCGTGCTGTGGGCGGTGGCCAGTGTGCTGAGACATGGTGTGCGTGATTCGGACGTGGTGGCGCGGCTGGGCGGCGACGAGTTCGCGGTGATCCTGTCCGGGTGTACGCCGCGTCGTGCCGCGCGGATCGGCGGTGAACTCCTGCAGACCCTGTCAGCGCTGTCCATTCCGTGGGATCAGCATCGGCTGCGGGTCGGTGCCAGCATCGGCATCGCGCCCCTGGCGGGGGGCATGAGCGTGGACCAGGCAGTGGCCGCTGCCGATGCACAGTGCTACCGGGCCAAGGCGCTGGGGCGCAACAACGTGCAGGTGCAGGGCGAGCTGTCGGGGCTTCCAGGCGACGATGCCGACGCCGCCGAGGACTGATCTCAGCCTGTGAGAGGACGCGCGCGAATACTGCGCGCATCTTCACTCAAGCAGGTGAACCCATGAAGGCCTGGAACCCGGTTGCGGTACGCATGTTCATCCCGGCGCTGGTCGGCTGGTGCCTGGCGCTGGCCACCTGCCTGCGCGCCGAACAGCTGCGCGGGGACCCGCACGCGCAGGCGTTGTTGCCCGTGTTGCAGCAAGGCGCGGTCGCGCTGCTGGTCCTGAGCTTGGCCTGCACGGTTGCGGCCTGCGTGTTGCTGTGGCGGCATGGCCGCGGCGACGGCGGGCGTCTCGCTTCCGGCACTACATCCGTGCGGCGTCCATCAGCAGGACCCGGCACGGTGCGCGCTGGAACGCGTTGATCTGAGGCACCAGACGCTGGAAGTGCTCGCTGGCGCAATGGATATCCAGAGCGTCGCGGTCTGGCCATTGCTCGATGAAGACGAAATGCCCGGGGTCCTTGTGGTCGACGAACAGTTCATAGCCGAGGCAGAGCGGCTCTCGCTGCGTGCATGCGACCAGCTCGCGGTACAGGGGAAGCACGGTGTCCACCGCATCGGGATGGATGAAATCCTCGGCGATCACTTTCAGCATGTCGGCACCTGCAGACGGGCCTTGCAGGATAGTGCCAGCGCATCGCGTGCACCTATCCTGGTCAACGCAATACTGCGTCCGTACTGACCAGCTGCACGTCGTGCATCTGATTGAGGTAGGCCTCGTAGTAGCCCTTGTGCGAGGCACCGACGATGGCCAGCATTCGGCTGCCAGGGTGCAGGCCGAGCACGTCGCGGATGTTGGCGACCATGCGCAGGTTGCGGGTTTCCCAGTAACCGACATACATCCGGCCGAACGCCTTGGAGGACGGCTCGACGAGCGTCGCGCCGAAGTCGCTCTGGTACGCTGCCATCGCTGCCGCCGGGCTGTTGTAATCCCGATACAGCGCCATGACGCCGCCGGGCTTGTCCAGATTGGCCACGAGGCGTTCATCGGCCTCCCGTCGTGCCCGCGAATGCATATTGTTCCAGGCACCGGTGATGGCTGCACTGGCCGCCGCCTCATCCTCGGCCGGTGTGGGAGAATCGGCCGTGTGGTCGTCCACGGCCCACAGCCGTTCATGCCCGAGGCGGGCGGCAACTACGGCGGCGATCAGGCTGGTTTCATTGCGGCGGACCAGGCCTTTGCCGAGGATCTCGACCAGGGCCGGCGTCAGCCCATCGCCGGCTTTGCGCTCGGACGCAGGCAGGCGCAGCCATTGCACCTGCGCCGAGCCGCGTTCGCCCGCTGCCAGGAACAATGCTGCAAGCCGACGACGCTGGGCGGGCATCGGCTCGTCCGGCCAAGTCGCAAGCAGGCGCTCGGCCTGGGCGTTCGCTGCGGGCACGTCCAGGCCGGTGGCAGCCTGCGCAGCGGTGGTGTCGAAGCAGTAGGTGGCCACGCTCTCCGCATAGCGTGCCGGGTAGCGACGCATGGAATCGCACTGGAGGCCGGACAGGTCTTCGGTGGCGATCAGCTCGGGCTTCCAGGCGATCAGTCGCTGCAGCAACGGTTCAAGCAAGGCGGGCTGGAAGGACTTGGGCAGGCCGGACAGGTGGGCGGTGCCCAGTACCAGCACCTCGTTCGGTCGCCCGACAGGCGGCCCCTTCAGCTGGTCCGGCTGAAAGGCGGGCCGATAGGTGGCATCTGCAGCGAGGGCGCCGGTACTGCACAGGCCCAGGATCAGGAAGCTGGCCAAGCGTGGGAACATGCGATCTCCGTGTCAGTGCGCATCCTGCGGTTCGCTGCATGCTGGCCGTTTTCACCTGCCGCGGAATCGCCCGTTGGTCATGCAAACCTTTTGGGCTTGAACTGCATCGTGCCCGGCAAGGCTATGCCCAGCTGGCGCCTGGCGTAACCGCTCGGCGGTGTCCCCGTCGCGCGGGGGCAGAATGTGAAGTACATCGCGATTGTCTACCGCATCCCTGCAGCCGCATCTGAAGTTGCGACGGGCGTCGCGGAATCCGGCTAAAGCCACCGATCGCATCGCCGATATTCCCTCTGGATCCCGCTCCAGTGGCCCGCCGCAGGACCCCAGGCCGTCCCCGATGGGCGGCCCGCGCTGTGTGTTCCGCCACTCCCAAATGCCGATCGCACCCGCAGCAGACGTTCTTGGTAGTCGCTCGAGAGGTGCCGGTTGGCACCTGTAGTCCCTGGCAACTGAAGTTGCCGTCGGGCATCCCGCCCGTCGGGTCGCAACCGCTTACCGGACACCGAGGATCAGACAATGCTCATTCCAGGCTTCACGGCAGGTGCGCAGGCGCCGGCCGAGCTGCATACCCGTTGGTCGCCGTGGCGTGCCCTGTTGGGCGCGCTGGCACCCCAGCACCGCACCGGCACCGAGGCCGTGTCGGATGGCCGTGCCGAGCTGGAAGCCCAGGTTGCGGCGCTGCACCGGGTCCAGGCGGTCATCGAGTTCGCCCTCGATGGCACCATCCTGCAGGCCAACGACAACTTCCTGCAGGCGATGGGCTACCGGCTGGAGGAGATCCAGGGAAAGCATCATTCCCTGTTCGTCGATCCCGAGCAGGCGCGTAGCGCTGCATACCGTGACTTCTGGGCGCGGCTGGGTCGTGGCGAATATGACGCTGGCCAGTACCGGCGTTTCGGCAAGGGCCAGCGCGAGATCTGGATCCAGGCCTCGTACAACCCGGTACTGGATCGGCAGGGGCGTCCCTACAAGGTGGTCAAGTTCGCCACCGACATCACCGCGCAGAAGTTGCAGGCGGCCGACTCGGCCGGGCAGCTGGCGGCGATCGACAAGTCGCAGGCGGTGATCGAGTTCGGTATGGACGGCCGCATCCTGTCGGCCAACGACAACTTCCTGGCCGCCACCGGCTACAGCCTGGACGACGTGCGCGGCCAGCACCACTCGCTGTTCGTCGAGCCCGAGCATCGTGGCAGTGCCGAGTATCGGCAGTTCTGGGAGAAGCTGGGCCGTGGCGAATACGATGCCGGCCAGTACCGGCGCCTCGGCAAGGGCGGGCGCGAGGTCTGGATCCAGGCGTCCTACAATCCGATCCTGGATCTCAATGGGAAGCCGTTCAAGGTCGTCAAGTACGCCACCGACATCACCGCGCAGGTGCATGAGAACCAGGCCATGCAGCGCGCCGTGGCGCAGACCCGTGAAGTGGTGGCGGCCGCCAAGGAGGGCGACCTGACCCGGCGCGTGTCCACCGCCGACAAGAACGGGCCGATCGCCGAGCTGTGCGAAGGTGTGAATTCGCTGGTCGAGGCGATGGCCGCGATCATCGGCCAGATCAAGTTCGCCGCCGACACCATCGCCGTCGGCGCCACCGAGATCGCGCAGGGCAACAGCGATCTGTCGCAGCGCACCGAGCAGCAGGCAGCGTCGCTGGAGGAGACCGCCGTGTCGATGAAGGGCCTGGCCGAGACCGTGCAGCGCACTGCGACCAACGCACGGCAGGCCAGTCAGCTGGCCGGTGGGGCTGCCGATGTCGCTGCGCGCGGCGGCAACGTGGTGCACGAAGTGGTCCAGACCATGGCGGTGATCAACGCATCCTCGCGGCGCATCGTCGATATCATCGGCGTGATCGACGGCATCGCCTTCCAGACCAATATCCTTGCGTTGAACGCGGCGGTGGAGGCGGCGCGTGCGGGCGAACACGGGCGTGGCTTCGCCGTGGTCGCCACCGAGATCCGCGAACTGTCGCAGCGCTCGGCCAGTGCCGCCAAGGAGATCAAGCAACTGATCGATGCGTCGGTGGCCAATGTCGGCGCCGGCACCGCGCAGGTCGAGAGCGCTGGCCGCACCATGGACGAGATCGTGGTCAACGTGCGCCGGGTCAGTGACCTGATGTCGGAGATCAGCACGGCCGCGCAGCAGCAGAGCGACGACATCCAGCAGATGAACCACGCTGTCGATCTGATCGACCAGGGCACCCAGCAGAACGCTGCGCTGGTCGAGGAAGCCTCGGCCGCGGCGCGCAGCATGGAGGAGCAGTCAGCGCAGCTGCTGCAGACCGTGGCCAGCTTCCGCGTGCACGGTGGGGCGGGGAACCTGCATGGCGCGGCGGTGCTGCGCGCGGTCTAGGCCCGGCGGTCGGAGTGCTGTTCCCCGGCCTCGAGCGCCGGGGCAGCATGCACGCAGTTGCGGCCGGCATGCTTTGCCCGGTACAGGGCCTGGTCGGCCCGCTCGACCAGGCCTCGTGGGTCGGCCTGCTCATGCGCGGCCTGCCAGGCTACGCCGACGCTGATGGTCACATGGGCCTCTGCGGCGGGCAGGCGGCGGCTTCCATGGCGGCGCTCGACGCCGCCCAGGCCCAGGGCTTGGGCGGCGTCGGGCGCGGGCAGGGCCGCGATGAACTCCTCGCCGCCGTAGCGGGCCAGCCGCCGCCGGTGCCGATCAACTGGTCGTCGGCGTTTGTGCTCGATCACGCCCGGCAGCGGGAAGTAGTGGGACAGGCGACTGCGTCGGACGCCGAAGGAGGGGCAATCGCGCGGGCAGGGCATGCTGGGGCATGCTTGCCAGTGCCGGCGCTCGGGCCTGGGAAATGCAAAAGGCCAGGTCATGGACCTGGCCTTTGATGCAGTGGTGCCGGTGAAAGGACTCGAACCTTCATGGGGTCACCCCCGGCTGATTTTGAGTCAGCTGCGTATACCATTCCGCCACACCGGCAGGCAGCGTGCGAGTGTAACCGAGGTCGGCAGGCGATGCATAGTAGGAGGGCCTATGAGGGCGGTTCCTGTCGGCATTGGCCCATTGATAGCTATACTCCCAGCGAGCAATTGCCTCCAGGAGCGGTAGCCGATGACAGTGTTGCAGGACCTGAGGGTGCTGGTGGTCGAGAACGACGAAATGAGTGCGGCCCTGCTGCAGATGCAGCTGGTGCACGCCGGTGCGACTGTGGTCGGGCTTGCAGCGAGTGTGTCCGAGGCCCTGCGGCTGCTGGAGCAGAGCACTCCTGACGTGGCCCTGCTGGATTACCGGCTGGCCCGCAACGAGACCAGTGAACCAGTGGCTGCAGCGCTTTCGGCGCGTGGCATTCCGTTCGTGCTGGCCAGCGGGATGCTGGCCGAGCAGCTGCCGGCGCCGATGTCGGCCGGCCTGCTGCTGGTCAAGCCGTACCTGTCGGCCGATCTGTCACGCGCGCTGGCGCGTGCGGTTGGCCGCTCCAGCGTCAAGGCCTGAGCATCCCACTGCGGACCGGCAGGAGGGATATGCTGCCAAGGCCTGAATGCTCAGGCCTACAAGGAGAGTGGCATGAAGAAGTGGATCAAGCGCATGGTTGCTGCGGGTGTCCTTTCGATGACGGTCTTCGGTGGTACGGCGTCTGCCGCATGGTGCGGCCAGCCCTGTTTCCAGCTCTACAAGAGCTGCATCGCACGCGGCGGTGAGGTTGAGCAGTGCCTGCAGGAACAAGCCTTCTGCGAAGAGGCGATGTGCGGCGGCCACCCCTGATCCAGGAACCCCGCCCAGGCGGGGTTTTTCAATTGCGTCCGGCGCTCAGCCCGCTTCCTCGTACACGTAACGGATCTCCTCGCGGTCATCGAGGATGCGGTACTGGCGCGCCAGGTCATCCGGTTCGGGGTTGAGCCAGGCGTCGAGGTGTTCCTTGCGGATCGGCACCACCCCGCGGTCATGCCCGGCAGCGGCGACGTCGCTGGGAGGTGCGTCGGTGATCGTGGCAAACGACAGCAGGCGGCCTTCCGGCCCTTCCCATTCCGCCCAGAGGCAGGCCAGCAGCAGGTCGCGGGGCGGATCGGGACGGAATTCGAGTACCACGTCCTCTTCCTTTTCGTTGGCACCGAGGGTGCGGCCGGCGATGGCGTGGCGGGGCACGTGCTCGTAGAACGCCTGCACCACCACCACGCCATGGCGCACTCCGAACGCACCCCGCCAGTAACCTTCCAGGCTGTCGCGCCGCGCATTGTAGGTACCGGGGTAAAGCACGTCGTTGCGCGCCGGCTTGTCCGGCAGCCGGCACTGGTAGCGCATGGGCTTGATCACGCGCTGGCCGTTCTCGCTGACCATCACCGGTGCGTAGGTGCCTGGGAAAATGCGGTTGTCGCGCGGCAGCAGCTGCACCCGATGCAGGTCTTCCAGCCGGGCCTGTGCGCGCTCGATGCGGTTGCCGGCCACGCGCAGGTCGTTGCGCGCCTTCTGCGTGGGCCGGGTGGCCAGCGTGGCATGGGCAATATCGCGTCGTTCGCGTTGCCGGGCCAGTTCGGCCTCCAGTGCCTGTTGCTCCTGCGCATGCCATTGCTGGATCTTCGCCACGATGTCCCGCCCCTGTTCGGTACGCGCACCGGCGAATCCGTCATCCATCGCCTTAGGGGTCTTCGGCCGTTTCTTGCCCGGATCGTGTGCGTACAGTTCGGCGAAGTCCTCCAGCGACAGGATGGCGCCGAACTCGCGTACCAGTTTGGCGTAGTCAGCGCGGATCAGGGCGGAATAGCACATGGGACTCTGTGGGCCTGGGTCGCAGCGGCTGCGACGTGGATGCGGCAGGATAGCCCGACCCATCCGGAGATGCCGCATGAATGATTCCATCACCTGCCAGTTCCGCGAAGCCGTACCCACGGTCGAGGACTACTGCCAGTTGCGCGTGCTCGCAGGCCTCAGCGCCAAGTCCCGCGAAGCAGCCGCCCGCGCGCTGCCCAATACGCTGTTCGGCGTATGTGCCTACCAGGGCGCTGAGCTGGTGGCGATGGGCCGTATCGTCGGCGATGGCGGCTGCCACCTGCAGGTCTGTGATATCGCGGTACTGCCGCGGTTGCAGGGGCAGGGCCTTGGCAAGGAAGTGATGCGGCGGCTGGACGGCTGGATGCAGGCCAACCTGCCGCCGTCGGCGTACGTCAGCCTGCTGGCCGATGGCGAGGCGCATCGGTTGTACGCGCAGTTTGGTTTCGCACCGACTGCACCGGCATCGATCGGGATGTATCGGCGGTTCTGAGCCGTGGGCGGGGTGAAGCCATCCACGGGCAGGGCGGTTTGATGGCAGGTCGCGGGCAAAGAAAAACCCCGGCCTGAGCCGGGGTTTTCAAGAATTGGCGTCCCCACGGGGATTCGAACCCCGGTCGCCACCGTGAAAGGGTGATGTCCTAGGCCTCTAGACGATGGGGACGCACGAAAACTTCAAGTTGTAGATCCTCCGACGGCCTAATGTCGAAGTGGTGGAGCCAAGCGGGATCGAACCGCTGACCTCCTGCATGCCATGCAGGCGCTCTCCCAGCTGAGCTATGGCCCCATGAAACTCCGGATATCTGCCGTGAGCAGAGTCCGTTTTGAAACTGGCGTCCCCACGGGGATTCGAACCCCGGTCGCCACCGTGAAAGGGTGATGTCCTAGGCCTCTAGACGATGGGGACGCACGAAAAACTTCAAGTTGTAGAACTTTCGACGGCCTAATGTCGAAAGTGGTGGAGCCAAGCGGGATCGAACCGCTGACCTCCTGCATGCCATGCAGGCGCTCTCCCAGCTGAGCTATGGCCCCGTGTTACCGAGCCGCCTATCATACCTGCGTGTTCACGTTTGTGGAAGCTTTTTTTGAACTTTTTTCGTTTCGGTTCAACCTTTGCCACCAAGGGCAGGGGAGCCGCAACGCCACAACCTGAATGCCGGTAGGCGGTGAACAAAAAAGACCCGGTTATCGGCCGGGTCCTCGTTGTTCGTGATGAGTGGCGTCCCCACGGGGATTCGAACCCCGGTCGCCACCGTGAAAGGGTGATGTCCTAGGCCTCTAGACGATGGGGACGCAATTCTCATCAATGTTCTTTAGCGACCTTTCGACGGCCTAATGCCGAAAGATTGGTGGAGCCAAGCGGGATCGAACCGCTGACCTCCTGCATGCCATGCAGGCGCTCTCCCAGCTGAGCTATGGCCCCACGTCGCTGAGGAGCGAAATAATAGCCTTGCCCCAGAGGGTTGGCAAGCATTTGTTGCACTTTTCCTCACGCGCGTTGCGAGGAGGACGACGATCGCACGTACTCAGTCGGCGCCGGCGGTCAGCGCCGCCAGGATCGGGCACTGATCCAGGGTGCCGTGGCCGGGGCAGGCGTCGACCAGCTGTGAGAGCGCGCTGTGCATGCGTTGCAGTTCAGCCATGCGCTGCGCGATGTCCTGCAGGCGGGCCTGCGCCGCGTCGCGCACGCTGCCCATGTCCTGCGGGTGGCGATCACTGAGTGCCAGCAGTTCGGCGATTTGTTCCAGGCTGAAGCCCAGCGTCTTGGCGCGGCGGATGAAGCGCAGCCGGCGCAGGTCCTGCTCCCCGAAGATGCGGTAGCCCCCGGCCGAGCGTGCCGCGGTGGGCAGCAACTGCTGGCGCTCGTAGTAGCGCACGGTATCGATCGGTACGCCGGCCTGGCGCGCCAGTTGACCAATGTTCATGGCGGATTCCTGCGGATGCTGCCGGTCATTCTGAAGCCTTGAGTCCGGTCCAGGGTCAAGCTCCCGGCGCTGACGGCGCATTCAGCGCACTTTGCAACTTTCTTCATAGCCCCGCCGTCGTGGCAGTTCCTACCCTGCGCCTGAACCGGCCGCTGGATGGCCCGCAACGAACCGAGGAGATGCTCTGTGGAAGGATTCAGGAACGAAGGATTCGTAGAGGTCGCGGTGGTCGAGTACCCGGGAGGCGACCCGTCGGCCGCCTCCGTGCTGACCGAAATGGCACATGTCGCCAACCGCCTTGCCCAGCAGCAGCGTCGCCCGTTCAAGCGTGTCCTGGTGACCCGCTGGGTCGTGCCAGCCAGCCAGACCGGCGTGCATCGCATTGCCGGCGCGGAGATGCTCGAGGCGGACATTCCCGCCGTGATCGCCGTGCCTGGCCAGATCAGTCAAGGCGTCTGCCTGCGCGCCGATGAGGTCCTGCTGGATTGGCTGCGCGCGCATTATGATGGCGGCAGTCTGCTGGCAGCTGCCAGCGATGGTGTCAGCATGCTGGCACGCGCCGGTCTGCTTGCCGGGCGCACCGTCAGTGGGCCGGACCTCGGGCGCCATCCGGGCCTGCAGGGGCAGTCGGCCAGCTGGGTGCCCAGTGAGCGCGCGCTGGTCGACGACGGTGATCTGCTGACGGTGGCCGGGTCCCAGGCCTGGCGCTTCCTCGCCCTGCGCCTGCTGTACCGGCTGCACGGTCAAGGCGTAGCGAGTTCCGTGGCGCAGCAGCTGGGGATCACGGTGCCAGCGGCGATCCAGCAGGATCTGGAGCGTTTCAGTGCCAACTTCGCCCACGGCGATCGCGACGTACTGAAGGCGCAACGCTGGCTGCATACCACCGCTGCGCGTGGGGCCACGCTCGGAGCGATCTGCGAGGTTTCCGGACTGGAACCGCGGACTCTGCAGCGGCGCTTCCTGAAGGCCACCGGCCTGCGTCCGATCGAGTATTGCCAGCGGTTGCGTATCGCCAAGGCGCAGACATTGCTGCAGCAGGGGGCGGGTATCGATGAAGTGGCCTGGGGCGTGGGCTATGCAGACCAGAGCGCATTCCGCCGCCTGTTCCTGCGCATTGTCGGAATGACGCCGGCCAACTATCGCCGGCAGGTCAACAACAATCGGCGCGAACGACCGCTGTTGTCGTCGGTGGCGGGCAGCCTGCGCGGGCTGCAACCGGCGCCTGGCATGCAGATGCCGCGCAGCGCGGCCTGAAGCCTGCGGCGGGCGTCGCACTTGCAACCTGGGCGCGACGCTTTGACCATGCAGGCAACGAGATGATGGGACAGGTGGGTTGATGTCGAGTGTTGGACCGGTGCCGATGCCGGTGGTGCTGATCCTGATGTGCGGGCTTATGGCCATGGCGGTGGCCCACCTGTGGCCGCGGCCGAAGGACGGGATGGCAGTGCCTTCCGCGGCCAGCCTGGTCCTGGACATGTTGCTGATCGGCCTGCTGTGTGGACGCATCAGCTTCGTGGCCTTGAACTTCGCGCTCTACCGTGAGGCCACCTGGAGCATCCTGCAGATCACCGACGGTGGGTATCACGTTGCCGTCGTGCTGGTTGCCGGCCTGGCGTGGGGCACCTGGCGGCTGCGGCTGTGGCGCGCGTTGCGTGCGCCGGTGCTGGCGGGGGCGCTGGTGGGTGTGGTGCTGTGGGCGGCGGGCAGCCACCTGCTCGCAGCATGGCAGGAGCGGCGGATGCCGCTGCCGGCGGTCCAGGTGGTCGATCTGCAGGGGCGCAGGATCGACCTGCAGCAGCTCCGTGGCAAACCGGTGGTGCTGAATCTCTGGGCCAGCTGGTGTGGACCTTGCCGTCGCGAGATGCCGGTGCTGGCATCCGCACAGCAGACCCATACTGACGTGCAGTTCGTGTTCCTCAACCAGGGGGAAACCCTGGACGAAGTGAAGGGTTTCATCGCATCCGAACAGCTCCGGCTGGGCAATGTATTGCTGGACGATACCGCGTCGGCGTCAACCGTGCTGGGTGTACAGGCCTATCCGTCGACGCTGTTCTTCGACGCCGAAGGCCGCCTGCGTGAACTGCACCTTGGCGAACTGACGGCGGCGGGTCTTGAACACAAACTGCGCCGGCTGCGGTAGCCTGCGCGGGCATCTCACTACGGAGTTCCCATGTTGTCGACTTCCCTGCGCATCGCTCCGGCGGTGCTGTTGCTGCCGGTCATGCTGGCATTGGCCGCCTGCAGCCAGGCCCAGACCCCGCCGGGCAAGGCGGCAGCGCCGGCAGCGAGCGCTCAGGCCCCAGCGGCGAAAGGCGAGCGCCCCGCAGTGCTGAAAGGCATCGAGAAGCACGGTTTTGAAGTCGTTGCCGAGTTCGATGCGCCGGGTGGCCTGCGTGGATTCGCTGGCGTGGTGGGCGGGCAGCAGCCGGCCGCAGCCTATGTCACCGCCGACGGCAAGCATGTGCTGGTAGGCAGCCTGTTCGATGCCGAGGGCAACGACGTGGCCGCTGAGGCAGTGGAGAAGCTGGTCGCAGCACCGATGTCGGCCAAGATGTGGACCAAGCTGGAGGCCAGTGCCTGGGTGCGTGACGGCAAGGCCGATGCGCCGCGCGTGGTCTATACCTTCAGTGATGCCAACTGCCCGTACTGCCACAAGTTCTGGGAAGCGGCGCGTCCGTGGGTCGACGCCGGCAAGGTGCAGTTGCGCCACATCATGGTCGGCGTGATTCGCGAGGACAGCCCGGCCAAGGCTGCGGCCATCCTGTCTGCGCGTGACCCGAGTGCGGCCTTGCTGGAAAACGAACACCAGTTCGACCGTGGTGGCATCAAGGCCCTGCCGAGCATCAGCCGCGAGATCGCCGGCAAGCTCGATGCCAACCAAGTGCTGATGATTGAAATGGGCTTCCAGGGCACGCCGGGCATCCTGTTCCAGGATGCGCAGGGCCAGGTGCAGCGTCGCGCCGGCCTGCCACAAGGCGCTGACCTGCAGACGGTGCTGGGCCCACGCTGACCGGCACCCATGCCGTGATGCGACACCACAGGCCCGCATGGCAGCATGCGGGCCTGTTGCGTTTGGTCACCTGTGCGGATGATGCAGGCTGCGCACCACCTGTTCGTCGTCACGTCTGAATCGTGACTGTCATCAAGCATCGCGCCTTGATTCCAATCAAGGCCAAAAACGACAGGCGGATTAGCCTGTGACGCATGGAATACAGCGTCAACGCGCCAGGGATGCCGCGCCTGACACGCCCTGAACCGGGGCAGTCGGCACAGCCATTCACGACGTTCTCACTCCCTGGTTGTTACCCAGACCGCTGCGGTCGCCACCTCTCCGGCAGTGCGGCCCTGAGGGCGTCGATATCGGTACGGGCGGGGCAGTGTCATCGTCCTGTTGCCTGCCACGCGCAGGCTGGCCGGTGTCGTCGACGCAGTACCCGCATTTCCAGCAACGGCAACGCAACGTCGGAGCTGCGCCTGCGCGCGCGCCGTCAGTGTGCTGCGAATGTTCGTCCAGGGAGGATGCAATGCGCTTTGCGGTACTGAGTCTGGCCTGCCTGACCGCGCTGGCGGTCACGCCAGCATATGCGCAGCAGAATGGTCAGGAGGATGCGCACGCATTGCGCCAGGAAATCGCTGCCATGCGGCAGGCACTGGAGGGCATGCAGAAGCGCCTGGATCGGCTCGAACAACGCGAGGGCGCTGTCGCGGCTGCGCAGGTAACGGCGCCGGTGACACCACCTGGCAGCAGCGCCAACCTGCTGCATCCCACCCAGGTGCCGGGTGTGGCGCAACCGGTGCTGCCGCAGCGCGAATCGGTGGCCGACCCCTCGACGGCGGCCTCGCGTCCCGACAGCGCCGCTGGGCCGACCGACCCGGATCTGAAGGGCTTCTTTGCCATTCCAGGCACTGACACGGTGATCCGCATTGGCGGCTATGCCAAGCTCGATGCGATTGCCGATTCGCGTGCGGCCGGTGACGAGGATCAGTTCATCCCCTCATCGATGCCGGTGGGCGGCAGCCATCGCGATGTTTCCAATTTCAACATCCACGCCAAGCAGACCCGCTTCAGCTTCGAGGCGCGGCGCCCGACCACGCACGGCAACCTGCGCTTCTACCTGGAGAATGATTTCTTCGGCAGCAGCGATGGCTACGCGTTCCGCCTGCGCCACGCGTATGGCCAGCTTGGCAATACCTATGCCGGCTACGGTTACTCCAGTTTCATGGACCCGGACAGCCTGCCCGACACGCTCGACTTCGCCGGTCCCGGCGGCGCCGGCTATCTGCTGGTGGCCGGCATCCACCACAGCTTCGCGATGGGCAAGGGCAACACCCTGACGCTGGCGGCCGAAGACCCCAAGACCGAACTGGCCGGTGCCAGCGATGAACGGGCCGCAGTGAACCGGCTGCCGGATGTGACCGTGACCGCACGCATGGAGCGCGACTGGGGCCATCTTCAGCTGGGCGCGGTGGCGCGCAGCCTGGCCTATGACGGCGAGGGCGAGCGTGACCGGCGCATGGCCGGCGGCATGCAGTTCAGTGGCTCGGCATCGGTGGGCGAGCGCGATCTGTTGCTGTTCGGCGCACTCGGCGGGCGCGGCCTCAGCCGCTACACCGCGGACCTGACCGGCTCCGGGCTGGACGCGGTGGTCGGTGCCGATGGCCGTCTCGACGCGCTGGACCTGCAAGGTGGCTTCGTCGGCTACACCCATTACTGGTCCGAGCTTTGGCGTTCCAACCTGATCTTCGGCCAGTTGACCCTGGAGCGGAATGCCGCACTCGCCGCCGATGCCTTCCGGCAGAGCCGATACGGCGTGTTCAACCTGATCTGGAGCCCGGCGCCGTCGTGGACGATGGGCATGGAGCTGCTGTACGGCCGCCTGGAACAGCAGGGCGGCGCGCGCGGCGACACCGTCCGGGTGCAGGGCAGCCTGCAATACAACTTCATCAAGTAAGCGCCAGCGGCGTTACGCCAGCGCAACCGTCCCCACGCCCGGCCGCACCGGGCTCATGCCAGTACCGGAGATTGTCATGGCAGAAGCAAAGAAAATCGGGGTGGTCGGAGCCACCTTCCTCGTCGCCGGCAACATGATGGGCTCAGGCGTGTTCCTGTTGCCGTCCAGCCTCGCCAAGATCGGTACCGCATCGATCTGGGGCTGGCTGATCACCACGGCCGGTGCGCTGTTGCTGGCCTTCGTATTCGCCAAGCTGGGCAAGCTGGCGCCGAAGGCGGGCGGTCCGTACGCCTATGCGCGTGACTGGTTCGGGCCCTACATGGGCTTCCAGACCAATACCATCTACTGGTTCGCCAACTGGATCGGCAACGTTGCCATCCCGATCGCCGCGGTGGGCTATTTCAGCTACTTCTTCCCGATCCTGTCCGAGCCGCTGGTGCGCTGCATCGCGGTGCTGATCCTGGTGTGGGCGCTGAGCTTTGCCAACGTGATCGGCCCGGCCTTCGTCAGCCGTGTGCAGACGGTCACCACCAGTTTCGCGCTGGTGCCGATCCTGGGCATCGCCATCTTCGGCTGGTTCTTCTTCGATGCCGATATCTTCAAGGGCGCCTACAACGTGTCCGGTGAGTCCAACTTCGGCGCGATCTCCAGTGCCGCGGCACTGACCCTGTGGGCCTTCATCGGTGTCGAATCGGCTTCGGTCACGGCTGGCGTGGTCGAGAACCCGGAGAAGAACGTGGCCCGTGCCACCCTGGCCGGCGTGTTCCTGGCTGCCATCGCCTACATCGCCAGTTCCTCTGTGATCATGGGCATGGTGCCGAACTCGGAACTGCAGGTGTCCGACGCGCCGTTCGCACTGGCGGCGGCCAAGGCGGTCGGCGGCTGGGGCGGCGCGCTGGTCAGCCTGTGCGCCTTCATCGGCGCCGCCGGCTCGCTGGGTGGCTGGATCCTGCTGACCGCGCAGAGTGCCAAGGCAGCCTCCGATGACGGCCTGTTCCCGAGCATCTTCAGCAAGACCAACAAGGATGACGTGCCGGTCAAGGGCGTGCTGATCGTGGCCGTGCTGATGACCCTGGCGGTGCTGGTGACCTCTACCTCGGAAACCGCGTCCGCCCAGTTCGACGTGATCACGTCGGCGGCCGTGGTGCTGACCCTGCTGCCCTACATCTACTCGTGTGTGGCCTGCTACTTCGTGGTCGAACGTTCGCACACCCTGGTCCATACCGGTGCGTTCTGGACCCTCACCAGCCTGACCGTCGTGTACTGCCTGTGGGCGATCTACGGCTCGTCGGGAACCATCGTGCAGTACGCCTTCCTGTTCGTGCTGTTCATCACCGTGTTCTATCCCTTCTTCAGCGAGGAGCGCCGCCAGCAGCGGCAGCGCGCCCGCGAGGCATCGGCCATCAGCGCCGGCGCCCAGCGTTCCTGAGTTCGACAAGGAGAATCAACGTGTACTTCAAGTCCCTGGACTACCCGGTCATTGTCATCGACAACGACTACGAGTCGCCGCGCATCGGCGGCATCCTGATCCGCGCCCTGGTGGAAGAGCTGCGCAGCAACGACCAGCGGGTGCTGTGCGGGCTGAACCTGGATGATGCGCGTGCCGGCGCCCGTACCTACGTGGCGGCCTCGGCGGTGCTGATCTCGATCGATGGCAGCGAAGAGGTGGATGGCGAGTTCCAGCGCCTGACCGCCTTCCTGCGCGAGCAGAGTGCGCGCCGCGCCAACCTGCCGGTGTTCCTGTACGGCGAGCGGCGCACCATCGAAAAGGTGCCGAGCAAGCTGCTCAAGTACATCCACGGCTTCATCTTCCTGTTTGAAGACACCAAGAGCTTCATCTCGCGGCAGGTGATGCGCGCGGCCGAAGACTACATGAAGAATCTCTTGCCGCCGTTCTTCAAGGCGCTGATCCATCATGCGGCCGAGTCGAACTACTCCTGGCATACGCCGGGCCATGCAGGCGGCGTGGCGTTCACCAAGTCGCCGGTCGGCCGTGCGTTCCACCAGTTCTACGGTGAGAACACCCTGCGCAGCGATCTGTCGATCTCGGTGCCGGAGCTGGGTTCGCTGCTTGACCACACCGGCCCGATCAAGGATGCCGAGGAAGAGGCAGCACGCAACTTCGGCGCCGACCATACCTTCTTCGTCACCAACGGCACCTCCACCGCCAACAAGATCGTCTGGCACGGTACAGTGGCCCGCGGCGACGTGGTGTTCGTCGACCGCAACTGCCACAAGTCGCTGCTGCATGCGCTGATCATGACCGGTGCGGTGCCGGTGTACTTCACTCCCAGCCGCAACGCGCACGGCATCATCGGCCCGATCAGCCTGGACCAGTTCACGCCGGAGTCGCTGCAGCAGCGCATCGCCGCCAATCCGCTGGCCAGCCAGGCCTACAAGGCCGGTTCCAAGCCGCGCATCGCGGTGGTCACCAACTCGACCTACGACGGCCTGTGCTACAACGCCGAGAAGATCGCCGCCGAAATCGGCAGCGCGGTCGACTTCCTGCACTTCGACGAAGCCTGGTACGCCTACGCCGCGTTCCATCCGTTCTATGAGAACCACTACGGCATGGCCAAGGGCAAGCCGCGCGAGCAGGATGCGATCATCTTCACCACGCATTCCACCCACAAGCTGCTGGCCGCGTTCTCGCAGGCGTCGATGATCCACGTACGCAACTCGGCGCAGCGCGACCTGGATGCCGAGCGCTTCAACGAGTCGTTCATGATGCACACCTCGACCAGCCCGCATTATGGGGTGATCGCGGCCTGTGACGTGGCCTCGAAGATGATGGAGGGCGAGGCCGGCCGTTCGCTGGTGCAGGAAATGCATGACGAGGCGATCGCCTTCCGCCGCGCGATGCTGCACGTCCGCGACGACCTCGGGCGCGACGACTGGTGGTTCAGTGTGTGGCAGCCGACCAAGGTCGAGCGCAGCCTGGACAAGGGCGATACGCCGGCGCCGCTGGTGGCCAAGCGCGAGGAGTGGTACCTGCAGCCGGACGCGCACTGGCACGGCTTCGAGAATCTGGTCGATGACTACGTGCTGATCGACCCGATCAAAGTGACCCTGCTGACCCCGGGCCTGGCGATGGACGGCAGCATGGGCAAGCTGGGCATTCCGGCGGCGGTGCTGAGCAAGTTCCTGTGGGGCCGCGGCATCACTGTGGAGAAGACCAACCTGTATTCGGTGCTGTTCCTGTTCTCGATGGGCATCACCAAGGGCAAGTGGAGCACGCTGGTCACCGAGCTGATGGCCTTCAAGGAGCTGTACGACTGCAACGCGCCGCTGAGCCAGGCATTGCCGACGCTGGCGGCGGACTATCCGATTGCCTACGCCGGCTGGGGACTGCGTGACCTGTGCGATGCATTGCACGCGTTCAACCAGGAGTTCGAGGTCGCCAAGGTGATGCGCGAGATGTACGTGGATCTGCCGACGCCGGTGATGACCCCGGCCGATGCCTACAACCACCTGGTGAAGGGCGAGATCGAGCGGGTCGACATCGAGCAGCTCAGTGGTCGCGTCGCGGCGACCATGCTGGTGCCGTATCCGCCGGGCATTCCGACCATCATGCCGGGCGAGCGATTCGGCGACAGCGACGAGCCGATCATCCAGTCACTGCGTATTGCCCGTGAACAGAATGCGCGCTTCCCGGGCTTCGAGTCGGATGTGCACGGGCTCATCATCGAGCACGATGGCGATGTGACCTCGTACAAGGTGGAGGTGCTGAAGGCCTGACCGGCGACGGTCGGCCCTTCGGCGAGTGATGGATACCGCGCGCGAGCAACGCATCCTGAAGTTCTCCATCGGGCTGACCATTGCGGTGAGCGCGGTCGGCTTCATCGGGGGCCTGCTGGTGGGATCGCAGGCCATCCTGTTTGACGGCGTGTACAGCCTGGTCGACGTTGCCTTGACCCTGGTGTCGTTGTCGGTACTGCGGCTGGTGGCGCGGGAGCAGAGCCCGCGCTTCCAGTACGGCTATTGGCACCTGGAGCCGATGGTCGAGGCACTCGGCGGGGTGATCCTGTCGCTGGCCTGCGTGTATGCGCTGGCCAACGCGGTCATTGGCTTGACCACGGGCGGGCACGAAGTGAAATTCGGGCCGGCGCTGTGGTGGGCGGCGCTGCTGAGTGCCAGCAACCTGGCGATGGCGGCATTCGTCGCGCAGCGCGCGCGTCGGCTGCGCTCGGCGCTGTTGTGGCTGGATGTGCGCGGCTGGCTGCTGGGCGGCGTGATGAGCCTGGCGGTCGTGCTGGCCTTCGTGCTGGCCCTGGTCCTGCATGGCGGCGAGTGGCACCACTGGGTCCCGTACCTGGATTCGATCGTGCTGGCGTTGATCAGCCTGGCGGTGCTGCCAGTGCCGGCGCGCAGTGCATGGAAAGCCATGCGCGAAGTGCTGCAGGTGGCGCCGGATGACCTGGACCGGCGCGTGCAGCAGGTAATGCAGGCGTTCGTGTCCGAGCGTGGCTATGCCGGTTTCACCAGCCACGTGGCGAAGATGGGGCGGATGCGCTTCATCGAGATCCATGTGCTGGCAGACCCCGGTACGCCATTGGGCTCGGTGGGCGAGGTCGATGCGATGCGCGATGAGATCGCCGTGCGGCTGGATGCGCGGGGCAGCACGTTCTGGTTGACCATCGATTTCACTGCGGATCCGGCGTGGACGTAGCCCTGCTTGTTCGGCTCGGGCACCACGGGCGGCCGCCTTCTCCGGCCCTGTACAGCCGGGCCGTGTTCGACTGCCGTTGGCGTGGAGCAGCCGAGCGTGGGCCCGGCTCTACGACTGCCGATTGCGTGGAGCGGCCGAGCATCGGTCCGGCGATACGCGACGCGATCGTTGCACACGGCGGACTGCTCTGTTGCGCCGGATGGGTTTGACCTGAACCTGGGTTGAGGTCGCAGACTGCGGCACAGTTCCACAACGCCTAGCGCAGGTAGTACTCCACCGGCACCACCAGTTCCTGTGGTGCCTTCAGTTCATCGGGAATGGGCGGTAGTGGCTGCGCGCGGCGGAAGGTCTGCAGTGCGGCGCCGTCAAGCATCGGTTGTCCACTGGACTGCTCCAACCGCAGGGCCAGCAGGCGTCCGTCGCGATCGATGCTGGCCCTGACCCAGGCAGTGCCCTGCTGGCGCCGTGAGCGGGCCGCAGCAGGGTAGTAGCGATAACGCTCCAGCCGTGCCATCAGGCGGGCTTCCCACTGGTCGCTGGCGGCGCCGGCCTGGAAGTCCGCCGGTGGGGCGTCGGGAGCGGGCGGCGCGGCCGTGATCGATGCCGGTGCGGGACTTGCATCGGTCGCGGCCGCAGGCGGGGCGACAGGCAGGGCTTGCCGGCCAGCGCCACCGCGTTCGCTGGCGGCCACCTCGCCCTCGCGTGCGGCGGTGGGCTTCGGTGGAGGGGGCGACTTCGTCGGTTGGGATGCGCGCGCCTCCTGCGCCTGGCTGGGTGTGTCGGCCTGGCGTTCTTCCAGTGGCTGCGGCGGCGTCGCCGGTGCCAGCAGGCGCAGGCTGATGCGCACGTCCTGCTCGGGCGGCGGCAGCGATGGCGGCGCGGCCACCCAGTGCACCAACAGCAGCAGGGGCAACAGGTGAAGCCCGATGCTGATGGCGATCGCCTGCCAGTGTTGGCCACGCTCACTCATCGTCCAGCGCCCATAGCAGGTCGGCGTCGACCGCCTCGACGGATTCACCCGGCGAGGCCAGTGCGATCACCAGCGCTGGTGTGTCCGCTGGCAGGTAGCCCGGCACGCCGGTACCGCGCAGTACATGCCAGCGGCCGGCCAACAGCAGCGTGGGTGCCGGTGCCTCGGTCGTTACCTGTGCCATGCGCGTGTCGCGGGCCTGTTGCACCGCCAGCATCCCTTCCAGCATCGGTGCTGCGTCCGCATGCTGGGCCAGCACCACGGCCGACAGGCGGTGCCGGGCGGTGGGCATCGGGAACCGCACCGGCCCGTTGGAAGCGAGCAACGCATTGACCTCGGCACGCGACAGATTGCCGCCGAACAGGGGGATGCCGGCAGCGGTGGCGTCCTGTACCAGCCCGCCATGGGCAGCCCACGGCCAGCGTGTATCCCAGCCCAGCAGCTCCTGCAGGCGCGCACCGTCGGCATGGTTGCCGGTGGCCAGCCAGCGCTGCACCCGCTGCAGGCGCGGCTGGCGTTCGCTGGCAATCATCTCCAGCACCAGCGCGCCTTGTGGACGCTGCTGCTGCAGCGCGTGCAGCAGCCAGCGCTGGGCGGCGTGGTCACCGGCCAGATCGTGGCGTTCGCCCAGCAGCAGTCGCGGGGCATTCGCTGCGCGCTTCACGAATGCGGCTTCGTCCAGGGGCTGGCCACTGGCCAGGTCGATCACCGTGCCGGGCATCGGCTGCGCGCTGACCATTGCGGCCAGCGCAAGCAGGCACAGCGGCAGCCAGCGACGGCTAGAACGCCACATTGACGCCCATCGAGACGGTGCGGCCACGGCCGTTGCCGCGGTCCAGAATCGGGCTGAAGATGCTGTCGATCGAGGCATTGTTGTCATAGGCTTTGTTCTGCAGGTTTTCGATGTTCAGCCACAGCGTGGTGCTGGGCTGGGGCTTGAAGCTGGCGTAGAAGTCGAGGAGTACACCGGTACCACCGGTCTTGCGGGTCTGGAAGAAGTCGTAGCCTTCTTCGGTGGGCCCGGAGTATTCGGCACGCAGGCCGGCCTGCACGCGCTGCTGCCACCAGCGGCCGCCCACGTCCAGCGTCCAGTAGCGGTCGGGCAGGGCGGTGATGTCTTCCAGGTTGACGAATTCGATGGCGGGCGCGCTGGTGTGCGAGCGGGTCCAGCTCAGCGTCGCGTGATAGCGCGTGCTGGCGTAGTGCGCTTCCAGCTCGATACCGCGCATGCGCACCACGCCCGGGTGGTTCATCCAGCGCGTGGTGGTGCTGAAGTCGTCCACGTCCAGTGCATCGGTCCAGGCAGTGAGCTGCGGATCGCTGTCGATCGGTACCACGACTGGCTCCACTTCCGGCGGATGCACGATCAACAGGTATTGCGGCTTGATGTAGTCGCGGATGCGGTTGTCGAAGCGGGTGACGCGCAGCTGGGCCAGGTCGCCGTCAACCAGCAACGCGTCGGTGCTGAGGTTGGCGCCGAACTGCAGGTTGCGCGAGCGCTCACGGCGCAGGAACGGATTGGCGCCGACGCCATCGGCATCGCTGATGCCTTCCAGTGGTATCTTCTCGAAGAACATCTCCTGGACGCGTGGCGGCCGCGAAGTGCGGGAGACTTCAGCGAACAGTTGCAGCGAGTCGGTGGCCTGCCACGAAACCGCCAGGCTGGGGCTGAGCGCGTGCTGGGTGCGGCGCACGTCGATGCCGCCGCCATTGATCTCCGCGCACTGGCCGGGGACATCCGAGCACACCGGAACGTGGCCGCGGATGCCGTAGCGATCCTGGCGCAGGCCTGCGGTCAGCGCGTAGACGTCGTACTGCAGTTCCAGCGTGCTGAACACGCTGTCCAGCTGGCTGCGGCCCTGCGGGTTGGCGCCGCGCAGGGTGGGGGTGTCGGCCACATAGATATCCGACTGGTGCTTGATGCCGGTGTTCCAGCGGGCCTGCAGCGCGCCGATATCGAAGCGGCTGGTGTTGTCGAGGGTCCAGCTGCTCAGGCTGCTGTGGGTGCGCCGACCGATGTAGCTGGAATCCTCCACGGGCGGATAGAACAGCCGGGTCTTGTTGCTGGCAAAGGTCGCGCGCAGGTCGATCCACGGCGAATAGGGCGTGTAGTGGTAGCTGGCGCGCTGGTTGCGTGCGGAAATCTGCCACGGGTAGTTGTGGTAGAAGTCGTTTTCGTAACGCATGTGGCTCAGGTCCAGCCGATGCTGGTCGCTCGGCTGCAGGCGTGCTTTCAGCAGCCAGCTGCTGGGCTGCTGGCTGCCCGGGTCGGCGGTGTTCTTCTGCCCCCGCGCGGTGGCGTATTCGCTGCTGCGGCTGCTGCTGGCAGCGGTCAGCAGGCCGAACTGGCGATCACCGCCGTCCTCGCTGTGGCGCCAGGCGCCGGCGAAGGTGCGGCCATTGCCGTAGCCGTTGTTGCCGTGGCGGTAGCCTGCACGCAGGCCCCAGCGACGGTCTTCACCGAGCAGGTCATCGATATCCAGCGTGCGGAAATTGGCACTGCCGGCCAGCGTGCCTGCGCCATCACCACCGGCGACCGCGCCGCGTTGCACGTCCACGCCGGCCAGCAGGAACGGGTCGACGTAGGCGAACGGGCCACCGGAGCCATGGCCCGCGTTGTTGCGGAAGGCCTGGGTGACACCATCGATCATGGTGTTGACCCGCCCGGCGCCGGTCATGCCGCGGATGTTGACCTGCAGGCCGGGCTGGCTGCGCGAATGGAAGCTGTGGGTGCCGGGCATCGAGCGCAGCAGGCTGTTGCCGTCCTGGCGCTCGGCCATCGCCACGCGTTCGCTGCCGACGGAGGGCGCGAAGCCATCGCCGGTGGCCGGTACATATTGGCTGGCGCCGGCACCCGGTGCCCGGCCGTGCGCGGCAGTGGCCTGTACGCGCAGCGGGCCGGTTCGACGGCTGCCGTCGGTGGGTGCGGTCGGCGCCGGTTCCAGCGTGGCACGGCGTGTGTCGATGAAGCGGGGGCGCAGGCCGCTGCCGACCAGCAGGTGCGACAGCGCCTGCGCATCATCGAACTGTCCTTGCAGCGCCGGTGCCGTCTGGCCACTCGGCAATGCCGCCCCGATCACCAGATCGACTCCGGTCAGCCGGCTGTACGCATCCAGCGCACTGGCCAGCGGTTGTGCAGGAAGATCGAAGTGGCGCGTGACGGTCTGCGCGTGCGCGCTGGCCGCCAACAGTGGAAGCGGAATGGCGCAGGCCAGTGACAGGGCGAGGACAAGGGGGCGGTGAAACGGCATCGGGAGCTCCAGGGGCTGACGCAGCGCGTCGTCATCCTGGGTAGACGCAGCGGCAGGGCTGATGTCAGGGTGCATCGCGATGTCCCTTGCGTGGCGGCAGCCACACCTGCACGCCCGCGCCCAGGCGGAGCACGCGCACACGCAGCTGTGTGGCCAGCTGGTCGCGGCTGCGCGCCGCGCCGTCGGCGCTGCCGAGCAGGGTGACCGGCTGCTGGCGCAGCTGTGCGCCGATGATCCAGGTGTAGCCGCCATGCCAGCGATCCAGGCCCTGGGTGACCTCGGCCAAGGGTGCGGAGATCCAGTGCAGGCGCCGCTCGCGCCAGGCCAGGGCAGCCCCTTCCGCTGGAAGCAGCGTGGCGGATGCCTTCGCGTCGAATCGCATCTGCTGCCCTTCGGATGCTTGGCGGGTGCTGCTGCCGGACACCACGTTGACGCGGTGCTCGGTGACCGTGACCACGCTGTCGTCGCGCAGTACCGCCAGATCGAACGCGGTGCCCAGCGCGGTGACAGTACCGTGCGGGGTATGCACCTGGAACGGTCGCGCAGCGTCGGCGCTGACCTGGAACCAGGCCTGGCCGCGCTCCAGCTGCAGCTGGCGGCGCTGTGCATCGATGCGGACATGGACTTCGCTGCCGGGCGAGAGCAGTACGCGCGAGCCATCCGGCAGTACTTCTTCGCGGATCTCGCCTGCCGCCGTGCGGATCATCTGCGCGGCCGGGGGCGCGGCTTGGTGGGTATACAGGCCCAACGCACAGAGCAGCAGCACGGCCGTACCGGCGTCGCGCAGGCGCCGGCGCTGCCGCCGGAGCTGGTGCCGCTGCAGGCTGGGTGTCGCATCACCGGCCAGCCAGAGCGCCTGCAGGTGCTGGTACTGCGCGGCGTGGCGCGCATCGGCGTGGTACCACTGGCTGAACGCACGCTCGTCACGGCCGCCGTCGCGGCCGTCCAGCCACCAGCGTGCGGCCTCGCGCGCGATCGCCTCCTGGCTCATGCGCCGGGTACCTGCTGCAGCGCGACCAGCGCACGCAGCAGATGGCCGTGCGCGGTCTGCCGGCTGATCCCCAGCTGTCGGCCGATCTGGGCCAGCGTCATCTGCTCCACCCGTGCCAGCAGGAACACCTGGCGCGACCGGGGCGGCAACGCGGCAATGACCGCGTCGAGGTGGCGCAGCTGTTCGGCATCGAGCAGGCGCTGGTCCGGCAGGGGCGAAGGATCAGTGATGGCGAGCAGCTGCACGTCATCCAGAGCGTCTTCGCGCCGGCGTTGGCGTTGCCGGTAATGATCGGCGATCAGGTTGTGGGCGACGCGGTACAGGTAGGCGCGGCCATTGCTCAGCAGGCCACTGGCGGCGATTCTGACGACGCGCAGCCAGGTTTCCTGGACGACGTCATCGGCGTCGCTGCGTTGCGGGAGTTTACGGCGGACATGGGCGTGCAGCGGCCGGTAGTGGGCCGCGCACAGCTGCGCGACATCAGTCGGTTCGACAGGCGTGGACACGGGGCGGGCGACAACTGGGAAAGGGAACAGCCCGCGGCGGCAAGGGCAGCGGCTGCACCTTACAGCAAAAGAGAATCATTTGCATCAATGGGCGCAAGGCGCGGCATGCATGGCCGACTGCGAGGTCAGCGCGGACGATAATCGCAGTGGATCTGCAAGGCTTCGGTGGGGTTGTGTGCAGCGCGAAACCGCATTGCTGGAGGCTGCGCTTCACGCAGGCGATCGCTTTGGCGTGGCGGGCGGTGCGACGATCCTGCCAGCGCGGCGGGGTGAACACGCCCAGTGGCAGCAGCCGCAGCCGCTTGCCGTGCAATACCACCGAGACATCGATATGACGGCCATCGATGTCGTGGCCGTTGGCGCCGAAAGATGGCATCGACTTCATCATGGCGCTGCGGATAGCAGGCGCGGAGCACCGCGATGCCGAGCCAACGCGCGCCACGACGGAAGCTGCCAAGCCGGCGGTGGCTGGGTTCGAAGCCGCGCGTGACCGGCAGGCCCAGCCCGGCAGGCAGCAATGCCTGCGCGTCGAGCAGGCGTTGCAGTACATCTTCTTCCAGCTGGATGCGGGTGGAGGGCCAGCGCGGTGCGACGAGCAGCCCGTGGTGGCGGCCGCGTTGCAGGGTCAGCATGGGTCAAGCTTCGCATGCGGGCGAACGGCCGGGGTAGTGCCGGCCGCTGGCCGGCAAATCTGTTCCCCGTCGGGTGCCGGCCAGCGGCCGGCACTACCGTGACGATCGTCAGAGGTCGCGGTACTGGATCTGCGACGCCAGTACGCGCAGGCCATCGGCATTGCTGGACAGGATGCGCTCTTCGCCGATGCCTTTCTGCCGTTTGAGCTGGAAGCCCTGGTCTGCAGGCAGCTGCGCGGCGATGCTGTCCATGCGCTGCAGGGCATCAGGCCCGCTGCAGTCGAAGTGGCCCCAGTAGGCGCCATCGCGGTGGATCTGCAATCGGTAGTTCATCGCGGTAGCTACGGCAGGTCCTGCAGCCAATGGTCGAACATCGCGGTGGCGGCCGCGGCCAGTGGCGCGCCATAGCGACGCGCCTGCGTGCGCAGGTCGTTCGGATCGATGCCAGCCTGCGCCAGTTCCAGGGTGTGACCGATCAGCCAGCGCTCGAACTGGCGCGCGTCCAGCTCCGGATGGCATTGCAGTGCCAACGCATGGTTACCGATGGCAAAGGCCTGGTGGCGGCAGGCCGGCGTGCTGGCCAGGCGGCGTGCACCCGCCGGGAGTTCGAACGCCTCGCCATGCCAATGCAGTACCGGAATGCCCTGCAGGGCCTGCAGTGGCGAGCGCTGGCCGTCATCGGTGAGCAGCAGCGGCGCAAAGCCGATCTCCTTGCCACCACTGGCGGCGACGTCGGCACCGAGTGCACGCGCCATCAGCTGCGCGCCCAGGCAGATGCCCAGCGTGGGCCGCTGCTGCTGCAGCCGACATTGCAGCAGCGCGATGCTGTCATCGAGGAAGGGATAGAGATCAACGTCGTTGACGCTTACCGGACCGCCCAGCACCACCAGCAGGTCGGCGGCTTCGGCCGGATCGAGGGCGTCGACACCGGCCTGCAGCACCTGCAGCTGCCAGCCCTGTGCCATCAGCAGAGGCTGCAGGGTGCCGAGGTCTTCAAAGGCGACGTGTTGCAGGACGACCGCGTGCTTCATGCCAGGGCTCCATTGCTGGGCCAGTAGAAACTGTCCGGGGTGGCGCGTGCGCCGAAGATGGCCTGCCCGACGCGGACCACGGTGGCACCTTCCTCGATGGCCACTTCGAAGTCACCGGACATGCCCATCGACAGCTGCGACAGGTCGATGCCGGGAGGTGCAGTGCGCTGCAGCTGGTCGCGCAGTTCGCGCAGGCGCACGAAGCAGGCACGCACGCGCTCGACCTCGGGGGTGAAGATGGCCAGCGTCATCAGGCCGCGTACGTGCAGGCGGTCGAACGCTGGAAGCTGCTGCACAAAGGCCTCGACGGCAGCAGGTTCCAGACCGTACTTGCTGGGTTCGGCGGAGGTGTTGACCTGCACGAACACATCCAGCGTGCGGTCTTCCAGCTGCAGGCGCTGCTGCAGTGCTTCGGCCACGCGCAGGCTGTCCAGCGCCTGGAACTCGCTGGCGAAGCGCGCCACGTAGCGCGCCTTGTTTGTCTGCAGATGCCCGATCACCGACCAGTGCACGCCCAGATCGGCCATCGTCTCGGCCTTGCGCTGCGCCTCCTGCACCTTGTTCTCGCCCAGCTCGCGGCAACCGGCGGCCACCGCCATGCGGATGCGGGCGTCATCGACGGTCTTGCTGACCGGCAGCAGGCGCACGCTGGCCGGGTCCCGGCCGACGCGGGCGCAGGCAGCGGCGATGCGTTGGCGCACCGTGACCAGGTTGGCGGCGATCTGTTCAACGGACTGGGCGACGGGCCAGTCGGCGGCGGCAAGGGGCATGCGGGCACCTCCAATGCGGGATGGCCAGGGTGGGATACACTGGCACAGGACAAGAATTATTTTGGCATAGGACAAAATGAAAATCACCGGGCATAGCGCCGAGTCGATCTTCGACAGCATCCGTGATGGCATCGGCAAGGGCCGCCTGCCGGCCGGCAGCGTGTTGCCGCCGGTGCGCGAACTGGCCGATCAGCTGGGGGTCAATCGCAACACCGTGGCTGCTGCCTACAAGCGACTGGATGCGGCCGGCCTGGCCAGTACCGCGGGCCGACGCGGCACGGTGGTGCGTGGCCTGCCGCCGACGCTGGCGCGCGAGGGCAGTACGCCGGGATTGGCGCTGCAGGACCTGGCCGGTGGCAACCCGGATCCTCGCCTGCTGCCCAGCCTGCGCCTGACCCCGGCGGCGCCGCGGCTGTATGGCGTGGGTACGGTCGACCCGAGGTTGCAGGCGTTGGCACGCGCCTCGCTGGATGCGGATTGCCCCGAGGGGTACGCGCTGGAGCTGACCCATGGCGCGGTCGATGGCATCGAGCGCCTGTTGGCGGCATGGCTGCTGCCGGGCGATCGCATCGCGGTGGAGGATCCATGCTTCCTCGGCAGCCTCAATGTGCTCAATGCCGTGGGCCATGCGCCGTTGCCGGTGACGGTGGATGCGCATGGCATGCAGGTTGAATCGCTGCGACAGGCGCTGGAGGCCGGTGCACGCGCGGTGCTGCTGACCCCGCGTGCGCACAACCCGACCGGGGCCAGCCTGGATGCGAAGCGGGCACGGGCGTTGCGCCAACTGCTGGCGGCCTACCCGCAGGTGGCGGTGCTGGTCGACGATCATTACGCACTGCTCTCGCAGCAGGCCTACCACTCGGTACTGCCGGTGGATGGCCGGCGCTGGGCGCTGCTGCGTTCGCTGTCCAAGCCGCTTGGCCCCGACCTGCGCCTGGCCTGGCTGGCCTGTGATGACGAGACCGCGGTGCGGTTGCGGTTGCGGTTGGCGTCCGGCATCGGTTGGGTCAGTCATCTGCTGCAGGATGCCGCCACGTCGGTGCTGGCGTCGGCGCCGCAGCGGGCGAAGATCGCCTCGGCAGGCGAGCGGTACCAGCAGCGCCTGCAGTCCCTGCAGGAACTGCTGCGCGTGCGTGGCGTGCCGACGCCGTTGCCGATGGAGGGATTGAACCTGTGGCTGCCGTTGCCGGCCGACAGCCATCCACAGGTACTGGCGCTGGCTGCGCGCGGATGGCATGTGCGTGCTGGCGAAGTGTTTGCGGTGGCTGCACCAGGGCATGGCCTGCGCATCACCTGTGCGGCACTGGGGGCGGCGCAGCTGCGGCAGCTGGCCGATGACCTGGCGGCGGTGTGTGGGGTATAGCGCCCAGCCATGCTCGACGTTGCTTCGCCTTTGTAGAGCCGAGCCATGCTGGGCTGCTTCTACCAACAGCAGCCGAGCATGGCTCGGCACTACAGAAGCAGATCAGGGCGCGGCGTTGGCGCCGGGGCGCACGTAGTAGGACTGGCCACTGTCATCGACGAACATCAACTCCGGCTTGCCCTGCCAGGACGTGAGCATGGCGCCGGTATTGTTCTGGTGCTTGACCATCAGGCTGGCGCCACGGTCCGGGTTGGCGACGACCTTGAAGACTTCGGTGGTGCCGGTGGCATCGTCCAGAGTGAGCAGGGCTTCGCCCCCGCGGTCGCTGGTGCCATAACCGCCGCGCTCGGAACCGTCGGGGCCAAGCAGGATCAGGCCGGACAGTGCGGTTGCACGCGGTCCTTGGGTGCGGCCCTTGCTGAGGGGGTCCGGCACCGGCGCGCCGAGGATCAGCCGTGGTTGCCCAGTGCCATCGTGGATGACCAGGCCGCGCGCTTCGATGATCCGCTCAGGCGATTGGCTGCGATGCAGGCTCCAGGCGGTCCAGCCGGAAACGAGCAGGGCAAGGGTCGAGACCACCAGGGTGGTCAGCAGCAGCACACGGGGCATCGGGTCGTCCTTCCTTGGATAGGCCGACGATAGCGGATGCCGGCGGGCAAAGGCCAGTTCGTTGTGTGACGATGTGTATCGTCAGTGGAAATCGCGGCTGTGGCTGCGCAGTCCCTGCAGCAGCTCATCCAGGCAGTGCATGCGCTGCACGATGACATGCTGCACGCCATCAACGCGCTCCAGGCGGCCATCGATCTGCATCAGCTGGGTGTCGACCAGCACCCGGTGCTGGCGGTCGGCCAGGTGGCGCCAGACCACGGCGTTGACCATGCCGGTCTCGTCCTCGAGGGTGAGGAAAGTCACCCCGCTGGCGGTCTGTGGCCGCTGGCGCATGCGCACCAGTCCGGCGATGCGCACACGGCGGCCGTGGCCGTGCCCGGCCAGCTGTGCGGCATCCAGGCAGCCACGGCTGCGCAGCTGCGCGCGCAGGAACGAGATCGGGTGGCGGCCGAGGGTGGTGCCCGTGCTGCGGTAGTCGGCCTGCATGTCCTCCCAGGCGCTGGGCAGTGGCAGCGGCACGCGGGCTTCGGCAGTGGCACGGGCCTGGTCGAACAGCGGCAGCCGGTTCTCTACGCCCGAGATATCCCAGCGTGCACGATGGCGATGGCCGCTGAGCCCGCGCAGTGCCCCGGCATCGGCCAGCAGGCCCTGCTGGCGGCGGTCCAGCGCGGTGCGCTGGCACAGGTCGCCGACGTCGTCGAACGGGCGCCGCGCGCGCTCGCGCATGATGGCCTGCACGGCACCTTCGTTGCAGCCGTCGATCAGGCGCAGGCCCAGGCGGATCGCCGCCGGCCCCCTGCTGAAGTCCAGCGTGCAGTCCCAGTCGCTGTGGCGTACGTCCACGGGAAGAACGGTAATGCCATGCCGCCGCGCGTCCTGCAGCAGCTGGTCGGGGCTGTAGAAGCCCAGCGGCTGGCTGTTGATCAGGCTGGCAGTGAATGCGGCCGGGTGGTGGCACTTCAGCCAGCAGCTGTTATAGGTCAGCAGGGCGAAGCTGGCGGCGTGGCTTTCCGGAAAGCCGTAATCGCCGAAGCCCTTGATCTGCTCGAACAGGTGCTCGCCGTATTCGCGACTGAAGCCGTTCTCCAGCATGCCGGCCAACAGCTTCTCGCGATGCGGTTCCAGCCCGCCACGACGTTTCCAGGCGGCCATCGAACGGCGCAGGGCATCGGCCTGGCCAGGCGTGTAGCCGGCGGCTTCGACCGCCAGCTGCATCACCTGTTCCTGGAACAATGGAACGCCCAGCGTACGCGCGAACACGCGTTCCAGCTGCGGTGGGTAGAGCGGATTGTCCGGATCGTTCAGTGCCTCCGGGCCCTGTTCGCGCAGGATCCGCCGCCGCTCCAGGTAGGGATGCACCATGTCGCCCTGGATCGGTCCGGGGCGCACGATCGCCACTTCGATCACCAGGTCATAGAACGTGCGCGGCTGCATGCGCGGCAGCATCGCCATCTGTGCGCGCGATTCGATCTGGAACACGCCGATGGTATCGGCGGCGCAGATCATGTCGAAGGTCTTCGCATCCTTGGGCGGGATGGCGTCCATGCGCCCTTCGTGCAGGCCATGCTGTTTCAGCATCGCCAGGCACTTGCGGATGGCCGTGAGCATGCCCAATGCCAGGCAGTCGACCTTCATCAGGCCGGTGGCATCCAGGTCATCCTTGTCCCACTGGATGACGGTGCGGTCGGCCATCGCCGCGTTCTCCACCGGTACCAGGGTCGACAGTGGATGCTCGGAAATCACGAAACCGCCCGGGTGCTGCGACAGGTGGCGCGGGAAATCGATCAGCTCTGCGGTGAGTGCCAGCAGGCGCCGCATCAACGGCGTGTCCGGATCGAAGCCACGCTCGCGCAGGGTTTCCGGCAATGGGATGTTGCCGCCCCAGTGGTCCATCGCCGCGCCCAGTTCGTTGACCTGGTCCATCGGCAGGCCCAGTGCGCGGGCCACGTCGCGGATCGCGCTGCGGCCACGGTAGCTGATCGCCACTGCGGTCAGTGCGGCGCGCTCACGGCCGTAGCGCTTGAACACGTACTGCAGCACCTCCTCGCGACGCTCGTGCTCGAAGTCGATGTCGATATCCGGCGGTTCGTCGCGCTCGGCGGAGATGAAGCGCTCGAACAGCAGGTTGCTGCGTGCCGGGTCGATCTCGGTCACGCCCAGCACGAAGCACACCGCTGAGTTGGCCGCTGAGCCACGGCCCTGGCAGAGGATGTCCTGGCTGCGCGCAAAGCGCACGATGTCCTGCACGGTGAGGAAGTAGGAGGCGTAGTTCTTCTGCTTGATCAGCGCCAGTTCGTGCTCGATCTGCGTGCGTTGCTTCGCTTCGATGCCGCCTTTCCAGCGCCACCGGATGCCGCGCTCGACCAGCACGCGCAGCCAGCTGTCCGGATCGTGTCCTTCGGGCACCAGCTCACGCGGATAGGTGTACTGCAGCTGTTCCAGGGTGAAGTGGCAGCGTTCGGCGATGCGCAGGGTTTCAGCCAGCAGTTCGGGCGGATACAGCTGGGCCAGCGCGGTACGCGGGCGCAGGTGGCGCTCGCCATTGGGAAACAGGCGCCAGCCGGCCTCGGCCACGCTGCAGCGGTGGCGGATCGCGGTCAGTGTGTCCTGCAGGGCACGGCGGCGGCGCACGTGCATATGCACATCGCCACTGGCGACCAGGGGCAGGCGGTGGCGTTCGCCGAAGGCCCGCAGCTGCTGCAGGCGGCGTGCGTCATCGTGTTCGCGGTGCAGTTCCACCGCCAGCCACAGCCGGTCATCGAAGCCGGTGCGCAGCAACTCGAGATCGGTGGCGGATGGCTGCCGGTCCAGCCACAGGCACAACAAACCGTCGGGCAGGCCGAGCAGATCGTCGCGCAGGCAGCGGTACTCGCCCTTGGCAGCCCGCCGCCGACAGGTCGTGATCAACTGGCACAGCCCGGCATAGGCGGTCTGGTCGGTGCACAGCAGGGCCAGCTTCGGCCCGTCCTCGACCTGGAATTCGGCGCCGACGATCAGTGCCACGCCATGTGCCTTCGCTGCCTGCCAGGCGCGCACGATGCCGGCCAGCGAGCATTCGTCGGTGATCGCCAACGCGCGGTAGCCCTGGCCCGCGGCGCGCGCGAACAACTCTTCGGCGATCGAAGCACCGCGCTGGAAACTGAAGGCTGACAGGCAGTGCAGTTCGGCGTAGCCGGGCAGTTCGCTGTGCATGGCGGCTCAGCCGAACCAGCCGTGCAGCATCCACGGCGCATGCGGATCGTTGCGCGCGCGGAAGGCCCAGCCGCGCTGGCCATGCGCGGTTTCCACCACGTAGTAGTCGCGGCGCGCATCAGCCTGGTCCCACCAGCCCGATTCGATCCGCTCCGGCCCGGCGATGATGCGCAGGCGCGGGTCACGCAGCGGCTGTGGAGCGTCCAGCAGCCAACCGGGGCGCAGTGGCCAGTATGCCGGTGGCCTGGCCGCTGGCTGGGTGCCGCTGGCACGTTCGGGACGATGGTCGGCCTGCACTGCCAGCGGCTGCACGGCATCATCGCCGAGCCGCGCGCGCAGGCGCTCACGCAGCTGGTTCCACGGCATCGCCTGCGCCGGACGGGTATCGAACAGGTCACGCGCGGCGGGTACGAACGGCGGCAGCTGTTCGGCCTGCAGGCGTAGTGCGCGGCTGCCGGCCGGCAGGGCGAACGCTTCCATGCGGTTGCGTGCGATCTCGAACAGCAGCGTGGGATCGCGCTCGGGCGCCAACAGGCCGATGGTCAGCACGCTGGCCGGCAACAGGTCATGCTCGAAATGCAGGTCGAAGCGCTGCACGCCGCCATCGCGCGAGCACAGGAAGGCGGCCAGGTCGAGCAGAAGGCGGCGCAGCGGGAACAGCAGGGCCTGGCTGGATTCGATCTCGTATTCGAATTCGATGCGCGCATCGAAACGGTCCGGTGGCTGGTAGTAGCGCAATGGCGCGGTGGGCAGCCCGCGCAATGCATCCAGCTGCTGCAGGACCTCGGGGGCGAAGCGCCGGGCCAGGCTGTCGCGCGGCAGCTTGAGCACCGCGCCCAACGTGCGCAGGCCGGAACGGCCAAGCACCGTCACCGCCTCGCTGGGCAGGCCACAGCGCGCCAGGGGCAGCTGCGCCAGCGCCGCCGGCAGCTGCTGCGCATCAAGGCCGAGGCCATCGTGGACGTTGGCCAGCACGCGCGCGGCATGTGGGGTAGGCGCGGCCACCAGGCGGTGGCGGAAGCCGAGTTCGTGCAGTTCGTTGCGCAGGCGCTGCTGGATCGTCAGCCAGTCACCGAACAGGGCGCGGCTGGCACCGATTTCCAGCACCAGCGCATGCGGAAAATCGAGGCTGACCTGCGAGCTGTAGGCATAGGCCCAGCTGGCCAGCAGATGCCGGGTGTGCTGTTCAGCATTGGTGTCGTAGTCGTGCAGGTGCATGTCCTGCACCAGTACCTGTGCAGCCGACAGCAGCATGCCCGGGCGCAGCCCTGCTGCACGTGCCGACGGGCTGACCGCGCGCAGCACGCGACGCTGCGCCGGCCCCTGCAGCAGTACCAATGGCCGCTGTGGGTCGGGCTGCAGGCGCAGCACGCTGTCCAGCGCCAACTGCGGCAACAACAGGCAGGCCCAGTGCATGGCGCGTCCTCAGTGGGCGATGGCCAGCGGCAACGGTTGTGCCGGCGGCAGGCCGCCACGGCACTTCAGCACCCGCACCTGGCCGTGGTCGAGCTGCAGGCGCAGGCTGGCCGGGGAGGGATTGCGCGCGGCCTGCGCCTCGCGGAACACGAAGCCCAGGCACTGGCCGCTGTCGGCGGCCACCTGCAGGCGGCGCAGGGCGCGGTCGTCGGCTTGATGCGGCCAGCACAGTACCGCCGCGCAGGCCGCAGAGCGCAGGCACTGTTCGGCGGCCCACAGTGCCTGCTTCGGCGCGGCGTGGATGATCTGCAACTGGCCCAGGTCCAGCCCGGCGGCGGCCCAGGCCGGGGCATGCGGACGGTAGGGCGGAGCGACCAGGACGATCGGGCGGTCGCGCTGGCTCAGCCTGGCCAGTGCCGGCCATACCAGCGCCAGTTCGCCAACGCCCGGCGCCGCCTGCAGCACCTCGCACAGTCCGCTGGCCGGCCAGCCGCCGCCGGGCAGGCGTGCGTCCAGCGCCGGGTGGCCGCTGGCCAGATGGTCGCTGGCTGGGCCCTGGCGGGCCGGGCCGCGCCACAGCTGGCGCCCGTCCAGCAGCCGGTCGAGGGCAACGACCGCACCCATCAGCCGATCCTCCCGGGGAGGCGCCGGGTGGGCTGGAAACGGCAGGAACGGGCGGAAACGGCGGGCATGGCGCGAGTATCGACGGGCCGGTATCAGGGGCTGAGACCAGACATGCTACTCGCGTTGTAAGTAGAATTACTAATGAAATCGGAGGGCCGGGTTTCAGGTTGCTGAAGGGGTAGGAGTGCCGGCCAAGGTCGGCACCCACAGGATGCGGTTACGGGTGGACCGGCAACGCCACCGGGCGCAGGGGCGCGGCATCGCCACCGCGGATCTTCAGCGGGCCGCCGATGAAGGCGAATTCGTAGACCTTGTCGCGGGCCAGTTCGTCCAGCGCCACCAGCTCGATGATCGGCGCACCCTGCTGGGCCAGCAGGTAGGTGTGCAGCGGCACGTAGTCGTCGGACACCTCCGAGGGGAAGGTCTCGAAGCTGAGGTTGTCGGCGCCGACGATCATCGCGCCGCTGTCCTCCACCAGGAAGCGCGCCGCATCCAGGCCCATGCCCGGCGGGTTGGCCATGTAGGCCCTGGGCTGCTCGAACAGGCGCATGCGGCCGGTGCGGATCAGCACCACGTCGCCCTGCTGCAGTTTCACCTTCTGGCGTGCCAGCGCATCCTTCAGGTCCTGGCGAGTGACGCGATAGCTGTCCGGCAGCATGTCCACGCCCTTGGCGGCGGCCACGTCGATCAGCACGCCACGCGCGATCAGCGGCGGGAACTTCTCGATGCCGGTGACATTCCAGCCACGATCGCCGAGATGCTGGTCGGCCTCGAAGCCGTTCCAGATCTTCCCGTGGATGCCGAAGTGGTTCAGCGCATCGATGTGGGTGCCGGTGTGGCTGTACATCGAGAACGCGGTGCCGGTGTAGCTGCGGGTGAGGTTCATGGTCTCGCCCACGCCCATCGGGTCGTCCATCACCGTGCCGCGCGGGGTGTGGGTCATCCAGAACTGGTAGTGCGGGTCGCCGGCATCCTGCCAGCTGGGCATGCCGACGTAGTATTCGGTGGCCAGGTCATAGGCTTTGCCGCCGCTGACCCGCGACAGGATCGCCGCACGCGAGGCGTCGGTGATCAGGTTGATGCGGCCGATCTCGTCCTTCGGCCCCCAGGGGCTGGTGCCGACCTGCTGGCCGGAGGGAGCGCGTTCGTGCGCGGATACGGTGGTGGAAGCCGCAGTGGCGGCCAGCAGCAGGGCCAGCGCGGTGGACAGGGTACGTGGGGTCATGGGGAAATCTCCTTGCAGGGTGGGGAGGGTGCGGCTCTGGCCGCGACCAGGGGCGCCAGGGCCTGGCGCAGGTGTGGCAGCGGCAGGGTCTGCAGGCGCAGGCCGTTGCCGCCGATCACGGTGGGTATGGACCGGATGCCGAGGGCAGCGGCTTCGGCACGATCGGCCTGCACGCGCTGGCGCACTGCGTCGCTGCGCATGTGGTCAGCGAAGGCGCCACGTGGATGGCCCAGCGATTCGGCGATATCCAGCAGTACTTCGGCGTCGCCGATGTTGCGGTGCTGGTGCAGGTGCGCCCATTGCACCGCGTCGAACATCGCGCCATGGGCGTCGTTGCCACCGAGCATGCCGGCGGCCTGGCAGGCCAGTGCGCCGAGCCAGCCGGAGGGATACTCGAAGTCCTGTGCGCGCATGCCTTCGATATCGATGCGCGCGGTGTCTTCATGCGCGGCGCAGTCGGTCCAGTGACGCAGGATGATCGCCTTGGCGCGCGCCATCGAACCGAACACCTCGACCATCTGCGCGCGCGAGTCCTGCAGCACGAAGCTGCGGTGGCGCACCTGGATGCCGAGTTCGGCGGAGACCTTCTGCAGGCGCGGGGCCAGCACGAAGCACCAGCCGCAGACCACGTCGTGGAAGAAATCGACCACCGGCGCTGCGGTGGCGGGGAAAGGAACGGAAGACATCTGCCTGCCATCGGTGAGAGAGGAGGCGGCAGAGTAGGCAGCGTGGCATGGCCGAAACAGCACGCTGCGGGCAGCTCAGTTTTCGCTGGCGGTTACGAATCCAGGCCGGCGCAGCCGGGCAGCTCGGTGTGCAGGAAGTCGATGAAGGCACGCACCTTGGGCTGCAGGTGGCGCGAGGTGGGGTAGACCGCATGCACGAAGCGCGGCGGATAGCGGTGGTCGGGCAGCACCTGCTGCAGTTCGCCACGGGCCAGTGCGGGTGCCGCCAGGAACGAGGGCAGGGCGCCGATGCCCATGCCGGCCACCAGCAGGTCGCGCAGCAGCAGGCTGTTGTTGACGGTGACGCGCGCTGGCAAGGTGATCGTCACCTGGCCATCGGGGCCGAGCAACGGCCAGCTGCCCGGTGAGTCGGACAGGCTGTAGGCCAGCACGCTGTGCGCCTGCAGATCGTCCACTGCCTGCGGTGCTGGATGCTGCCGCAGGTAGGACGGGGCAGCGCACAGCACCTGTTGCAGCGAGGCAAGCCGGCGCGCCACCAGTCGCGAGTCGTCCAGCTCGGCACGCAGCCGCAACGACACATCGAAACCCTCACCGACCGCATCGAGCAGGCGATCTTCCATCACCAGATCCAGCGACAGCTGCGGATGCTGCTGCAGGAAGCGTGGCAGCAGCGGCGACAGCGTGCTCAGCGCGAACGACTGCGGCGCGTTCACGCGCAGGCGCCCGGCCACGTCGCTGCGCTGTTCGGCGATGCCGCGTTCCAGCGCCTCCAGTTCGTCGAGCAGGCGGCAGCATTCGCGGTAATAGGCGTGGCCGGTCTCAGTCAGGCTCATGCGCCGCGTGGTCCGCTGCAGCAGTACCACGCCCAGATGCGCTTCCAGCGTGCGCAGCTGTTTGCTGAGCCCGGCCGGCGACATGCCCAGATCTTCGGCGGCACGGGCCAGCCCACCGCGTTCGACGATGCGGCGGAAGGCACGCATCAGGTTGAAGGAATCCATGCCGGCCCCGGGCGCGATGAGGGCGCCATTGTAGAGCCGCGCCGTGCGTGGATGTGGGAAACGCGGTGCCCACCAAGGTGGGCCTCTGGCAGCGGCACGGGTTGCGCCGTTTGTTCAAGCCCGTAACCCGCATCCCGCGCCAGCATGCAGGCCCTCACTTCCCGGGTTGCCCATGAAACACTGGATCCTCCGCCTGTATGCCCCGTTGTTCCTGCTGGGGTTCGTTGCCACTGCCGTCGTCTGGGTCGGCCACTGCCATGGCGATCCGTTGTGGCTGCTGGCCCTGCTGGTGATCGCCAGCGCGGTCTCGTTCGTCGCCGAGCGCGCCTGGCCGTATGACCCTGCGTTCAACCACGACCATGGCGACCGTGTGCGTGACGCCCTGCACGCGCTGGTCAACGAGGGCCTGAACCTGTTGTCGATCGCGGCGGTGCCGCTGCTGGCGGCGATCATTCCGTGGCAGGTCTGGCCGCTGCAGTGGCCGTTCGCGCTGCAGGTACTGGTGGCGATCATCGCTGCCGATCTCGGCATCACCCTGGTGCACTACGCAAGCCATCGCATCGGCTGGTTGTGGCGCCTGCATGCGGTGCATCACAGCGTGACCCGCATGTACGGTTTCAACGGGCTGATGAAACACCCGCTGCACCAGGCGGCCGAAGCGGTGGGCGGTGTGCTGCCGCTGCTGCTGTTGGGCCTGCCGATGCCGGTGGCGGCGGTGCTGGCGCTTGCCATCGCGATCCAGCTGCTGCTGCAGCACTCCAACGTGGACATGCGCCCTGGCGTGCTGGGCCGGGTGATGGCGTGGGCGCCGCTGCATCGCTTCCACCACATGCGTTACGGCACCGCCGGCGACGTCAACTTCGGCCTGTTCCTGACCGTCTGGGATCACCTGCTGGGGACCGCCTTCGATGCGCCCGGTTATCGGCTGCAGCAATGCGATCTCGGCATCGGCAGCCAACCGGACTATCCACGCGATTACACGGGGCAGCTGCTGGCGCCGTTCCGCGAACTACCGCATGGCGAGGTGCCGGAGTTGCCCGAAGGCCTGCGCAGGCGCGAATGATCGAACATGTCAGGCCGCGTGCAGCTGCAGGCCCTGCAGCTGCGCGGCACCGATGCCGAACATGCGGCGCAGGCTGCGCGAGAGATGGGCCAGATCGGCGAATCCAGCGGCATGCGCACTGTCGGTCAGGTTGTGCCCGCGCAGATGATGCGTGAGCGCAGTGCGTAGCCGTTGCCACAGCACCCAGCCGCGCAGGGTTACCGCCAGGTCGGACTGGAAACGCCGGTGCAGCTGGCTGGTCGACAGGTGCGCGGCTTCGGCGATGTCGGCAGCCGGCACCGGACCGGGCAGGTACTGGGTGATACGGGCCAACGCCGCCTGCACGCGGCGGTCCAGCGGTTGCGGGCGGCTCAGCCGTGGCAGCCAATCGCGCAGTTCCAGCGCGTTGCCCGGCAGCGCGTGCAGATGCTGCTGGATCTGGGTGGGATCGGCGTGGGCAGGTTCGAGGAACACCGTGCAGCCTGCTTCCGGTGCCGACAGGATCGCGTGCGGCTGGAACGAAGGCAGCCATAGCCGTTGGCCCTGCTGCCGTACGCCATCGACTTCGATCTGCCAGGGCGTATCGTCGCTCAGCAGCAGTTGATGGGCGTAGTGCGCATGCGAAGCGCTGTCACCGGCATGACCGTGCAGTACGGCGGCGTGCGCATCCAGCAGCAACGTGCCATTCCAGGGCAGGGCGGGGGAGGACATGGAGGGATTGTAGATCCACGCCATGCGTGGATGAATCTCCATCGAAATCGATTATTTCGACAATGAAACGAAGAGCATCCACGCATGGCGTGGATCTACTGCAGGTCGCGAGAGACTGTCGAAGGCGGGGTGGGGCCGGTTGCGGGGGCGTGAGCGCCATGGATGGCGCGACCGAGCTTACATGGACGTACTTGCAGCGCCCCCCGCAGCCGGACCCACCCCGCCTACCTGCAGGAACCCAGCTTTTGCTGTTGCTCTGGTTTTTAACGTTGATGTCGCCTCTGCGGGTGCCGGGCGCAGCCCGGCCGTGCGCACCCTCACCGCCCCTGCGGATCAGGCCGGTGATGCACGTACTCGACCACCGTGCCATCGGGATGCACTGCATTGAACGCCGCCCCGGTCGGGACCACCTGCAACGGGAAGATGATCTCGGCGCCGGCGGCGACCAGCTTGTCGTGATAAGGCCGAACGTCATCGACCAGCAGTGTCCCCGTGGTCGAGGTGAACGGCGCCAGCGCCGCCTCGCTGCCCTCGATCAACAGGAACGCACCGACCATGGCCAGGCGCAGCCCGGCCTCCGGAAACGGAAAGCCCGCATCGGCCACCACGCCCTGCAACTGCTCGTAGAACGCCACGCTGCGTTCCAGCTCACCGGGGGCCACGAACACCCGGATCAGCACGCGCGGCGCACGCTGGCTGGAGGTATCACAGCGGTCACGCCAGAGATGGTCGAAGTCGCGATGGACAGTCATGGGCTCGGTTCGTGGCCAGGGACCTTCATTATCGGCAGCCCAGCGCGGCCCGCTGATGACCGCCGGTGATGGCCTGATAACTGCAGGCAGGGATCGCCCCTGTGACTTAGGTCCTGTTGACAGGCGTGAACGCCCTCGCACAATCTTCACAGGATTGGGTCGCCCTGCGCGGCCCGGGCAGGCAGGTTGTCACGCCGGGAGGAGGGTCCCGCGCGCAGACCGGCCCGTCCTTCGGCCTGCGGGGTGTTGCCTGGCAACCCCTGCGCGGCATGAACGCTGCACCCTTCGGCGGCACTTTCCCTGGACCGATTGCCTTGGCAACGGAATTACGCCCGTCGATGAAAACGTTTACAAAGCCGCTTGCACTGTCCCTGGCCCTGTCTGCCGCACTGGCCGCTCCGGCGTGGGCCGACCCTGCCGCGTTCACCGTGCTGACCCTGGAACAGGCCCCGACCGCCGAGGCGATGCCGGCCCTGGCCGCCCAGCTGAAGACCCTGCAGGTGGACGCGGTGAGCGTGCGCCAGGTGCAGCGCGGTATTGGCCAGGTCGATCCGCTGCAGGTGCTGGCCGATGGACTGGGTTACGAATACCGCTTCGTTGCTGCGGGCAAGGACGATGGCCAGACCCAGCGCGGCCAGGCCGTGCTGACCCGGCTGCCGATTGCTGCCGAATCCGGCCCCGACCAGCCGGGCCTGAACTACCTGCGCCTGGACGATGGCCGCCACACCGTGGCGGTCTATACCGATGCCGGCGCAGGTGCCGCGCAGCTGCCGGCGCTGGTCACCCGTTCCCGGCTGGGTGCACCGGCGGTGCTGCTCGGCGCGGTGGCCGGTGAATCGGCCAAGGCCGCAGGCTTCGATCCGGCGCGTGTGGCGCTGGAAGCCGATGCCAGCTACTTCAGCGACGGCTTCCAGGCCGCCAGCAGCGCACCGTTCAAGATCGAAGGCAGCAGCCTGCGTGCCACCCTGCTGACCCTGGCCTATGCCGCCGACAAGCACGGCGAAAAGCCATGGATGGACACCACCCTCAACGCCGACGCGCGCGCCGCGCTGCTGCTGAAGGCGATGACCGAGGATGAGAAGTTCCAGATGCTGCACAGCTACTTCGGGCTGGGCAAGGACGGTGGCCCACTGCCGGAAGGTGCGGTCGGTTCGGCCGGTTTCGTGCCGGGCGTGCCGCGCCTGGGCATTCCGTCGCAGCAGTCGGCCGATGCCGGTGTCGGCGTGACCAATCCGGGCGGCATCCGCCCGGGCGACTTCGCCACGGCAATGCCCTCAGGCCCGTCCACCGCCTCCAGCTGGAACCGCGAAGTCGCCTTCGCCGGTGGCGCGACCATGGGCCGCGAAGCCTGGCAGCAGCGCTTCAACATCCTGCTGTCGGGCAGCGTCAACCTGCAGCGCGACCCGCGCAACGGCCGCAACTTCGAATATGCCGGTGAGGACCCGCTGCTGGCCGGATCGATGGTCGGCGCGCTGATCCAGGGCGTGCAGAGCCAGCACGTGATCTCCTCGATGAAGCACTTCGCGCTGAACGACATGGAGACCCGGCGCAACTTCCACGACGTGCGCATCGGCGAACAGGCCATGCACGAGTCGGACCTGCTGGCCTTCGAGATCGCGCTCGAAGCCGGCCGCCCGGGTGTAGCGATGTGCTCGTACAACAAGATCAACGGCACCTACGGTTGCGAGAACGGCTACCTGATGAACCAGGTGCTGAAGCAGGAATGGAAATTCCCCGGTTTCGTGATGTCCGACTGGGGCGGCGTGCACAGCGGCTCGAAGGCGGCGCTGGCCGGCCTGGACCAGCAGTCGGCCGGTGAAGTGTTCGATGCGGCGGTGTTCTTCGACGAACCGCTGCGCCTGGCCGTGCATGGCGGCGTGGTGCCGCAGGCGCGCCTGAATGACATGGTCACGCGCATCCTGCGCACGATGTTCCTGCACGGCAACTTCGACAACCCGCCGCAGCACCAGAAGGTGGATGCCGAGGCCGGCTTCGCCGTGGCCCAGCGCACGGTGGAAGAGGGCAGCGTGCTGCTGCGCAATGAAGGCAACCTGTTGCCGCTGGCCGACAGCGTGAAGCGCATCGTCATCATCGGTGGCCACGCCGACAAGGGCGTGATCGGTGGCGGTGGTTCGTCGATGGTGGGCGTGACCGCCAAGGGCACCAACGCGGTGCCGGGCGTGCTGCCGACCACCTGGCCGGGCCCGGTGATCTTCCACCCGTCCTCGCCGCTGGAATCGCTGCGTGCGGCGCGTCCGGACGCGACCATCGAGTACGTGGACGGCACCAACGCCGCCGCAGCGGCCAGGGCCGCCGCACAGGCCGACGTGGCCATCGTGTTCGCCACCCAGTGGGCCGCCGAATCGGTGGACCTGCCGGACATGCAGCTGCCGGACAATCAGGACGCACTGATCTCGGCGGTGGCCAAGGCCAACCCGAAGACCGTGCTGGTGCTGGAAACCAATGGCCCGGTGCGCACCCCTTGGCTGGCGCAGGTGCCAGCGATGCTGCAGGCCTGGTACCCGGGCATCCGCGGCGGCGAAGGCATCGCCGCGCTGCTGACCGGTCAGGTCAATCCGTCCGGCCGCCTGCCGGTGACCTGGGTGACGGACGAATCGCAGCTGCCGCGCCCGCATATCGACGGTCTCGGCTTCAAGCCGGCCAAGCCGTTCGGAGATGTGTTCGATTTCGATATCGAAGGTGCCAACGTCGGCTACAAGTGGATGGCGGCCAGGGGCCTGACCCCGACCTTCGCCTTCGGCCATGGCCTGTCCTACACCTCGTTCGCCTATGAGAACCTGAAGGTGAGCGTGGAAGGCTCGCGCCTGGTCGCCAGCGTCGATATCCGCAATACCGGCAAGCGTGCCGGTGCCGATGTGGCCCAGCTGTACCTGAAGCTGCCGGCCGGCAGCACCACGCCGATCCGCCTGATCGGCTACGACAAGGTGAACCTGCAGCCGGGCGAACAGCACCGCATCCGCATCGAAGCCGAGCCGAAGACGCTGGCCCACTACGATGCGCAGGCGCGCCAGTGGAAGATCCACGGCGGCACCTACCAGGTGCAGCTGTCGCGCAATGCGGCCGAGCCGCTGCAGAGCGTGGACGTGCAGCTGGTGGAGCAGGTGCTGCGCTGATGCCTGACGACACGGCCCGCACAGGGCCGTGTCCGTTCGTGGCGTCCTGTAGAGCCGAGCCCACGCTCGGCTGATGAACTCGGCTCTACAAAGGTGCGGTGCCGAACCACCCGCGCAGGAAATCGATCAGCTGCCGTACCTTTGGCGAGGGCTGTGTGCTGTGCGGGTAGACAGCGTACACGCTCTGCTGCGGGAAGCGGTGCTGGCGCAGCACCGGGCGCAGCCGGTCCTGGGCCAGGTCGTCCTCGATCAGCCAACGCGGCAGCACGGTAACCCCGGCGCCGGCCACGGCGAAAGCGCGCAGGCTGCTGGCACCATCTACGCGCACCACGGCATTGCCCGGATTAGTGGCGAAAAGCGCGTCGCTGCCATCGGGGGCAACCACCGGCACGTCGGCCAGGCGTGGGTAGCCCAGGCGGGGCAGGGTGCCCAGCTGCACGGGGTCATCGGCCGCATCGGCAGAGGGCAGGCGTGCCAGCAGGGACGGAGCCGCCACCGCGCACAGTGGATGGCGTTCCAGCTCGCTGGCATGCAGCCCTGAATCCGGCAGGCGGCCGAGGCGGATCGCCAGGTCGAAACGCTCGGGAATCAGGTCGGCCGGTGCCGGTGAGGTCGACAGGTGCAGCTGCAGGGCCGGGTGCCGCGCACGGAACGCCTCCAACGCAGGAATCAAGCGTAGCTGGGCGTACTCCGGCGTGGTGGTCAGGCGCAGCACGCCCTGCAGCTGGTGCTGGTCGCGGCGTGCGGCATCGATCGCCGCCTGCGCAGCATCCAGTGCCTGCACGCAGTGTTGCAGGAACTGTTCCCCGGCCTCGGTCAGGGCCAGATGGCGGGTGCTGCGCAGCAGCAGGGTCACGCCCAGCTCCTGCTCCAGCCGCTTCAGGTTGAAGCTGACCACCGCGCGGCTGAGGCCGAGGCGATCGGCCGCAGCGGTCAGGCTGCCGGCCTCGACCACGGCGCGGAAGATATCGAAGCGATCAAGGCTGACCATGGCAATTCATTGTCAAAGTAGATTTGACAGTGTTGCAGTTGCTGTCGTGTTTTTCCAACAAGGCCCGCACGGCATGCTGGCCGCTTCCCTGCTGGAGCGCCGCCGATGCCGTCCCCCCGCCTGCGCCATGAGGCGATCTTCCTGCTGGTATTCGCTCTGGATCTGGTCAACATGTTCGTCGCCACGGTGGCCTATCCGGCATTGGCAGCGGAGCTGCACGCCGACATCAGCACCCTGGCCTGGGTGGGCACCGCCTACATGCTGGGCCTGAGCGTGGTGATTCCGCTGGCGCCGTGGCTGGCCGCGCGCTGGGGTGAGCGTCGCCTGCTGCTGGTGGCGTTGCTGCTGTTCGCGGTTGCTGCTGCGCTGGCCGGCGCAGCACCGGGTATTGGCTGGCTGCTGAGCTGGCGCCTGCTGCAGGGCCTGGCCGGTGGCCTGCTGATTCCGGTGGCACAGGCGGCGGCCTACCGACAGTGCACGCCCGGGCAGCGTGGTGCGCTGACCCGGCGCATCCTGCTGGTTGCGCTGCTGGTACCAGCACTGGCGCCCGCGCTCGGTGGGCTGCTGGTGCAGTGGTTGTCCTGGCGCGGTGTGCTCTGGGCCAGCCTGCCGCTGGCCGTGGTGGCGATTGGACTGGTGCTGGCGTGGATGCCGGCCGATGGCGCGCGCAGTGCGCCGCGCCTGCAGGCCTATGCGCTGTCCACCGCGATGCTGGCGCTGGGCGCGCTGCTGCTGGCGCTGACCTGGCTGGGCGAATCGGGACATCGCGGTGCAGGTGCCGTGTTGCTGCTGGCCGCGCTGTTGCTGGCGGCGACGCACCTGCGGCATGCACGTCGGCAAGCGCAGCCACTGCTGCGCTGGTCGTTGCTGTCCCATCGCAGGCTGCGGCTGGCGATGCTGGTGTATCTCGCCGTACCCGGTGTGTTCATTGGCAGCCAACAGGTCAGTACCCTGCAATTGCACCACGCCGGTTACAGCGCGGCACGCATCGGCGCGCTGATGCTGCCCTGGGCGCTGGCTGCGGCCATCGCGATCATGGCCAGCAAGCGCCTGCTGGCTCGCTTCGGTCCGGCCGCGGTACTGCGCGTCGGCATGCTCCTGCAGGCCAGTGGCCTGTTGTTGATGGCGCTGCTGCCACAGCCGGCCTTCGTGCTGGCCGGATCGTTGTTCGCGCTGACGGGCGCCGGCGGCAGCCTGTGCAGCAGCACCGCGCAGACGCTGGCCTTCCAGGGCGTGGAAGGCGAGGCGTTGGGCGATGCCAGTGCACTCTGGAACCTCAACCGCCAGCTCAGCTTCTTCCTCGGCACCGCCGCCATCGCACTGCTGCTGGCATTGGCCATGCAATGGCTGCCGGCCAACGCCACCCGCGTGGCGTTGGGGCTGGCCGCCCTGCTGACCCTGCTACCGATGGCATTGCTGCGCAGGTCGCAGAGGATCACCTTTCAGCAACCGGAGAACACCTGATGGACACCACCGCAGAACATGAAATCCACTGCCTGCATGACAAGCTGCAGGCCTGGTTCCGGGCCGAGGTTGATGCGGATGCGCTGGATGATCTGATGACGCATTTCTGCAGGGACTTCAGCATGGTCGGCATCGCCGGACGCCGATTGGATCGGCAGGCCGTGCAGGCGTTGTTCGCCGGTGGTCACGGGGCGCGCCCAGGGCTGCGGATTTCCATCGACGCCGTGCAGGCGGTGGATGTGCCGTTGCCGCTGGCGGTGCTGCGCTATCGCGAAGGGCATTCGATCGATGGCGGCCAGCCCGCGTGGCGCGAATCGCTGGCGGTGCTGAGGCAGGAAGAGGGTCGCTGGCGCTGGCTGGCGCTGCATGAGGTGGTGGTGGCCTGACCGGGTAGTGCCGGCCGCTGGCCGGCAACTTCATGATCCTGGGGCGCGTTACGCGGTTGCCGGCCAGCGGCCGGCACTACCGTTCGCCGGCGAGCGCAGCGGCACCGCAGGCACATGTGCCATCAGTCCTGCCTGCATCCACCGAAGAATGCAAAGCCTGCACACACTTCACGGCGCCAGGCAGGAGTAGGCTTGAGGCTTTCCTGCCGGGAGGGGTTGTCCATGCGTGTGCGTGCCGTCGCTGTAGCCATTGCCCTTTGCCTGTCCAGCACCGTGCTGGCCGCCGATACCCCGCCGATGACCCCGGATATCAGCGGCAAGCCGTTCGTTGCCCCGGATGTCGGTCGCGACTACGACAAGCGCGTGGTGATGGTGCCGATGCGTGATGGCACCAAGCTGTACACGGTGATCGTGGTGCCCAAGGGCGCCCACAATGCGCCGATTCTGCTGACCCGGACCCCCTATGATGCTGCCGGTCGCGCCAGCCGCAGTGATTCGCCGCGCATGCGCGACCTGTTGCCGCAGGGTGACGAGGTGTTTGTCGACGGCGGCTACATCCGCGTGTTCCAGGATATCCGCGGCAAGTATGGCTCCGAGGGCGATTACGTGATGACCCGGCCGCTGCGCGGGCCATTGAACAACACCAAAGTCGACCATTCCACCGACGCCTGGGACACCATCGACTGGCTGGTGAAGAACGTGCCGGAGAGCAATGGCAAGGTCGGCATGCTCGGTTCGTCGTACGAGGGTTTCACCGTGGTGATGGCGCTGACCGACCCGCACCCGGCACTGAAGGTGGCCGCGCCGCAGAGCCCGATGGTTGATGGCTGGATGGGCGACGACTGGCTCAACTACGGTGCGTTCCGCCAGGTCAACTTCAACTATTTCGCCATGCAGACCGAGAAGCGCGGCAAGGGTACGCCGCTGCCCAGCCTGGGCTACGACGACTACAGCACCTTCCTGCGCATCGGCTCGGCAGGCGACTACGCGCGTTTCACCGGCGTGGACCAGTTGACCTGGTGGAAGAAGCTGGTCGAGCATCCGGCCTATGACGGCTTCTGGCAGGGCCAGGCGCTGGACGCGGTGATGGCAAAGACACCGCTGAAGGTGCCGACCATGTGGCTGCAGGGCCTGTGGGACCAGGAGGACATGTGGGGTGCCAACCACGCCTACCAGGCGATGGAAGGACGCGATAGCGGCAACAACCGCAATTACCTGGTGATGGGCCCGTGGCGACACAGCCAGGTGAACTACAGCGGCAGCGAACTGGGTGCGCTGAAGTTCGACGGCGATACCGCGCTGCAGTTCCGCCGCGACGTGCTCAAGCCCTTCTTCGACCAGTACCTGGTGGATGGCGCGCCGAAGGCCGATACGCCACCGGTGCTGATCTACAACACCGGCGAAAACCACTGGGACCGCTTGAAGGGTTGGCCGCGCAGCTGCGACAAGGGTTGTGCCGCCAGCAGCAAGCCGCTGTACCTGCGCGCCGGCGGCAAGCTGGCGTTCCAGGCACCGGCAGCGGGCGAGGGTGATTTCGAGGAATACGTGTCCGACCCGGCCAAGCCGGTGCCCTTCGTGCCGCGCCCGGTCCGCTTCGGCGACCGCGACATGTGGACCACCTGGCTGGTCAAGGACCAGCGCTTCGTCGATGGGCGCCCGGACGTGCTGACCTTCATCACCGAACCGCTGACCGCGCCGCTGCGCATCGGCGGCACGCCGGTGGTTCACCTGCAGGCCTCGACCAGTGGCACCGACAGCGACTGGGTGGTGAAGCTGATCGACGTGTATCCGGACCAGGAAGCGTCCACGCCGGAGATGGGTGGCTACGAGCTGCCGGTGTCGCTGGCGATCTTCCGTGGCCGCTACCGCGAGAGCTTCAGCGATCCGAAGCCGCTGGCCGCCAACCAGGTGCTGCCGTATCGCTTCGATCTGCCCAACGCCAACCATACGTTCCAGAAGGGCCACCGGGTGATGGTGCAGGTGCAGTCCAGCCTGTTCCCGCTGTACGACCGCAATCCGCAGACCTACGTGCCGAACATCTACCTGGCCAAGCCAGGCGATTACCAGAAGGCCACGCAGCGCGTGTGGCACAGCGCTGCGCAGGCCAGCTACATCGATCTGCCGGTGTATTGAGGCGGAGAGGATGACGCCGGGCATAGCCCGGCAGCACGTGGTAGTGCCGGCCGCTGGCCGGCATCCGCAATGGCGCAGGAGCGTGTCGACCAAGGTCGACACCTACCAGGGCTGAGCCATGGCAGGTGGATCCAGGCGGGTGTGGTAGTGCCGGCCGCTGGCCGGCATCCGCAATGGCGCAGGAGCGTGTCGACCAAGGTCGACACCTACCTGGGCCCGGGCCTTCAGCCCACCTTCGACGGGCCCGTGCGCCAGCGGCTGGGGACCAGGCCGAAGCGCTTGCGGAACGCGGCGGCGAAGTTGCTGGGGTGGCGGTAGCCGCTGGCGGCGGCAGCCTGCTCGACGGTCCATCCGTTTTCGCGCAGGCCCTGTTCGGCATGGCGCATGCGCTGCTCATGCAGGTAGTCGAACACCGAGCTTCCGTATTGCTGGGCAAAATGGCGACGCAAGGAGCTCGGACTCATACAGGCCAGCTGGGCCAGTTCGATCAGGCTGTGGGCATGGCTGGGGTCGTCATGCAGGTAACTGCGCACCCGTTCCAGTCGCTCGCGCTGGCCGGCGCGCAGCGTGCGTACATGCTCGGTCTGCATATCCTGGGCCTGCAGGCCGACGGCCAACACCTGCAGGGCCACGCCTTCGCGCCACAGCGCATCGATGTCGTCCTGCCAGGGGCTGTCGAACAGTTGGGCGAGCGTCGGCAGCATCGCGTGCGGAATGGCCCAGTGGCGGCACTGCAGAGGGGACTGAAGGATCCGTTGCAGTGCCGGCAGGCGCAGCATGTCCACGTCCAGATCGGCCGGTACGCTCAAGCTGACCCCGCGCAGGTGGCTGCCGCCAGGATGCAGACCGGCCATGGAAACAGGTTCATGGTGACTGGTGGTCATGCCTGTGCCGGCGCGCAGGGTGAAGCCCTTGCGACGAGGAAACTGGACATCCACTTCGCCCTGCAGCATCAGGCGGATGGTCAGGCCGGCATCGTGCACAGCGGTTGCCGTATAGGTAAAGCGGTTGTGCACGTCCGAGGCGATCAGGCCCAGGCCACCGCGCAGTGACTGTTCGTGGACGTCGCCACGCCCTGCCCATTGGTCGTCGCGCAGTTCACTCCCTTCGATCCGGTAGTCGTAGCCATGGCGTTCGCCGAACTGGCGGTAATCAGCAAAAGTGAAATATCGGGACATCGCTCTGCGCAAACACAGGTTGAATTGAATGTGTCGAAGAATCTGGAAGCGTTTCCCATTGTCGCCGCGATTCGCGTGCTTTTGACTTCAATAAGGTCAAAACGATTGGCGATTACGGCCAAAGTGAAAATGTCGACGAACATACGCCGGCGTTTTGCACGCATGTCCGTACGTAATTCCATACATAAACTGCAGTTGAGGTTTCATGGCTGGAACGATCTGAAGATGCGATGTCAGCCTGGCCATCACGGGCGCGCGCGTAGGGTGGGTGGGTTGGCTGTTGCAGGCCACTTCGATACCCCACCGATGGAGAATGGAGATGATTGATTACCAGTTGACCGGCAAGACCGCGATCGTGACCGGAGGCGTGTCGGGCATCGGCCTGGCCGTGGCCCAGACGCTGGCCGCATCCGGTGCCCGTATTTCGGTCTGGGACCTCAAGCAGGATGCAGTGGATGCCACCGTGGCGCAGTTGCGCAGCACCGGCGCACAGGCCATTGGCATCGCGCTGGACGTCACCGACGACGCGGCGGTGGAGGCAGCGGTGCAGCGCACGATCAAGGAACTCGACGGCCTGCACGTGGCGGTCAACAACGCCGGCATCAGCGGGCCGGCCGCCGCCAGCGGTGACTATCCTCTCGATGGCTGGCAGCGCGTGATCGATGTCAACCTCACCAGCGTGTTCCTGTGCCAGCGTGCGCAGATCCAGGCCATGCGCGCGGCCGGCACGGGCGGCAGCATCATCAACATGGCCTCGATCCTGGGCCAGGTGGGCTATGCCGGCTCCACCGCGTATGTGGCGGCCAAGCACGGCGTGGTCGGGCTGACCCAGACCGCAGCGTGGGAACATGCGGCTGACGGCATCCGTGTCAACGCCGTGGGGCCGGGCTTCATCAGCACGCCACTGCTGGAGAGGATGGACCCGAAGGTGCGCGCCACGCTGGAAGGGCGGCACGCGTTGAAGCGGCTGGGTACGCCGGAGGAAGTGGCCGCGTTGGTAGCCTGGCTGGCCAGCGACGATGCCTCGTTCGCGACCGGCACGTACTACGCCATCGACGGTGGCTACCTCGCGCAGTGATGCGCTGAACGCGGGTTACGGCGTCGCCGGGCATCGCCCGGCGCTACCGGGTGAACGCACTGTGGGGTGGCCTTCACCTCTGTGCCACGCATTCCACGCGACGCTCAGGGAAATTCCCGGAGCCTGCCCATGGAACTTACCCAGGATGTCTCGATCCTGCTGCGCGTAGCCGCAGCGATGCTGTTCGGCGGTGTGCTCGGTGTCGAGCGGGAAATGGGCAAGCACGCCGCCGGCCTGCGAACGCACATGTTGATCGCCGGGGCCGCCGCGTTGATCGTCGGTCTCGGCGACTCGGTGGCCGAACATTTCCAGCAGGAGCGTTACCGCGACCTGTTGCAGGTCGATCCGGTACGCCTGATTGAAGCGGTGGTGGCCTGCGTCGGCTTCGTGGCCGCCGGCACCATCCTGCGCGGCTCACGCGAGGACCAGGTCAGCGGCCTGACCACGGCCAGTTCGCTGATCATGGCAGCGGCCATCGGCATCGCGGTGGGGATCAGCAAGTACGTGATCGCGATCGGGGTCAGCGTGCTGTGCGTGCTGGTGCTGGCGGTGATGCGGCGGTTGGAGAAGAAGATCTGAGGCGTTGAGGGGATGGGATCATAGTCTCAACGGGTGATCTGACCGTGATTGCAAGGCGGAGTTGAAGCAGTCAGGTCTTCTGCGGAGCGTTGCGCTGCAGGATGGCCAGTGCTCTGGCCAACATCTGGTCAGGAACACCCGTCGTAGCGCCGTACAGATCTGCGATTCCCACTTCAACGCACGAACAGATCAGGTCGTTCAACTCCTCGTGCTTGTCCGTGGCGATCTGCCCCAACAGAGATGGCGGCAATGGATCACCTCGACCCGCGATCTGGAGCTCTGAGCCTGCCTGATCCCAGCTTGGCAATGCCATGGCTTCGCCCGCATCCGGATATGCGCGCAGATGGGCGATGAGTGCATCCAATCCTGCGTGATCAAGCCGGTTCGCCTCAGCGTAGTTGGCAAGGCAGTCAGCTGCCTGCCGCTGCATGGACTGCAGGTCGCGGGTGGGGGCGGGTGTCATTCGTGTACCAGAGGTGGGGCAGGATCCAGTGTGGTGGATACGCGCCACTGTCTCAACTGGCTTAATGGTCGTACCAATAATTCATTCTAACCCTATGGTCTAATAGGATCTTCGCGCAATCGTCGGTTCAATCTGCGTCCAGTGGCTTCGCAATTCATTATCGGTATGACCAATAATGATGGGGCCAACGACCACCCACCCCTGCGGTGGTGAACCCGCCCCCAGTCGAGAGTCTTCATGCAGCCCTGGCAACACCTGTACGACCCCGCCGGCAACCTGTGGTTGTCCAGCCTGATCGCGCTGCTGCCGATCGCGTTCTTCTTCGTTGCCCTGGCCGTGCTGCGCATGAAGGGCTGGCTGGCCGGCACGATCACCGTGGCCATCGCACTCGGCGTGGCCCTGTTGTTCTACCGCATGCCGTTGCCGCAGGCGCTGGGCGCGGCTGGCTTCGGCTTCGTCTACGGCCTGTGGCCGATCGCGTGGATCATCATCGGCGCGGTGTTCCTCTACAAGGTCTCGGTCAAGACCGGACAGTTCGACATCATCCGCGCCTCGATCCTGTCGGTGACCGAAGACCAGCGCCTGCAGATGCTGATGGTCGGTTTCGCGTTTGGTGCCTTTCTGGAAGGCGCGGCCGGCTTCGGTGCGCCGGTGGCGATCACCGCAGCGTTGCTGGTCGGGCTGGGCTTCAAGCCGCTGTATGCCGCTGGCCTGTGCCTGATCGTCAACACCGCGCCGGTAGCGTTCGGCGCGATGGGCATTCCGATCATCGTGGCCGGGCAGGTCACCGGCCTGGACGCATTCGAGATCGGCCAGATGGCCGGCCGCCAGTTGCCGTTCCTGACCATCATCGTGCTGTTCTGGATCATGGCGATCATGGATGGTTGGCGCGGCATCAAGGAGACCTGGCCGGCGGTGCTCGTTGCGGGTGGTTCGTTCGCCATCGCGCAGTACCTGACCTCCAACTTCATCGGCCCGGAGCTGCCGGACATCACCGCCTCGCTGGCGTCGCTGGTTTGCCTGACCCTGTTCCTGCGCCGCTGGAAGCCGGTACGGATCTTCCGTTTCGACACCGAAACCAGCGCCGAGGCGGCCGCACAGGCGCTGCAGGCACCGCGCCACAGCGTCGGCCAGATCGCCAGGGCATGGTCGCCTTTCCTGATCCTCACCGCGATGGTCACGCTGTGGAGCATCAAGCCGTTCAAATCGCTGTTCGCGGCGGATGGCCCGCTGGAAGGCTGGGTGCTGAAGATCCCGGTGCCAGGCCTGGACCAGCTGGTGCAGAAGATGCCACCGATCGTGGATGCGCCGCTGAGCTATGACGCCGTCTACAAGTTCGACTGGTTCTCGGCCACCGGTACCTCGATCATCCTGGCCGGGGTGATCGCCATCATCGCGCTGCGCATGCCGGCCCGTTCGGCGCTGCAGACCTTCGGCGAGACCGTGCGTGAGCTGCGCATGCCGATCTACTCGATTGGCATGGTGCTGGCGTTCGCCTTCATCGCCAACTACTCGGGACTGTCTGCCACGCTGGCCCTGGCGCTGGCGCATACCGGCGACGCGTTCCCGTTCTTCTCACCGTTCCTGGGCTGGCTGGGTGTGTTCCTGACCGGCTCGGACACCTCGTCCAATGCGTTGTTCTCGGCGTTGCAGGCGACCACAGCACAGCAGATCGGCGTGTCCGACGTGCTGCTGGTGGCGGCCAACACCACCGGTGGTGTCACCGGCAAGATGATCTCGCCGCAGTCGATCGCCATTGCCTGCGCGGCGGTCGGCCTGGCCGGCAAGGAGTCGGACCTGTTCCGCTTCACGGTCAAGCACAGCCTGATCTTCACCACGATGGTCGGCCTGATCACGCTGGCCCAGGCCTACTGGCTGACCTGGATGATCCCCTGAGCCATGCACGATCGGTCGGCCACCCGTTGCGTGCTTCGGGCCACAATGGCGCCATGAGCACGCATCGTATTTCGGACAAGGTGGCCGCGCAGCTGCGCGGCCTGGTGCAGGAACAACGGCTGCAGCCGGGTGACCGGCTGCCCGCAGAGCGCACCCTGGCGGTGCAGCTGGGGGTCTCGCGCACGGCCTTGCGCGAGGCCATCGCGCAGCTGGCCAGCCAGGGCCTGCTGACCGCACGCGTCGGTGGCGGCACCTACGTGGCCGAGCCTGCGGCACGCGCGCGGCAGGCGCTGGATGAACCGCTGGCGCCGTACCTGCCGCTGTTCCAAGGCGACCCGGAATACCGCTTCGACGTGCTGGAGATCCGCCACGCGCTGGAAGGTGCCACCGCCTGGCATGCGGCGCTGCGTGCCACTGACGAGGACCGCACGCGCATCGCGCAGGCCTTCCAGACCATGATGGACGCGCACGGCAAGGACGACCCCACCGGCGAAGCCGAGGCCGACGCGGCCTTCCACCTGTCCATCGCCGAGGCCTCGCACAACCTGGTCCTTCTGCAGGTGATGCGCGGCCTGTTCGAACTGCTTCAGACCAACATCTCGCAGAGCCGCGAAAAGCTCTACACCTCGGCGAGGACCTTCTCGCCGTTGTCCGACCAGCACCGCGAGATGATGGACGCGGTGCTGGACGGCGATCCCGAACGCGCGCGCGCCGCCGCGCATGCCCACCTCGAGTTCGTGCACACCACGCTGCGCACTCTCGATGACAACGAAGCCCGGCGCGCGCGGGCCTCGCGCCTGCCTTCCCCCCACGGTTGACCCCATGATCATCTCCGCCTCCACCGATTACCGTGCTGCTGCCGAACGCCGGCTGCCGCCGTTCCTGTTCCACTACATCGATGGCGGCGCGTATGCCGAGCACACGCTGAAGCGCAACGTTTCCGACCTGTCCGACATCGCGCTGCGCCAGCGCATCCTGCGCAACATGTCCGACCTGAGCCTGGAAACCGAGCTGTTCGGTGAGAAACTGGCGATGCCGGTGGCGCTGGCGCCGGTCGGCCTGACCGGCATGTATGCGCGGCGCGGTGAAGTACAGGCGGCGCGCGCGGCCGACGGCCGTGGCATTCCATTCACCCTGTCCACGGTGTCGGTGTGCCCGATCGAGGAAGTGGCACCGGCCATCCAGCGGCCGATGTGGTTCCAGTTGTATGTGCTGCGCGACCGCGGCTTCATGCGCAACGCGCTGGAGCGGGCGCAGGCCGCAGGCGTGACCACGCTGGTATTCACCGTGGACATGCCGGTGCCGGGCGCGCGCTACCGCGATGCACACTCGGGCATGAGCGGCCCGAATGCCTCGCTGCGCCGTATCGGCCAGGCCATCACCCATCCGCACTGGGCGTGGGACGTGGGCCTGTTCGGCCGCCCGCATGACCTGGGCAACATCTCCACCTACCGCGGCAACCCCACCGGGCTGGAGGATTACATCGGTTGGCTGGGCAGCAACTTCGATCCCTCCATTTCGTGGAAGGACCTGGAGTGGATCCGCGAATTCTGGAAGGGCCCGATGGTGATCAAGGGCATCCTCGACCCGGATGACGCGCGTGATGCGGTGAAGTTCGGTGCCGATGGCATCGTGGTCTCCAATCACGGTGGCCGCCAGCTGGACGGCGTGCTGTCCACCGCACGTGCGTTGCCGGCCATCGCCGATGCGGTGCAGGGCGACCTGAAGATCCTCGCCGATTCCGGCATCCGCACCGGCCTGGACGTGGTGCGCATGCTGGCACTGGGGGCCGATGCCGTGCTGCTGGGCCGCGCCTTCATCTATGCGCTGGCCGCGCAGGGCGAGGTCGGCGTGGCCAACCTGCTGGACCTGATCGGCAAGGAAATGCGCGTGGCGATGACCCTGACCGGTGCGCGCCGCATCGCCGACATCGGCCGCGATTCGCTGGTCAGCCTGCTATGAGCGGCTACGACGCCGTGCTGGCACAGTTGCGCGATGCGGTCGGCAATCGCCATGTACTGACCGGCGACAAGGCCACGCGGCGCTTCCGTCGCGGCTACCGCTTCGGCGATGGCCCAGTGCTGGCGGTGGTGCGCCCGGGTACGCTGCTGGAACTGTGGCGCGTGCTGCAGGCGGCGGTGCAGGGTGGGGCGGCGATCATCCTGCAGGCGGCCAATACCGGCCTGACCGGCGGCTCGACCCCGGATGGCGATGACTATGGCCGGCCGGTCGTGCTGGTCAGCACGCTGCGCCTGACCGGCATCCAGTTGTTGAACGAAGGCCGCCAGGTGCTGTGCCTGCCCGGCGCCACGCTGGACCGCCTGGAGCAGACGCTGGCTCCGCTGGGTCGCGAACCGCATTCGGTGATCGGCTCGTCCTGCATCGGAGCCTCGGTGCTGGGCGGCATCTGCAACAACTCCGGTGGCGCGCTGGTGCGACGTGGCCCGGCCTACACCGAGCTGGCGTTGTATGCGCAGGTCGATGCGCAGGGCCAGTTGCAGCTGGTCAACCATCTGGGCATCGCGCTGGGTGATACGCCCGAGCAGATCCTGCAGCGCCTGCAGGCCGGTGACTACACGGCCGCCGACGTGGGCGATGGCGACGGCCGTGCGGCTTCCGATCCGCGCTACGCCGACGAAGTGCGCAAGGTCGACGCCGATACCCCGGCGCGTTTCAATGCGGATCCCAGCCGCCACTTCGAGGCGGCCGGGTCCGCGGGCAAGCTGGCGGTGTTCGCGGTGCGCCTGGACACCTTCGAGAAGGAGGCTGCCGAGGTCTTCTATATCGGCAGCAACCGCACCGACAGCCTCACCGCGATCCGTCGCCAGCTGCTGACCGGCTTCGAGCGCCTGCCGATTGCCGGTGAGTACATCCACCGCGATGCCTATGACGTCGGCGAGCGCTACGGCAAGGACAGCTTCCTGCTGATCGATCGACTCGGTACCTCCCGTGTGCCCGCGGCGTTCGCGCTGAAGAGCCGCATCGATGGCTGGTTCGAACGGCTGGGCCTGCGCGGGGTGACCGACCGGGTGATGCAGGTGCTGACCGGCCTGCTGCCCTCGCACCTGCCCAAGCGCATGGGCGAGTTCCGGCAACGCTATGAGCATCACCTGTTGCTGAAGGTTTCCGCGCAGGACGCGGCGGCGACCGAAACCTGGCTGCGCGGGTTCTTCGCCGGGCACGAAGGCGGCTATTTCCACTGCACGGCCGAGGAGGGGCGCAAGGCGTTCCTGCATCGCTTCGCGGTGGCCGGTGCGGCAGTCCGCTATCGCGAAGTGCATCGTGAGCAGGTGCAGGACATCGTCGCGCTGGATATCGCATTGCGCCGCGACGATGCGGATTGGTTCGAGCAGTTGCCACCCGATATCGACGCCCGCCTGCTGCACAAGCTGTATTACGGGCACTTCCTGTGCCACGTGTTCCACCAGGACTACATCGCGCGCAAGGGTGAAGACCCGATGGCGATCGAGCATGCGATGTGGGCATTGCTGGACCAGCGTGGTGCCGAGTATCCGGCCGAGCACAATGTCGGCCACCTGTACCCGGCCAAGCCGGCGCTGGCGGATTTCTACCGGCAGCTGGACCCGAGCAATACGTTCAATCCCGGTATCGGCCAGACGTCAAAGGCCAAGGGCTGGGGGAACTGCGACTGCGGATGATGCAGAGCCGGGCCGGCGCTCGCCTGATGTCGGATGGCAAGCAGTCGAGCAGGGTTTGGCGCTACAAAAGCCAAGTCGAGCAGTTCGACGTCGCCCGGGCAGCGGTTACCATCGGAACCCCAGCCACAGGAGCCACCCATGCATTCCATTTCCGTCCGCGCCGCCCTGTGCGCTGCACTGCTGGCGACCCCGCTGCTGGTGCTGGCCCAGTCTTCTATCCTGCCGCAGCAGCGCGACGCGGCCGGCAACGTGATGGAGCCGCTGGGACAGGTGCTGATCGCGAATGAGACCGGACCTTCGGGGCTTTATGACTGCACGCGGGACGGCACCTGGTGCGTGCGCGTGCAGCCGGTTGCCGAGGAGGGTGACCGGCCGAGCGTGCTGGAAGTGCTTGAGAAGGTGCAGGGCCAGGGCAAGCCACACACCTACCACGTCAGCATCGACGTGCCGCAGGAAGCCGACCTGTCACTGTGGCCGTGGATCGTGCGGCTGGCGCCGGGCGTGGGCAGCGATGAAGCGGTGACCGACCCGCAGCAGCGCGCCCACCAGAATGTGCTGGTGGGCGGCATCGTCAAGTTCAGCACCATGTACTCCGGTGGAGGTGCCGACGCGTCCACGCTGCAGTTGGCACGCGTGCGCCACCTGCAGGACGACATCCAGGTGGACGACGACGTGCTGACCGTGCCATGGCTGGGCAATGCGATGATCCGAGCCTGTTTCAGCGAGCAGGACAGCAAGCAGCGCGCAGGCGCCTGCCACGACGAGTACGGCTTCTCGGCGAAGCTGGCGCTGGACACGGCTGCCCAGGGCATGCCGGTGCTGCGCTACCAGACGGTGGCGACCCGGTTCCCGGCCGGCGTTTCACGTTTCGAGGATTCACTGGCCAAGGGGCCGCTGAAGAAGAAGGATCTGCGCACCGAGCAGGACCCGGCGTGCAGCTACACGCGGCTGTTCCGCTTCAGTGATGGGGTGTTCCGCCCCGACCAGGCGCTGCCGGACTGCGCCGGCTATACCGAGCCCTGAGCTGTAGCGTCGAGCCATGCTCGACTCGCGTTTTCTGTAGAGCCGAGCCTGCGCTCGGCTGTCACGGAAGCGCAGCCGAGCGTGGGCTCGGCTGTCACGGAAGCGCAGCCGAGCGTGGGCTCGGCTCTGCAGCGCCTACTCGCAGCGCGTGGAAGTGATGATGTTGTCCTTGTCCACGAACACGCGCAGGCGGTCCTGGCGGATGTCCTTGGTGGTGATGGTGCTGGGGCCGATCGGGTTGACCAGGCCGGCGCCGCTCTCGCTGGACAGGCGGCGGATGTTGGGTTCGTTGGCCGGCTGGCCGATCGCCCAGCCCAGCTGGCTGGCATCGCAGTGGCCGGTACCCTTGACCTGCGGGCCAGGAGTGCTGACGCAGGCCGACAGCAGCAGGGCCGACGCAGGCAGTAACAGGGACAGACGGAAGGCGGACATGCGAGCGCTCCTGCGCGGGGAAGATGGGCGGAACGATAGCACCCGTCGCGCGAAAGGCGTCAGCACCCCGGTCATTGCCGGCACAGCGTGGCCATTGCATAGTGGCAGGGGTGGCTGGCAGCACGCCAGCGGGCAGGCCGGGCCATTCCGGTGCAGATGTTGGATACGCTATGACGGCAGGCAGTTTGCGCGACAAGCGCAGGGCGAGAAGGATACTGGCAGTGTCGGTGCTGGGCGTGGCGTTTGCCGCCTCTGCCATCGAGCCGGCGCCGGACGCCGCTGCGGAAGCGCCGGTGTTCGGTGCCTGGCGCAACCTGCAGACCGAGGCAGGCTACGCACCCGCCCAGCGCAACCTGGCGTTCGCGATGCTGCCGCAGGCCGCCACCCGCGGCGATCGATTCGCCATTGTCGATCGTGAGGGCAAGCGCGCGGTGTGCTGCCTGCAGGTGGCCAGCCCGTCGCTGGGCGTGGCCGCACTGCGCGAGCAATACCACCTGCCACAGGCCTGGGTGACCGACCTCAGCAATGGCCGCAGCCCGGCACGTCCCTACCTGCCGCATGTCTATGCGATGCAGCGCGTGGATGAACTGGCCGACTATGGTTTCACCGATGTGCCGGGGGCCTACAGCGACCTGGGTGGGCTGCTGATTCCCGAAGGTGCCGCGCTGGAGGCCGATGGCAGTGCCGTGCGCCTGGGGGATGACCGCTATTCCCTGCATTTCCAGCGCCAGCCGCACGCCGAAGATGATGGCGCACTGGACCGCTACACCTTGCAGGCGGGCGAGGGCGTGGCCCCGATCGTGGTTGAAGTGCCGTTCGGCACCTACTGATTGCAGCGCCGCGCTGGCTAGAATGCAGCGCGGCGCCGCCTGCCGTGCCTGTTCCGTGAGTCGCCGCCGTGTCCCTGCGCCCGTTGCTGCTGTCGCCCCTGCTGCTGTTGTCCGCCTGTGCGAGCGCGCCTCCGCCGCCCGCCCATTCCGATGCACTGTGGCGCCTGATCGAGCGTGACTGCCAGGCAGCTGACGGCCCGCGCGGCAGCTGCCTGCGGGTGGAGACGGCGGCCGGCCGCCGTGACGTGCTGGTCAAGGATGCACACGGTGACTACCAGTTCCTGCTGATGCCGCTGGACAAGGTAAGTGGCATCGAGAGCCGCGGTCTTTACCAGCGTGGGGCGCCCAACTATTTCGCGGCCGCCTGGCAGGCGCGCGCGCACACCGAACAGGCCCTGGGACAGCCATTGCCGCGCAACGTGGCCAGCCTGGCGCTGAACTCACCGCACGGACGGTCGCAGCACCAGTTGCATATCCATGTCGATTGCCTGCGCACGGACGTGTTGCAGGCCCTGGATGCACACGCCGGCACCCTGGGGCCACGCTGGTCACCGTTGCCGGTGCTTCTGCGCGGGCATCAGTACCAGGCCTATCTGTTGCCCGGTGCAGAAATGACCGCCAATCCGCTCAACCTGTTGGCCTATGGCCTGAGCGGCGTGGGCGATGTGGGCCAATGGAGCCTGGTGGTGGCCGGACGCGATGACGTGCAGGGCGGCCCCGGCTTCATCCTGCTGGCCACCCGCGTGGATGCCGCCAGCGGCAACGATGCCAGCGGCGAAGAACTGCAGGACCATGCCTGCACGGTGCTGACCGGCGCGGGTGCGGCACTGGAGCGGGTGCGCTAGCCGATCCGCTGCAGATTGCTGCGCCACGCCGGCGCGGTAAGCGCCAGCAGCTGGCGGTCATGCCATCCCTCGGCGTCCAGGTGGTAGTCGCGCAGGATGCCTTCGCGCATGAAGCCGTGGGCCTGCAGTGCCTGGGCGAAAGGGGTGGTGCAACCCGGCGGCAGTAGGACGAAGATGCGATGCAGGCCGACATTGTCGAACAGGAACGGGCACAGCGCGCGCAGCGTGGCCTGTGGATGCGCGTTGCGGTGCTGCAGCGACTGCAGTTCTGCGCAGCGCGAATGCAGCGACTGCAGGCGGACATGCAGCTGGTCGTGCAGGATGCCCTGCGCGTCGTCGAACACCCCCAGTACCAGCAGATCGTTGTCTTCCTGTAGGCGTGAACGATGGACGCTGGCGAGGAAGCGGGCCTCTTCATCAATGCCGTAGGACGGCCGTTGGCCGCGCTGGCGACGGTCGTCGAAGGTGCGCCAGCGCGGCAGATCGGTGCGCTGGAACGAACGCAGGGTGATGGGCGTTGCCTGTAGGTGCAGCAGGTGGCGGCGAAGGACGGGGCGCAGCGGGGCGAGGTGGGTGTAGGTGGCGCGGTTGGTCATCCATGCACGATGCGTATCCGAAAAGCGCCAGACCATGCAATTCATTGCAAAAGTGTGGCGGTGCCGTGGGTCCTTCTGATTCGGTTCAGGCATAAGCCCATCAGGGCTGGTCATTTCCGTTGAAACCACCCATTCAGGACACTTTCGTTACGGGATCGTTATGTGCCGCACAGGCCACGGCTCCCCCGTACCACCCGCCCACTCCCCCAGGAAGCCCATGTCCGCCTCCCACAAGGCGTTGCGCCCGCGTCCGCTGGTGCTCGCGCTGTCGTCCCTGATGCTGGTCTCGCTGCCGGCCTTCGCGCAGGAAAGCGCACCCACCACATTGCAGGAAGTGAAGGTCACCGGTTCGCGCATTCCGCGTGCCAGCGTCGAAGGGCCGTCGCCGGTAACGGTGATCAGCCGCGAGCAGATTGACGCGCAGGGCTACCGCAATGCCTTCGACGCGCTCAGTGCGTTGACCGAGAACACCGGCAACGTGCAGGGCGAGGACTTCGGCAATACCTTCACCCCGGCCGCCAACACCATCAACCTGCGCGGACTGGGTCCGAACCGCACGCTGGTGCTGGTCAACGGCCGCCGCCAGGCCGACTACCCGCTGGCCTACGAGGGCTCGGTGAACGTGGTCAACCTGGCCAACATTCCCAGCGCCCTGATCGAGCGCATCGAAGTGCTGGCTGCCGGTGCGTCGGCGGTGTACGGGTCCGACGCCATTGCCGGTGTGGTCAACATCATCCTCAAGGACCGTTTTGAAGGCGTGGACGTCAACGTGCGCGCCGGCGGCACCCAGCAGGGCGGGGGTGACAACCAGCGCGCGCAGGTGGTGGGCGGCAGTTCCGGCGAGCGTTGGGATGCGCTGTTCGGCTTCGAGTTCGATGTGCGCAAGGTGATCCACGCGCGCCAACGCGACTTCATGGATTCGCTGGACGATGATCCGGCCGGCAAGGCGCCGCAGGCAACGGCGATCGCCTACCGTCGCAACGCCGCCACCGGCCGCAACATCGATCCGGGCGTGAGCGGCTGCGACGCAGCGTCGGACATTTATGGCGGCAGCGTGTTCCGTGCCAGCAACCCGCGCCTGGGCTGGTACTGCGGCAGCAACGAGGCCGCGGCCAGCTACTGGACGGTGCAGACCGAGAAGCGAAACCTCAACGGCTATGGCCTGGCGACCTTCCACCTCAACGAGACCACCGACCTGTTCGCCGATGTCGCCGTGGGCAGCGCGCGCATCTACAACAACACGCGCGCGCCGACCTGGACGTCGTCACGCAACTACTTCTACAACCAGAACAGCGGGAACCTGGAGAGCTGGTACCGCCGCTTCGCGCCGGAAGAAATCGGTGGCCTGCCGCGCAATGCCAACCGGTTCCTGGAAAACTCGTGGTCGTTCAACGTGGGCGCACGCGGCCAGATCGGCGACAGCGGCTGGGACTACGAGGCGGTCTACAGCCGTTCGCGCTACGAGAACCGCACCCGTCGCCCGGTGCTGCTGGCCGGCATCAACGAGTACCTGCTGGGCCCGAAGCTGGGCGTGCGCAATGGCGTGGAGGTCTATGCGCCGGACCCGGCGCGCCTGTTCAAGCCTTTGACTCCGAACGAGTACGAGGGCCTGTCCGGCTACCAGGAAAGCCGCAACGCGGCGTGGCTGCAGACCTTCAGCGCCAGTGTCAATGGCCGCCTGTTCGCACTGCCGGGCGGCGATGCTGCGCTGGCGGCAGTGGTCGAGGCCGGCAGCCAGGGTTACCGCAACCGCCCGGACCCGCGGCTGGGCACCGGCGAGTTCTGGAACACCAGCGCCGGTATCGGTGCCGGCGGTGATCGTGACCGCTATGCGGCCGGCGTTGAACTGCAGTTGCCGTTGCTGCAATCGCTGACCACCACGCTGGCCGGCCGCTACGACCAGTACCGCGCAGGCGGCGAGCACATCGGCAAGGCGACCTGGAGCTTCGGCGTCGAGTTCCGCCCGATCGAGAGCCTGTTGATCCGCGGCTCTGCCGCGACCAGCTTCCGTGCGCCGGACATGAACTATGTGTTCGCGACCGAGACCCGCGGCTACAACCCGGGCATGACCGACTACTGGCGCTGCCGCACCGCAGGCCAGTCGTACGACAACTGCGACTACAACGGCCTGTCGATCGACTACAGCAACCGTGCCAACGCACAGCTGCAGCCGGAAACCGCCAAGTCCTATGGTTTCGGCGTGGTCTGGTCGCCGCTGTCCGGGCTGGACTTCAGTGCTGACTACTACGACATCCGCATCGACAACGAGGTCACCAGCCTCGACACCAGCCGCATCCTGCGTGATGAAGCCGATTGCCGCCTGGGCCGCACGCTGGGTGGCGAAGCGCGCGATATCGGTTCACCGCTGTGCCAGGACGCGCTGTCGCGGGTGATCCGCAACCCGTCAAATGCCACGGTGCAGCCGGACCAGGTAACCCGCGTGCTGATCAACCCGATCAACGCGGCCTCCGAATCGGTGCGCGGCCTGGACCTGAAGGGCAACTGGCGTTTCGATGCCGGCCGCTATGGCCGCTTCACCACGCGCCTGGCCTACACCGTGGTGCTGGAGCACACGTACCGGCAGTTCGCCGATGATCCGGAGCGTGACATCCGCAATTCGCTGGATGATTACCAGTGGCGCAGCAAGGCCAATGGCAGCATCACCTGGAACCAGGGAGACTGGACCACCACGCTGTACGGCAATCGTTTCGGTTCACTGCCGAAGACCGATGGCAGTGGCCGCATCGCGCCGTACATGACCTACAACGCCAGCGTGTTCCGCCAGTTCGGCGAGAACCTGTCGGTGGGCGTGATCGTCAACAACCTGCGTGACAGCCGCCCGCCGGCGGACAGGAACGGTGGCGGCTGGCCGTTCTACCCGGTCGGCAACTACGACCCCTATGGCCGCCAATACTGGGTACAGCTGGACTATCGGTTCCGCTGATCCGGCAGGCAGACAGAAGGCCTGGCAATGCCGGGCCTTCTGCTGTCGAGACACCGCGGTGATGGCGCGCGCCGGTCGCCTAGGGCAGCGCCTGTTGCAGGTACGACTCGATGACGTAGCTGAAGGGCTGCTGCTGGCGATCGCGTAGCAGCGCGCGCACTTCCAGGACCACGCCGTGGTCGCCTTGGCCACGCGGTGGCCAGAACGTCTGGTCGGCCAGTGTCTGGCGCTGGAAGCCGAGCGGGCCGACCACGCGGCCAAAGGGTTCGTCGGTGCTGTCCAGCACCTGGTTCATGGCCGGGCTGAGATGGTCCGGCAGGTACCAGTTGTCGGCCTCGGAGAGGACGCGGCTGCCACAGACCAGCTGTACCCGGCGGTAGCGCAGGGCGGTGCCCGGTTGCGTTGCGCCCAGCGCCTGCAGCACGTCGGCGGGGGCAGGCTTGTCCTGGCCGTGCACACGCACCGCGCGCACCCGCGCCTGTTCGGCCAGGCCGTGTTCGGCGCACCAGTGTTCCAGGGTGGCGGTGGCGCTCTGCCCGGACAGCACGCGCTGGTGCAACCGCTCGACCAGGGCAGCCGATGCGATGCGCTGTTGGCCAGGCGGTGCCTGCGGCGGCGCGGTAGCGGCCGCATCGGTGGCGGACAGGCTGGCGATCGGGGCAGCAGCGAGCAGGGACGCGGCCTGCCAGCGGCGGAGGCGATCGTGGCGGTCGGACGGGCCCATGCGGCATCACAACGGAAACAGGCGCCTATGGTACCCGTTCAGGCGTGTGCACGGCGTGGCTGCGAGCGATCGTGGCAGGGCGATCATCGGTCTGATGAATATCTGGCATCCAGATATTTCGTTGGCCGATGGTTTTGCGGAGGCGCACGCTGGCGCCATTCTTGGCTTTCCCGGAGTCCCCAATGACCCTCCAGTTCGTCCATGGCGGTGTAGACCGCTACGGCGCGCCACTGCATTTCCATATCCGTGGCGGCCGCATCAGTGGCCTCAATGGCGAGGCCTCGCCGGCCGACGGGGCAGAATGCGTCGACCTGCAGGGCTTCGCGGTCCTGCCCGGGCTGGTCGACGGCCACATCCATCTGGACAAGAGTTTTGTCGGCGACCGCTGGCACCCGCATCAGCCGGTGAACAGCCTGCGTGAGCGGCTGGCGGTGGAGAAGGCCGCGGTAGCGGGTGCCGCGCCGATGGTGGACCGTGCCGAGGCATTGATCCGCCAGTGCAGCCGCTTCGGCACCGTGGCGATGCGCTGCCACGTGGATGTGGATGGCAGCACCGGCCTGCGCCATCTCGAGGCGGTCCGCGAAGCGGCGCGGCGCTGTGCCGACCTCATGCGCATCCAGCTGGTGGCGTTCCCGCAGGCCGGGGTGATGTCCTGTCCGGGTACCGCCGCCGTACTGGAACAGGCGCTTTCCGCGGGCGTGGAGGTGCTCGGCGGCATCGACCCGACCACGCTGGATGGCGATGCTGAAGGCCAGCTGGCACTGCTGTTCGGCCTGGCCGAGCGCTATGGCGTGGGCCTGGACATCCACCTGCACGAGCCCGGCGAGACCGGACTGGCGCAGCTGCTGCGCATTGCCGCGCGGACCCGGGCCGCTGGCCTGCAGGGGCGGGTGGCGGTCAGTCATGCCTACTCGCTGGGCGACGTGCCGCTGGCGCGCGCGTTGCAGGTGGGCGAGGCGCTGGCGACGGCGGGCGTGGCGATCATGAGCAATGCCCCGGGTGATCATCCATTTCCGCCTTTGCGCGCACTGCATGATGCGAGCGTGCGCGTGTTCGCCGGCAATGACAACATCCGCGACTGCTGGTGGCCGTACGGCAACGGCGACCTGCTGCAGCGGGCGATGCTGCTGGGCTACCGTTCCGGGTTCTACACCGACGCCGACCTGATGCTGGCGCTGGACATGGTCACCACCCATGCCGCGCAGGTGATCGGCCTGCCGCAGCATGGCATTGCCGAAGGCCTGCCGGCGACGTTCGTGGCGGTTCGCGCCGACCACGGCCCGGCGGCGGTGGCCGGGGTGCCGGTGGAGCGCAAGGTGGTCGTTGATGGCCGCTGGCTGTAGATCCAGGCCGCGCGACCCCCTGTAGCGCCGAGCCATGCTCGGCGACCTTTCAGGCGTAATCGTCTGCGCGGGTGGCGACGAACTCTTCCAGCCACGCCAGCAGATGGGCGATGTCGATGACCTCGCCCTGCTCCACGCGCTTGAGCAGCAGGGTGCCGGCGCCGATCTGCAGGCTGCTGTCGGCGTAGCGCAGCACTGCATCGATGCCCCAGGCATCGGTGACCTGCATCCAGGCCAGGCCAGGCGCGCGCTGGGCCAGGGTGTCACCGAACGCGACGCCCAGGGCTTCCCAGCCGCCGCAGTCGTCACGATCGATCAGTTCGGCATCGACCACGCGCTGCAATGTGCTGGCGGCCAGCGGCCATTGCACCGGCAACGTCGGGAAGCTGGCGGCCACGCGTGCGGCGATCAGCGAGCGTTGGTGCTGCAGGTGCGTCTGCAGGGCGGCGGGCAGGGGATCGAAGCGGGTCGGGGTTTCGTCGGACATGGCGAGGCGCCGTGGAGCACGGAAACAAGGAGCACTTTACGAGGCGATGATGCCCGCCGTGCGGCAAGATTGATCAGATATCGATGATCAATGCGCGAAAGGCATCCACGCATGGCGTGGACCTACCGTGGTCAGTCCGGTTCGCGCTGCACCTGCCGCCACAGCTCGCTGGCCAGTGCCCGCACCGCATCATCGGCATCGGCACGATGCAGCAGGCCGATTTCGTAGTTGTCGATCACCGGCAGCCCACGCTCGCCATCGATGATGCGGTGCTCGCGCGTGACCGCGCGGCGCGGCAGCAGGCTGATGCCGATGCCATCGGCCACCGCGCCCTGGATGCCGCTCAGCGACGAACTGGTGAAGGCGATGCGCCAGCGCAGGCCCAGCGCTTCCACGGCGTGGATCATCTCGTCGCGGTACAGCCCGCGCGGCGGGAAGGTGACCAGCGGCAGCGGGTCCTGCTGCAGGCAGCTGCTGCGCAGGCTGTCGATCCAGTGCATCGGCTCGCGCCGGCAATGCACCGCCTGGCGGCTGTTGCGGCGTTGCTTGACCAGCACCAGGTCCAGCTCGCCGTGGTCGAAGCCCTGCGCCAGATCACGGCTCAGGCCGCTGCTGATCTCCAGCTTCACCTGCGGGTGGCGGCGGCTGAAGGCGGCCAGCATGCGGGTGGTCTGCGGGTTGACGAAGTCTTCGGGTACGCCGATGCGGACCGCGGTCTCCACCATCGCGCCGGCCAGCGCCTGGGCCATTTCCTCGTTCAGGTCGAGCATGCGCCGCGCGTAGCCGAGCAGGGTGTGGCCGGCGTCGGTGGGGTGCACATCGCGGTGGCCGCGCTCGAGCAGGCGATGCCCGGCCAGTTCCTCCAGCCGCCGCACCTTCTGGCTGACCGTGGACTGGGTCGAATGCAGGCGCGTGGCCGCCGTGGTGAAGCTGCCGCAGTCGGCCACCATCACCAGCGCCCGCAGCAGGTCCAGTTCGAACAGGGTTCTATTCGATTTGGCACTGTCTTGCATTTGAACATTTCACTTCTGGATACCCAGGCCGACTTCTACCATGCGGGGCAGGGGTCGGCAATGCGCGACCCCTGCGACCATCGCCCTGCGGCGATGGAGAAAAGGAGACACCGTGATGCGCTTCCATTGCCCCGCTGGCTGGCCTGCACCGTTCACGCGCGTGCTGCTGTGGTGTCTGCTGGCCATGGTCGCCCCTGCCTGCACTGCTACGTCCAGGGCCGACGCAGACGCGCGCCTGCGTGATGCCGCCAGTCGCGGCGACGCCGGGGCGGTGCGCGGAGCACTGGCCGATGGTGCTGATCTGGAGGCGCGTGACGGCCAGGGCCGCACGGCGCTGCTGCTGGCCACGCAGGGCAACAACGTGGATGCCGCGCGCGAACTGATCGAGGCCGGGGCGGACGTCAATGCCAAGGATGCGCTGCAGGACAGTGCTTACCTGTATGCCGGCGCGCGCGGCCTGGACGAGATCCTGGCGATGACCCTGGCGCACGGCGCCGATCTGCGCAGCACCAACCGCTATGGCGGCACCGCGTTGATTCCGGCCGCCGAGCGCGGCCATGTCGCCACCGTGCGCACGCTGCTGCGCGCAGGTGTGGCGGTGGACCATGTCAACCGCCTGCACTGGACCGCGCTGCTGGAAGCGATCCTGCTCGGCGATGGCGGTACACGCCATGTGCAGATCGTGCAGCTGCTGCTGGAGGCCGGTGCCGACCCGGAGCTGGCCGACGGCGATGGCGTAACGCCACTGGCGCACGCGCGCCAGCGTGGCTATGCCGGCATTGAAACCCTGCTGCGCCAGCACGGCGCGGCGCGCTGAACCGCTACTCCTTCCACCCGCACGCTGGCCGTGCCCATCAGGATGCTGTCCATCATGTTCCGTTCCCGTCCGTTGTCCCTTGCCATCCTCCTTGCGGTGGCGCCGCTGTCGGCATCTGCTGCCGAGCGCGCCGACCTGCTGATCCGTAACGCCACCGTGGTCGACGTCGAGCACGCCAGCACGCTGGCCGGGCAGAGCGTGGTGATCCGCGGCGAGGACATCGTTGCGGTGGGCCCGGACGCGCAGCTGCGCAGCCAGTGGAGCGCGGCCCGCCAGATCGATGCCAAGGGCAAATACCTGATCCCGGGGCTGTGGGACATGCACGTGCACTTCGGTGGTGGCCCGGCGCTGATCGAAGAGAACAAGGCACTGCTGCCGCTGTATATCGCGCACGGCATCACCACCGTGCGTGACTGCTCCGGCGATCTGCCCGAGCAGGTGCTGCAGTGGCGCGGCGAGATCGCCAGGGGCACGCTGTTCGGCCCGCGCCTGCTCAGTTCCGGCGCGAAGATCGAAGGCATCAAGCCGGTGTGGAAGGGCACGATCGAAGTGGGCAGCGAGGCCGACGTCGACAAGGCGATCACCCGCCTGCAGCACGACAAGGTCGATTTCGTGAAGATCACCGACAGCACGCTGAACCCGGATCTGTTCCTGTATTCGGCCAGCGCCGCGCGCAAGGCCGGATTCAAGGCGTCGGGCCACATTCCGATGGCACTGACCGTGGAGCAGGCGGTCGATGCCGGCCTGGCCTCGATCGAGCATCTGGACTACGCACTCAAGGCCGGCAGCAAGGACGAAGCGAAGATCGCCGCCGACTTCGGCGCCGGCCGCATCGACCGCGCCGAAGCCAACCGCCGCCTCGATGCCAGCTTCGACCGTGACACCGCGATGCGCGCCTACCGCGATTTCGCCAAGCGCGGCGTATTCGTGACCCCGACCCTCAACGGTGGCCGTATCCTCGATTTCCTTGACCAGGATGACCACGCCAACGATCCGTACCTGGCCTACATCGGCCCGGGCCTGCGCGCGACCTACCAGTGGCGCGTGGACCGCGCCGCGAAGGCGACGCCGGCACAGATCGAGGCGCGCCACGCGCAGTACCATCAGGTGGCGGCCGTGCTGCCGTTGCTGCAGGAGGCGGGCGTGACGATCATTGCCGGCACCGATGCGGGCTTCCTCAACTCGTTCAACTTCCCGGGCATCGCCCTGCACCAGGAACTGCAGCTGTTCGTGAAGGAGGGCCTGAGCGCGCCGCAGGCGCTGTCGGCCGCGATCCGTTCCGGCCCGGCCTGGTTCGGCCAGATGGACCGTTACGGTGGTGTCACGCAGGGCAAGGCCGCCGACCTGGTGCTGCTGACCGCCAACCCGCTGCAGGACATCGCCGCCACCGAGAAGATCGACAGCGTGATCCTGCGCGGCAACGTGTATGACCGCGCTGCGCTGGACAAGATGCTGGCCGAGACCAAGGCCAAGGTCGCAGCGTGGAACGCCGAGGCTGCGAAGGGGCAATGATCGACAGGGTCGGATCCCTTCCCGACGGGAAGCACCCTGACCCTGTGGTCTTGAACGAAATCCACGCCATGCGTGGATGATGCGGCCGGTGACCTAGCGCGGCGCCGGCCGCATTCCGTGCAGTTGCGGCAACGCGGCCTTCATCGCATCGATGAAGGCACGCAACCGTGGCGGTTGCTGGCGCGCGGCCGGGAACACCACGTGTACCGGCAGTGCCGGTGCCTGCCAGTCCGGCAGCAGCTGCACCAGCCGCCCTTGTGCGAGGTCGTCGGCCACCAGCCAGGCCGAGACCACCGCTGCGCCCAGCCCGGCGCGTGCAGCCTGCTGTACCACGAACAGGTTGTCGCTGAGCAGGCGTGGGCTGATTGACAGCGTATGCGCCCGGCCCTGCGCATCATGCAGCAGCAGGCGTTCGCGGTAGTAGGTGACCAGCGAGATCCACGGCAGTGATTGTGCCTGTTCCGGCGTACTGACCGCCGTGGCGTCCACCAGCGAGGGCGCTGCCACGACGATGCGCGGCACTTCTGCGAGTGGCAGTGCAACCATGCGCGGTTCGTCGACCGGACCCACCCGCACCGCGCAGTCGATACCTTCGGCGATGAAATCCGGGCGCCGATCTTCCAGGATCCACTCCAGGCTCAGCTGTGGGTGCTGGGCCAGGAACCCGAGCATGGTCGGCAGCAGCTGCGCCTGGCCAAAGGCGTGCGGCACCATCACCCGCAGGCGTCCGCGCAGCGTTTCCGGTTCGCCGTTCAGTTCGGCCTGCAGCGACTCCCATTCGTCGACCACGCGCTGCGCATGACGCTGGCAGCGCAGGCCGTCCTCGGTCAGTTGCAGGCCATGCGTGGAGCGCTGCAGCAGGCGCAGGCCGAGCTGCCGCTCCAGTGCCTGCAGGCGTCGGCTGACCGTCGGCTGGGTGGTGCCCAGCTGCAGGGCCGCAGCAGACAGGCTGCCGGCATCGACAATGCGCAGGAAGGTGCGCAGCAGATCCAGGCGATCAGCGCCGGTGGCGAGGTCATTCATGCGTGTGGCGTATGAAATATATGTGCCAGAGCCTACTACAGACGCTTGGCGAATACAGGCAGGATACGCCCACTTCCTCTACCGGGCTCCCCCATGTCTACCCCCTCGCTGTCTGTTGCGGCCGCACCGGCGACCGTACCTTCCACCCCATTGGTGCTGGCGATGGCGGCCGGTGCCGGCTTCTCGGTCGCGTCGCTGTATTACAGCCAGCCCATGCTGGGCCTGATCGCCCAGGACCTTGGCGCCGGTGAGCGCGCCGCCGGCCTGGTGCCAACCTTGACCCAGCTCGGCTACGCACTGGGCATCCTGCTGCTGGCACCGCTGGGCGATCGCTTCGACCGCCGCCATCTGATCCTGTTGAAGTCCGCGCTGCTGGCGCTGGCACTGGGCGCCGCCGCGATGGCTGGGCACCTGCCGGGCCTGCTGATGGCCAGCCTGCTGGTCGGGCTGATGGCAACGCTGGCGCAGGACATCGTTCCCGCCGCTGCGGTGCTGGCACCGGATGCGCAGCGCGGCCAGATCGTCGGCCGGGTGATGACCGGCCTGCTGCTCGGCATCCTGTTGTCGCGTGTGGTCAGTGGCGTGGTGGCTGAAGCGTGGGGTTGGCGCACGCAGTTCGTGCTGGCGGCGGTATCGGTGGCGGCGATGGGCGCGGTGATGGCGCGTGCGCTGCCGCGTTTTGCACCGACCAGCACGCTGCGCTATCCGGCGTTGCTGGGCTCATTGCTGGCGTTGTGGCGTGAGCAGCCGCAGCTGCGCCGTGCGGTGGCCAGCCAGTCGCTGCTGGCGGTCGGCTTCAGTGCGTTCTGGTCGACACTGGCGCTGATGCTGCATGCCCGCCTGGGGCTGGGCAGTGCGGCGGCGGGTGCGTTTGGTATTGCGGGTGCGGCCGGTGCGTTGGCCGCGCCGTTTGCCGGCCGTTTCGCTGATCGCCTGGGTTGCCATGCCGTGGCGCGGTTGGCGATCGCGGTGGCGCTGCTGGGCTTCGGCCTGCTGCTGGCCGAAGCCTGGTTGCCGGCCGCCGCGCTGCTGCCGCTGCTGGTGGTGAGTGCGCTGCTGTTCGACTTCGGCTTCCAGTCGGCGCTGGTGGCGCACCAGACGCTGGTCTACGGCCTGGTGCCACCGGCACGCAGCCGGCTCAATGCGTTGTTGTTCACCGGCATGTTCATCGGCATGGCCGCCGGTGGTGCGCTGGGCAGCCTGGCGCTGGCGCAGTGGGGGTGGCACGGCGTGGCCTGGCTGGCGGTGGTGTGTGCGGGCAGCAGCCTGCTGCTGCGTTTGAAGTAGGGGTGATTGGCAGGGCCTGCAGCGCTGCACCTGCGGTCTGTTGGAACCGCTCTCGGGGTCAGATCCATTTTCCGAAGGAAACCGGATCTGACCCCTGATTGATTTCGATATCTGACAGAAGTGTCGAACAAGGTCGACACCTACCAACCGCCATCGGAATCTGTCAGAGGTGGGGCGGTGTCGGAGTGCGGGGTGTCCGCGGCATGGATGCGGCTGCCAAGCTTACAGGGACGTACTTGCAGCGTCCCCGCACTCCGAAACCGCCCCGCCATCCCACGGAATCCAGGCTGTTGCTGTTGTTGTTGCCGTTGCTGCCGAGGTTGCCGGCCAGCGGCCGGCACTACCGCGGGTGCAGGGCTGCAGGCCCTGCCGAACAACCCCCTAATCGTGACCGCTGTCGTCCAGGCTGATGATGCCGCGCCGCAGCGCCTGGGTTACCGCATGCGTGCGATCACCCACGCCGAGCTTGTCCATCAGGCTTTTCATGTGCGCCTTCACCGTCTGCTCGGAAATCTGCATGCGCTCGCCGATGCGCTTGTTCGACAGCCCTCCGGCCACGTGCCGCAGTACCTCGGTCTCGCGGGGCGACAAGCGATCTTCCACTACATGCGCGGCGATGCTGGCCGCCACGGCCGGGGGAATCGGTGCGCGCCGGCCGCCGGCGACCATGCGGATGGTGTCGATCAGTTCATGGCGCAGCATGTCCTTCAGCAGGTAAGCGCTGGCGCCGGCCTGCAGCGCCCGCACCGCACGTACGTCACCGCGGTAAGTGGTCAGCACGATGATGCGCGCGCGTGGGTCCAGCGCGCGGATCCGCACGATGGCTTCCACGCCATCCAGGCGGGGCATCTGCAGGTCCATCAGCACGACGTCAGGTTGCAGCTGCTGGTAGCGCGCGATGGCTTCCTCGCCATCGGCGGCCTCGCCGAGCAGGCGCAGGTCGGCGTGAGCGCCTAGCAGTGCCGCCAGGCCATCACGCAGCAGCGGGTGGTCGTCGACCACCAGTACGCCGATCGGGGCAGGGGACTCAGTCATGGCTTTCTCTACTCCAGGGCCAATGCCAACGTGATCGGCGGCGGTGATACAGCCGCCGGGCCGGAACTGCCAGCGCGACTTCGGTACCCAGCCCGGGGCGGGTCCACAGCTGCAGTTCCGCGCCGAGGCGCTGGGCGCGCTCACGCATGCCCTGCAGGCCCCAATGGCCGTGGCCGGCGTTCTCGTCGGCAATGCCGGCGCCGTCGTCGCGCACGTGCAGCAGGAAACACCGCGTGCCATAGGACAGTTCCACTTCAATGGCACTGGCATTGGCATGGCGCAACGCATTGCGGATGGCCTCGCGCCCGATCAGGAACACCTCTTCGGCCGCGTCGGCCTGCAGCGGTGGCGTCGCGCCTTCCACGGTCAGGCGCAGGGGATTGATGCCATGCCCGGCGTATTCGGCGTGCACGTCGGCCAGCGCCGAAGCGAGGTCGCGGCCCGCGAACGGCGCCTCGCGCAGCGCATTGACCCGTTCGCGACCCTCGGCCAGGTTGCGCTCGGCCAGCTGCATCGCTGACTCAAGCTGGCTGCGCACCGGCTCGGGTGTCTGCGCTGACTGGCTGATCGCGTGCAGGCGCAGGATCAGGCCCTGGCTACCCTGCAGCAGGGTGTCGTGCAGGTCGCGCGCGATGCGTTCGCGCTCGCCGTTGCGTTCCTGCAGGCGCGCGCGGAACAGTGCGGCCAGCTGCCCGCTGCGGATGCGTACCGCCAGCACCAGCAGTGCAACGACGGCGACGGTGCACAGCAGCTTGAACCACACGGTCTGCATGAAGGTGGGAGCGATGCGGAAGCTGCGGCTGGCCGGTGCGGAGCTCCAGATGCCGTCCTCGTTGGCGGCTTCCACCTCGAACCGGTAGCTGCCGGGCGCGAGGTTGGTGTAATACGCACGCGTGCTGCTGCCAGCGTCCTGCCAGCCGTCATCGACGCCCGACAGGCGGTAGCGGTAGCGGTTGCGCTCCGGACGTGCCAAGGACAGCGCCACGTAATCGATCTGCAGCTGGCTGGTGCCGGCCGGGAGGCGCAGGCCATCGCGTAGCGGCACGTGCTCGCTGCCATACAGCACCTCGCCGATGCGCACGCTGGGAGCCATCGTATTGACGTGCGAGCGGGTGGTGTCCAGCCAGGCCAGGCCCTGGTTGGTGGCCAGCCACAGCAGGCCGTCGTCGGCCAGGGCGGCGGTGGAGATCGGTCCGCTCTGCAGGGCGATGCCGGGCATGCCGTCGATGGCGTCGAACAGGCGTGGCGTCACCGGCAGGCCGGTGCGCAGGGCACGGCGCAGCAACCCGCTTTCCATCCGTACCAGGCCACGGCTGCCGTTGAGCCACAGGTGTCCATTGGCATCGGCGACCATGCCGGTGATGCCCTCCAGGACACCGGCCATGTCGGTGCGCACCGGGACGAACCGGCCGTTGCCCAGCCGTGCCGCCAGCCCCGCTTCGCCGGCGACCAGCAGAAGGTCCCGGTGGTGCAGCATCGCGGTCACCGGCCCTACCGACAGGCCGTCCCCGGCGTCGAAGGTCTCGGTGCCATTCGCACCGAGGCGGCGCAGGCGGCCATCGGCATAGCCGAGCAGCAGCTGGCCATCGGCATCCAGCGCCAGCGATGAGCAGGCCTGCTCGGGCAGGCGGAGTTCACGTTGCCACTGGTCATGCTGGTAGTGCAGCACCCCGCGTTCGCCGGTGCAGACCCAGGCCTGTCCGTCATCGGGGAACAACAGGGCATGCAGCGGCTGCCCGGTGAACGGCGCCGGCAGCGGGATCAACGTGGTGTGGCCGGCGACCGTGCGCGCGAGGTTGACCCAGTCGAACTGCCAGATCGGCGTGGGTGCCTGGCGCGCGGCGGCCTGCAGCTGCGTGGCGCTGCCATCCAGCAGGGTGCGCCGCAGGTCGTAGGGCTTGAGGTCTTCGCCATAGCCATACACGTGGCCATCGCTGGCCCGCACCAGCGCGCGGTACGGATCGCTTGGGCCCACCGCCAGGGTGTGCACGCTGCGTGCGCGGAAGCGGTTGAGGCCGAGATTGGTGCCAATCCAGAGATTGCCTTCGCGATCGACGATGATCGGCACTGCTGATGTGGCGGTCAGTCCTTGCGGCGAATCGAAGCGTTCCATGCGCACGGCCCGGGTGCCGTCGAAGGTGATGCGGGCGACGCCGCCGTGCGGGCTCATCGTGGCCCACAGCGCGCCATCGGCAGTGAACTGCAGGCGCGCAGCAACCAGTTCCGGCAGCCGCCGCGCCTCACGTTCGCTGTCTGCCAGCAGACCCTGCGCGTTGGCCAGCGGCGAGGTGCCGCGCACCCGGTCGGCCAGCCACACTTCACCCTGCGGGCTTTCGGCCAGCGTCGCCATCTGCGAAACCGCGATGCCGGTGTCCTCGAACGCAGTCTGGCCGGCCGCACGCATCCAGATCTTCAGGTCGGCCAGCACCCAGAACCTGCCCCGGCTGTCGTGCAGCACCCACTGCACACGGCGCTCGGGCAGGCCGGCAGCGGCCGGCAGTGGCTGCCAGCGTTGTCCGTCGAAGCGGCGCAGCCCGCCATTGATCGCCGCCCAGAGCTGGCCCTGGCGATCCTGGCTGAAGCGTGGGACGACGCCGACCGGCACCCCCTGCTGGCGGCCGTAGCTGCGCAGCTGCCCATGCGCGAACTGGCTGATGCCGGCCTGGAAGTAGCCGATCCACAGCGCACCGCCGGCGGCATGCGCCAGCGTGACCATGTTGGTGGACGGGAACTGGCTGCCGGCGGGCGCTGCCTGCCGTTCGAAGCGACGGCCATCGAAGCGGTACAGGCCCGAGCCGGTAGCCAGCCACAACAGGCCCTCGCGGTCCTGGGCAATGTCCCAGATATCGCCTGGTGCGCCCTGGCCGACACGCCAGGCGGTGTGTTCGTAATCGGGCAGCCCGCCGCTCACCGGCGGGCGCTGCACGGCAAAGGCGGGCAGGGAGGTCAACAGCAGCAGGCACGTCAGCAGCGTCGGCAGGCGACGCAGGAACGGGAAGGGGCGGCCACGCATGGCGCGCATTCTGGCAGGTGTGGGGCAGTGCAGGGTGACCCGAACGGGGTAGGCGGCGTGCGCCGGGGTCGGCTATCACGCCGGCATGCCCTCCGGAGCCCCGCCATGCAGCGCCTGTTCCTGATGTTCCCCGACCGCGGTCCGGGCATCGGCCTGCTGTGGTTGCGGTTGTGCCTGTCCGCTGCACTGGTCACGCCCGGCATGCAGGCGGGCGGGTGGTCGGCGTTGTGCCTGCTGGCAGTGCCGATGCTCGTGCTGGGTGCGTTGACGCCGCTGGCGGCGCTGATGGCGGCCGTGGGCATGTTCGCGCAGCAGGCGCCGTGGCCACAGGTGGTGCTGCCATTGGCGCTGTTGATGCTGGGCCCTGGCGCCTATTCACTGGATGCGCGGTTGTTCGGGCGCCGCCTGCTCCGCCGTCGGCCTCCCCCATTCGGGTAGGTGCTGGCCTCGACCGACGGGGGTAGGGCGTCACGCAGGGGTCACGCACCATGGGGCACCCCTTCGCGGCGTCCCGCATGGCCACCATCTCCCCGCCTGATCCGCCCGCCGCTTCACTGGCACCGCAGCAGGCTGCCGCGTTGCAGCGCGCCCTGCGCTATGTCGATGAGCATCTGTCGCAGCCGCTGCGGGTGACCGAGCTGGCGGCGGCCGCCTGCGTCAGCCGCTTCCATCTGGTACGCCTGTTCCGCGCCGGTACCGGCGCCAGCCCGCTGCGCTATGTCCGCCGCCGTCGCATCGAGCGTGCGCGCCAGCTGCTGCCGGGCGCGCAGCTGCCGATGGCCTGCCTGGCCCAGCAGCTGGGCTTCTTCGACCAGAGCCATTTCGTCCGCAGCTTCCGCGCGGAGACCGGCTGCAGCCCCGGCCAGTACGTCGCCGGCGATGCCGCCCTGTTGCATCCCCTTGATCGTGTTTCCAACGGAGTCCACCCATGAGCCTTGCCACCGCCACTCCCGCCCCGGCGCTGCTGTCGCCGACTGACCACGCCCTGGTGCTGATCGACTTCCAGTCGCAGATGGCGTTCGCCACTCACACCATCGACATCTCCGCGCTGCGCAACAACGTGTCGCTGATCGGCAAGGGCGCCAAAGGCTTCAATGTACCGGTCGTGCTGACCACAGTCGCCGAAGCATCGTTCTCCGGGCCGATGTTCCCGGAACTGCCGCAGATCTTCCCTGGCCAGACGGTGTTCGATCGCACCTCGATGAACACCTGGGAAGACCAGCCTGTGATCGATGAGATCAACCGCATCGGCAAGCGCCGTCTGGTCATCGCCGGCCTGTGGACCAGTGTCTGCATCGTCGGCCCGGCGCTGTCGGCGCTGGCGCAGGGCTTCGAGGTGTATGTGATCACCGATGCCTGTGGCGATGTCAGCGAGGAAGCGCACGAGCGTGCGATCACCCGCATGGTGCAGGCCGGCGCGGTGCCGATGACCAGCGTGCAGTACCTGCTCGAACTGCAGCGCGACTGGGCACGGGGTGAAACCTACGACCTGACCACCGGCATTGCGCGCGACCACGCCGGCGGCTACGGCATCGGCATCCAGTACGCCAAGCGGATGTTCGGTGCGCAGGAAGGCGGGCACTGAGCATGGTTGCCGGCCATGGCCTCGACCTGGCCCTGCTGATGCTGCGCGTGGCGGCAGGAGGCTTCCTGCTGCCGCACGCGCTGGGCAAGCTGTTCGGCTGGTTCGGGGGGCCGGGGCTTTCCGGCTTCGCCACCGAGCTGCGCGGTTTCGGGCTGCCGGCAGTGGCACCGTTGCCATTGCTGTTGGCCGTGCTGCAGGTGTTGTCCGGGCTGGCCGTGCTGCTGGGGTGGCAGACCCGCATCGCCGCGCTTGCGGCGGCTGCCTTCATCGGCTTCACCGTGCTGTTGGCCCTGCCCAAGGGCTGGTTCTGGATGCGCGGCGGCAGTGAGTATCCGTTGATGTGGACCACGGTGCTGCTGGCCCTCGCGCTGGCCGGCCCCGGCGCCTGGGCGCTGGACGGCCAACGCTTTCCGGGAGAATCCGCATGAGTCACGATCCCCTCGATCACGGCCGCCGCAACGTGGTGCTGGCCAGCGGCGCCGCTGTTGCGCTCGGCCTGGCAGGTCGCGCCGGTGCCGCACTCGATTCCACTTCCAAGGAGCGTCGCATGAGCACGCTGGTCATCCGCAATGCCCGCATTACCACCCTCGACCCGCGGCAGCCGCATGCGCAGGCGCTGGCTGTACAGGAAGGCCGCATCGTCGCCGTCGGCAGCGACGAGGAGATCATGCGCGGCTGGGGCAATGAAGCGACGCTGATCGACGCGCAGGGCCGGCGCCTGCTGCCCGGCCTCAACGACAGCCATACTCACCTCATCCGTGGTGGCCTGAACTACAACCTGGAACTGCGCTGGGACGGCCTGCGTTCGCTGGGCGATGCCCTGGACATGCTGAAGGCCCAGGTAGACCGCACTCCCGCGCCGCAGTGGGTCCGCGTGGTCGGTGGCTTCACCGCCGCGCAGTTCAACGAGAAGCGCCTGCCGACGCTGCAGGAGCTCAACGACATCGCACCGGATACGCCGGTGTTCCTGCTGCACCTGTATGACCGCGCACTGCTCAACCGCGCCGCGCTGCGCGCCTGCGGCTACACCAAGGACACGCCGGATCCGCCGGGTGGCCAGATCGTGCGCGATTCGCTGGGCAACCCGACCGGACTGCTGCTGGCCAAGCCCAATGCGCTGATCCTGTACGCCACGCTGGCCAAGGGCCCGCGCCTGCCGATCGAATACCAGGCCAACTCGACGCGCCATTTCATGCGCGAACTGAACCGGCTTGGCATCACCTCGGTGATCGACGCCGGCGGTGGCTTCCAGAACTACCCCGAGGACTACCAGGTCATCGAGCAGCTGCATCGCGATGATCAGCTGACGGTGCGCATCGCCTACAACCTGTTCACCCAGAACAAGGGCAGGGAAGTGGATGACTTCCGTGGCTGGAGCGAGATCCTGCAGCCGCGCCAGGGCGATGACCTGCTGCGCCACAACGGCGCGGGCGAGATGCTGGTGTTCTCCGCCGCCGACTTCGAACTGTTCAACGAGCCGCGCCCGGAACTGCCGGCGGAGCTGGAGCCCGAACTGCACGACGTGGTGAAGCTGCTGGTCGAGAAGCGCTGGCCGTTCCGCATCCATGCCACCTACGACGAGAGCATCACCCGCATCCTCGATGTGTACGAACAGGTCAACCGCGAGGTGCCGTTCGATGGCCTGCACTGGTTCATCGACCACGCCGAGACCATCACCCCGCGCAATATCGAGCGCATCCGCGCGCTGGGTGGGGGTATCGCCGTGCAGCACCGCATGGCCTACCAGGGCGAGGCCTTCGTCGAGCGCTACGGCGTGCAGGCCGCGCGGCATACGCCGCCGGTCAAGCGCATGCTGGCCGAGGGCGTGCCGGTGGGCGCAGGCACCGACGCCACCCGCGTGGCCAGCTACAATCCGTGGGTGGCGTTGTCCTGGCTGGTGACCGGGCGCACCGTGGGCGGGTTGGCCCTGTATGGCGAGGAAAACCTGCTCGAACGCGAGCAGGCGCTGCGCCTGTGGACCCAGGGCAGCGCCTGGTTCTCCGGCGACGAAGCGGTGAAGGGCACGCTGAAAGTTGGCCAGCTGGCTGATTTCATCCTGCTTTCGGCCGACTTCTTCCGCGTTGATGACGCGCAGATCGCCGACATCACCAGCGTGCTGACGGTGGTCGGCGGGCGCATCGTGCACGCCGACGTCGATTATGCTGGGCTGGCGCCGCAGCTGCCGCCGGCGATGCCGGACTGGTCGCCGGTCAACCGCTTCGGTGGTTACCACGTTGGCGGTGCCGCCACCGGATTGACCGCCGCCCATCGCCACCATCACGGTGTGGCCTGCAGTACGCATGGTGCTCACGGTCATGCCGCGCAGCATGCGGCGCCTACCGGTGACCTGACCGCCTTCTGGGGCGCGATGGGATGCTCGTGCTTCGCGTTCTGAGCCTGGCGCTGCTGGCCGCGCCATCGCTGGCGCTGGCCTGCGAGGGGGGCCGCTGCAGCGACGCGGGCGACGGCCGGCTGCAGCTGGACGCATCGCTGCGCCTGCGCGGCCTGTACTACGACCCGACCCGGTTCGGCATCGGCGGCGGCGAAGATGGCTATGGCCTGCTGCGGGCACTGGCCTCGGCCACCTATGTGGAGGACAGCTGGCAGGCAAAGCTGCAGCTGGGCGTGCATGCCGAGAATGGCAAGGCAGGCGGCCCGGGCCGCACCGACCGTGGTGCCTTGGACGTGCAGCAGGCGTATTGGCGCTGGCAGCGCGGTGGCTTCCATGTGCAGCTCGGCCGGCAGGAAGCCGGCTATGGCAGTTCGCGGCTGTTGTCGGTGCGCGATGGGCCGAACATCCGCCTGGCCTTCGACGGTGCGCGCCTGGGCTGGAAGGGGCGGCTCGGCACGCTTGACCTGATGGCCTTGCGGCCGGTCGAGAACCGGCCGGGTGCCTTTGATGATCGGGGCGAACACGGTGCGCACCTGTGGGGTGCCTATGCCACCGCGGCACGCGGGCAGGGCGTGGGACAATGGGATCTGTACCTGCTGGACTATCGTCGCGACGGTGCGCGCTTTGCGGCAGGCTCGGGAACCGAGCGCCGGCAGACACTCGGTGCGCGCTGGTTCGGCCAGTCAGGTCTGCTGGACTGGAACAGTGAGCTGGTGGCGCAGGGCGGTGAACTGCGTGCCGCCACCGGCCCCCTCGACATCCGTGCCTGGACGCTGGCCACCGACACCGGCTGGCGCTGGACGGAGCGGCCGCTGCAACCGCGGCTGGGGCTGAAGGCCGACATCGCCAGTGGCGATGGCAAGCTGCACGATCGGCGATTGGGAACCTTCAATGCACTGTTCCCGAAATCGGCCTACTTCAGCGAGGCCAGCCTGCTGGCCCCGGCCAATCTGATGGACCTGCAGCCGACCCTGGCCCTGCGCCTGCACGACGCGGTGGCGACGGAGCTGGGCGTACAGATGGCCTGGAAGCATCGTCGTGCCGATGCGGTCTACACCACGCCGGCGCCGCTGGTGGCGTTGCCGGGCAGCGCCGGTGGCGCGCGCCGCATCGGCACCCAGTACAAATCCGAAACCCGCTGGCAGGCCAGCGAACACTGGCAATGGCAGCTGCAGCTGGCCTGGGTCGACGCCGGTCCTGCACTGAAGCAGGCTGGAGGCCAGGACACGCTGTTCGCCTCGATCGTTGGAGCATGGCAATGGTGAACGCAACCGCGTCGCAACACCCCGCACAGGCCGCAGGGGCCTGGTCTCCGCTGAAGATCCAGATGTTCCGTTCGATCTGGCTGGCAATCCTGGCCAGCAACATCGGCACCTGGGTCAATGATGTGGCCGCTGCCTGGGTGATGGCCGAGCGCACCGGTTCGCCGCTGATGGTGGCCCTGGTGCAGTCGGCCACCACGGTGCCGATCGTGCTGCTGGCGCTCGCTGCCGGCACCCTAGCCGACATTGTCGATCGTCGGAAGTACCTGTTGGCGACCCAAGGCTGGATGCTGCTGGTGGCCGCAGCGATGGCTGCATTGACCGCGATGGACCTGCTGACCCCGCAGTTGCTGGTGCTGCTGACCTTCTGCATGGGCTGCGGTGCGGCGATGGCTATGCCCGCGCAGGCCGCCATCGTCTCCGAACTGGTACCGCAGCCGATGCTGGCCTCGGCGGTGGCGCTGAACTCGATCGGCATCAATATCGCTCGTTCGATCGGCCCGGCCATCGGCGGCGTGATCGTCGCCCAGCTGGGTGCGGTCTGGGCGTTCGGCTTCAATGCCATCACCTTCGCCGCAATGTTGTTCGTGGTGTGGGGTTGGAAGCGCGACCCAAAGCAGTCGAGCTTGCCGCCGGAAGGCTTCGGTGCCGGATTGAAAGCGGGCCTGCGCTACGCCAGCCGTGCCGGACGGCTGCAGGCGGTGCTGATCAAGTCGGTCGGCTTCTTCTTCTTCGCCGCGGCAATGAACGCGCTGTTGCCGGTGGTGGTGCGTGGGCAGATGCAGGGTGGGGCGGGGCAGTACGGCATGCTGCTGGGCTGCATCGGGATCGGCGCAGTAGGCGGTGCGTTGCTGCTGCCGAAGCTGCGCGCACAGATGGATCGCGACCTGCTGGTGCTGCTGGCGACGTTGTCGCTGGCCCTGAGCCTGGTCGGGCTGGCGCTGACCCGCAGCTGGTACGTGCTTCCGGCGGTGATGCTGGTCAATGGATTTGCGTGGATCACCGTGCTGTCGTCACTGCAGATCGCTGCGCAGACTGCGGTTCCGGCATGGGTACGTGCGCGTGCGCTGGCGCTGTACATCATGGTGTTCTCTGCCGGCATGGCCGCCGGCGGCCTGAGCTGGGGCGCGCTCGCTCAGCGCACCTCACCCGAACTGGCGTTGCTGGTGGCAGCGGCCGGTGCGGTGATCGGTGGGTTGCTGGTATGGCGCGTGCGCATCGCCGGTACCGAAGACCTGAACCTGAGCCCGGCCGGGCACTGGCCGGCACCCGAGCTGTCGGTGCCGGTGTCGAACGATCGAGGCCCGGTGCTGGTCACCATCGAGTACCGCATCGATGATGCTGATCGTGCCGCGTTCCAGGCGCAGATGCGCGCGATGGGATCCATCCGTCGTCGCGATGGTGCAGTGGTCTGGGGCGTAGTCGAAGACGTGGCAACACCGGGGATCCACCTGGAGTATTTCGTGACCCCGTCATGGCTGGAGCACCTTCGCCAGCACGAGCGCATCACCGCCGACGACAAGGCGATCCAGGAAGAACTACGCGGATTGCATCGGGGAGAGCGCGCGCCGGTGGTGCGTCACTTCGTGGGTGGTCAGGATCCGCTGCCCGCCTCCGTGCCACATCACCATGCCGACATCTGAGCCGTCGCTGGTAGAGCCGGGCGCTGGCCGGCTGTGCAGCCTGCCAGGGGTAGAGCCGGGCGCTGGCCGGCTGTGCAGGATCGCGACGCGTTGATCGGGTTGCCGGCCAGCGGCCGGCACTACCGAAGGGGCGGCGGCACCGTTGCGGCGCCGCCGCGATACCTCACTTGCGTGCGAACGCCAGCAGGTCGGCGTTGAACTGGTCGGCGTGGGTGATGGTCAGGCCATGCGGCGCACCAGCGTACACCTTCAGTTCGGCATCCTCGATGATCTGCGAGGACAGCTTGGCCGAGGCATCGAACGGCACGATCTGGTCGTCGTCGCCGTGCACGACCAGCGCCGGCACGTCGATCTTCTTCAGGTCCTCGGTGTAGTCCACTTCCGAGAATTCGTGCACGCAGTCGTACTGGCCCTTGACGCCACCAAGCATGCCCTGCAGCCAGAACGCATCGCGCATGCCCTGGGTGACGTTGTTGCCATCCCGGTTGGCGCCGAAGAACGGCGTGGTCAGGTTCTTGAAGAACTGCGAACGGTCGCCGCCGGTACCCTTGCGGATGCCGTCGAAGACCTCCAGCGGCGTGCCGGCCGGGTTCGCGTCGGTCTTCAGCATCAGCGGCGGCACGGCGCCGACCAGCACCACCTTGGCCACGCGCGCGCTGCCGTGGCGGCCGATGTAATGGGCCACTTCACCGCCGCCGGTGGAATGGCCGACCAGGATCGCGTCCTTCAGGTCCAGCGCTTCGATCACCGCGGCCAGGTCATCGGCATAGGTGTCCATGTTGTTGCCATCCCATGTCTGGCTGGAGCGTCCGTGGCTGCGGCGATCGTGGGCGATCACGCGGAAGCCGTTCTGGCCCATGAACAGCATCTGCGGATCCCAGGCATCGGAAGACAGCGGCCAACCGTGGGCGAACACGATCGGCTGGCCGGTGCCCCAATCCTTGTAGAAGATGCGGGCGCCGTCGGCGACGGTGACGAAGTTGCTCATTGCAGGTTCCTTGGCGGAAGGGAGGGAAGGCTTCGGCAGGATGCCGGTGCCTTCGGCAGTACAGCGCAGATGCAGGCGACCGACTTGCACGGCTGTGCTGGATTGCATCGGATGTGACGCGTATCGCTCTGGCAGGACGGCAGCCGCGCGCCGAGGATGAGCGCAGCCCGCCACAGGAACGCACGGATGCCCGCCATGCGATGGTCGCTGATGCTGTGCCTGCTGCTGCCCATGGCAGCGCCGGCACAGACCCATGTCTACAAGTGCGTGGATGGACCGCACCCGGTCTACCAGCAGACACCTTGCCAGGGGCGTGCCGCATGGCGCTGGGACGTGCCCGCGGAGCAGTCATTGTCCCGCGGCGCTGTGGCGCCAGCGGCCTCGGCACCGAAGCCATCGCCCCGGCCACGGCGTGCGGCGCAGGCGCACGGTGCGCTGATCACGATCAGCACGGATGCGGCGGCCTGCGAGCGTGCCCGCCGCCAACGCGAGCAGGCGCTGCTCAAGCGTCGGCGCCTGGATTTCGTGCAGCGCCGGCAGCTGGATGACGCGGTCTACGACGCCTGCCAGTGATGCGGTGACCGTGAAGTGCCGAAAACGACAACGGCGCCATAGGGCGCCGTCGCGTGGAGTACCGTGGGTGCAGCTCTCAGCGACCGTCGCTGGCGGCGGCCGGCGCGGGCATGCTGTCCGGCTTGGGCAGGCTCAACTCCGGGTTGCCCTGTTCGGCCTGCAGGATCTGGATGCGGCGCTGCAGGGCGTCCAGCTGGCTGTTGGTGCTCTGCACATCGGTGCTCAGGCTCACGGCCTGTTGCTGGGCCTGCTGCAGGGCCGCGCTGACCTGGGCCGACTGCGCCTGCTGCTGTTCCATTTCCTGCTGCAGGGTGCGCAGGCGTTCCTCGTTGTAGGCCACCAGGCGCTCGGTGTAGCGCTTGCCGGCTTCAAGGCGGGTGGTGTCGATGTAGACCTGGGCCAGCTGTTCGGACTGCTGCGCGAAGGTGCGGTAGACACGCTCGGCGTTGTCCACCGCATCGGTCTTGATCACCCGCCAGAAGTTCTTCTCCTGGAACAGGGCCACGTAGTAGGTCAGGGTGTTGGCGTTGAACAGCAGGCTGGCGCCGTAGTTGCCATTGTAGGTGGTGCGCAGCTCGGTCAGCTGGCGCGAATCCATCAACTGCTTGAGTTCGTCCACGGTATTGCGCACCACCGGCGCGCTGCGCGCCGGTTCGGCGGCCGCCTCACGGTCGCCACGTGCGGCCATCGCTGCCGGTGCCACCAGCATCATCGCCACGGCCAGCACTGCCGCGCTGCGCGCGTGCCGGGCAAAGACCGCGCCCCCTGAAGTTTCTCGCATGTCTAGACCATCCACGGATGAGTGTGGGTTGAGTTGAAGGTGGTTCCCCGCCGGGAGTCTAGCATGGGTGTGGGCGCCGCCAAGGGCGCCCGTCACGGCTCGATTTCAGTAGACCAGCTGTGCGGCGCTGCACTGGATCGAATGCACGTTGACGTCGGTCCGGCCCAGTTCCAGGCCAAGCACGCTGGCCAGCAGGTTGGTCAGCAGGGTGCCGACGCTGTTGAGCACCGGTCGCAGTGCGGCCAGGATCGGCTTCAGCAGGGTGCACAGCAGTCCGCTGCAGCTGACGCTGCCATCGGGGTTGGTGACACCCGTTCCCCCAGCACCATCGAGAAAGCCCGCCGGTGCAGTCTGGATGTAGGACGCCAGATTGTTGCGCACGCAGCCGTTGTAATCGATCAGGTTGCCGAGCAGGCTGTCGCAGCGGTTGATCAGCAGGCCGCCGACCAGCGAGCCAAGCAGGCCATCGAGCAGGCCCAGGCCCTGGCCGGTGACGGTCGTCCTGTAACCGGTCCACACCGAACCGTCTTCCCAGCAGGTGGTCAGGCCCAGCAGGCAAGGCTTGGGGACGCCATTCTTCACCGTCCAGTTGCCCAGCGGGGCGAGATTGCGTGCCGGATCGCCATCGCGCAGCAGCGGGATGACCTGGTCGACGTTGTAGCGTCCGCCAGTCGGAAAGGCCGCCTGCAGGTAGCGATCGGCCAGCGCCTTGGCCGTGTCGTTGGCGCTCATGCCCTGCTTGGGCGAGCTGAGCATGCCTGACAGCACGCGCAGCAACTCGTTCACCAGCCCCGATACGGCGTCACCAACCGCGAGCGGGTTGATCCGGGTCGAGCCGGTCTCGCCGGCGGCCAGGGTCAGGGTCTGTGTGCTGGTCAGGGCGGGCAGGGTAATCCTGTCGTTGATCAATGGTTGGCCCAGCAGCTTCAGCAGCTGTTCGTCCTGCAGCGTGGCATCGCAGACATTGGCCCTGGAGAAGCGCTGTGCGGGGTCGACATTGCCGACGCAGGCGCGCAGCACTGACGAGTCCACCTGGATCGTGGCCTTGGGTGGACTGCCGCCGCACTGGATGCCGGTCAGTGTGCCCATGCCGTTGGCCACGTCGACGTGCAGCGGCAGGTGCAGGCGCGTGCCGAGCAGGCTCAGCAGCGGCCCCAGCGCGAACAGGTTGTTGCTGTCCACGTCCGCCATCAGCCGGACCTGCGCGTTGTAGGCACGGCTGCCGACACCGCCGATGGCGATCGATGGCGGCTCGACCACGCCGGCCTGGATCCTGATGCCCAGCAGGTCCAGTCCCTTGACCGCCACGCCATTGCCATCGTTGGCGATGGAGATCGCGGTGTTGATCAGGTTGAGCACGTTGATCTGTGACTCCAGTGCGCTGCCGACCGTGCCGTCGGGCGAGACAACTTCGGCAAACAGGCCACCGCCGCCGGACTGGCTGCCAAGCACGATGTTGAGCTTGTTGATGTCCAGCTGGGTGGCAACCAGATCGGACAGGGCGCGCAGCTGCACGCCCACCGTCGAGTCACGGCCGACCACGGTGGCGGTGGCATCGACCAGTTGCGCCAGCGAGATCTTGTTGACCGACAACAGGCGATTGAAGTCGGCCACGCTGAGGTTGGCGCTTACCGGTATGTTGAGCGCTTTCAGCAGGCCGGACGGAGTCACGTTGGCCTGCGCCAGGCCGTCATAGGACAGCACCGTGGCATTGGTGACGTCCAGGCCAACCAGGCGCAGGGTCGACAGCAGTACTGAATCGCCATTGGTCCGCAGCAGCTGCGAGCCGACGGCAAACACCGCGGTGGGTTCGGCGCGGCGCGCCACGGCCTGCACGCTCACGGTGGGCAGGCTGGAAGTCTGCCCGAAGAAGGGCAGCACGCTGCGCTCGGCGATCACCTGAACCGCATTGCGTGGATTGCTGGCATCGACGCTGGTGACGAAGCGGGTGCCGGTGCCACGGCTGGCGCTCCAGTTGCCGCAGCGGATCTGCAGGGTGCCTGCGAACCTGTTCTGGGCCAGCGCATTCTGCCGGGCAGCGCTGTTGTCGCTGTTGTCCGGGCTGCACAGCTCCAACCGCTGTGCGCCGGCCAGTGCGGCAAGGTCGGCCACCTTCTGCGCATCGCGCTTGGCCCAGAACAGATAGCCGATCTCGACCAGGCCCAGCATGGCCAACAGCGCCAGCATGACCAGCATCATCGTGACCGACATGCCGCCGCGTGCGCGGCTGAAACTGAACTGGCGTGGGCGTTTCATGGCCGACCTCAGCGTCCGGAGGAAGAGGCGTCCCCGGACCGGGCAACATCGGTCTCAAAGAAGTCCGGGATCTCGTGTTCGAAGCTCTTCAGGTAACGCGCATAGCTCAGCGTGGCCTGGTCACCCAGGATCGGCAGGCGCTGGCCGGCCTGCTGCCCGGAGGCCTGCAGGCGGAACAGGTTGCGGGTGGCCTCGCCGCTCTGCATGCGTGTGCGCGGTGTGGCCGGTGGTGCAACGTCGGCTGCGACGGTTGCCGGTTGCGCCCCAGTCACCTCGGCGGATGCGGCCGGTGCGGCCAACTCCACGGTGGGAAGCGGTTCGGCCTGCATCGGCACCGTGGCCGCTGGCGACGGCGAGGGGCCACCGAGCATCCGTCCGGTCAATGGCTGTTGCTGTGCCTGCACGGCACCGGCCACAAGCAGGCAGCACAGCACGGGCAACAGGCGTCGGGTCTGGCGCATCGCGGTCATGGTGTGCTTCCGGTCGGGTGGTCGGTGGCGCTGAAGCGTTCCAGCATCGATGGTGGCAGGCGCTGCGGATCGCGTTGGTCGCGCGGGTCGCGGCGGGGTTCGCCCGCCAGCCGTGCGCCGCCCGATGCACGAGCGCCACTCTCGACGCTGGCCGTATGTGCAGGTGTGGCTGCTTTGGCGGCGGCAGCGGCCTGTCGTTGCTGCAGGCGCGTGCGGATCTGCTGGGCCTGCTGCTGGATGCTTCGGCGCGTTTCTTCGTTGAGGCTGGCCTGTTCCGATAGCCGCTCCGCCGTGGCCTGGTCGCCGCGCAGTACCGCCCAGAGTGCAAGGTTGGCCGTTGCCTTGGCGTTGCCCGGTGAAAGTTCCAGGGCCTTGGCCAGCGGCTCGCGGGCCTGATCGAACTGGCCGGCACGCAGCCGTGCATAGCCCAGGTCGCCCAGGTAGTCGGTGTTCAAGGGCTGCAGCTGCGTGGCGCGCGCCAGCGCCTGTTCGCTGCCGGCGTCGTCGTCGCGGCGTGCAGCGATCAGGCCCAGGCCATGGGCGGCCGCCGCGGCCTGCGGCCCGCTGGACAGCTCGCGATACAGCATGACTGCCGCGTCGGTCTGGCCGGTCTCACGCAGTGCGTCGGCCTGCAGCAGGCGCAGGGCAGGGCGATCACCATAGCGTTGGCGGAAGGCTTCCACATGGGCCAGCGAGGCATACCAGGCGCCCTGCTGCTGCATGCGTTCGATCAGCTCCAGATAGGCGTTGCGGCTGTCCTGCGGAGCGGGTTCCGGCGGCGCAAGGCTGGGCGCCCGAACATACTTCGGTGTGGTCGAGGCGCAGCCACTGGCCAGGGCGGCGAGGGCGACGGCAAGCAGCAGGCGGGAGGTGCGCAGGGCAGGCATCAGGGAGATCCCATCTTGGACAGGGTGGTGGCCAGCGCGACCAGCGCCGGGCCGGCGAGCACCAGCATCAGTGCCGGCAACAGGGTCAGCATCATCACCACGGTCATCTTCACCGAGAGCTTGCCGACCTTTTCCTTCAACGCGTTGCGGCGCTGTTCGCGCAGCCGGATGCTGAACTGGCGCAGCGGCTCCTGCACTGCGCCGCCGTGCGCATGCACCTGCAGGATCAGCTGCATCAGGCTGGCCAGGTCATCATCGGCGTAGACCTCGCTCAGCCGCCGCAATGACTGCGCGCGCGTGCGGCCATGGGTATAGGCCACATTGGCTTCCTGCAGTTCGCCGCCGAGTACCGGCAATGCATCGCGCAGCTTGTCACCCAGCGTCTGCAGGCTCTGGTCCATGCTGAAGCCCACGCCCTGCAGCAGGCGCAGCAGGTCGATCAGCAGGGGCAGCTCGTTCTCGACCGCGCGGCGGCGGCGCTTGACCCACGACGACAGCACGAACTTGGGCAGCAGCAGCCCGGCCGCCAGCGCACCGATCACCACCATCACCTTGGCAAGCCCGTGCGCGCTGCTGAACGCCAGCGCCAGCGCCAGCACCAACAGGGCAAGCAGCAGGCGCAGGCCGAGATAGATGGCGGTGCCACGGCGCGTGTTCCAGCCAGCCAGGTCCAACAGCAGCTTGTCTTCGTTGGCAAGCAGCGCAGCCTCCAGGCGGCCGCCACTGAGCGAGCGCCCGAAGCGCTCGATCCAGCCCAGCGAGTCGCGGCGCGTGGCCTCGGTGTCGCGGCCTTCTTCACGAGGCTGCAGGGCGGTTTTCAGCGTGGCCGAGCTGCGGTGCTCGCGATGGCTGCGCACCCAGCCGGCGATACCGAGCAGGGCGACGCCGGCTGCCAGCACCAGCAGCGAAAGGGCGAACCAGGCGCTGGCGCTCATCGGGCACCTCCGGGGCGGCTGCGGACGGTCATAGCGATTTGGCCAGGCGGTACAGCAGGAACGCCCCGAGCAGTTCCAGGCCCAGTGCGATCAGCAGGATCCTGTGACCGAGCGGGTCGTGCAGCACCGGCTGGAAGAACGCCGGGCTGGAGATCGCCATCAGCACCGCACTGGAGGGTGGCAGCAGCCCCAGCACCCAGGCCGACATCCGTGTTTCCGAGGTGGTGGCCGCCAGTTCCTGCTGGGCCTGTTCCAGGTCGCGCATGAAATCGCCCATGCGTTGCAGGATCTGGTCGGCGCGGCCACCGATGCGCACGCTCACTCCGATCACCACTGCCAGCACCTTCAGTACGTCCATCCGGTACGGCTGCGCGGCCAGGCTCAATGCACGATCCAGGTCCATGCCGCTGCGCGCATAGCGCACCGTGGTGTCGAGCAGGCCGCGCAGTGGCGCGCTGGTCTGCATCGAAGACACCTGGAACGCGGCCTGCAGGCTGTTGCCCAGCGCAGTGAGGCGGACCAGGTTGTCGAGAAAGTCCGGCATCTGGTGCAGCAGCTGCGCGCGCAGCTTGGTGATCCGGCGCATCACCCACAGCCAGCAGCCCAGCAGGTACAGCAGCAGGGTCAGCGGAAACATCCAGGCCGTGCCCAGCCGCATCGCCGCCACGATCGCAAGCGCCAATCCTGGCACCAGCAGCATCAGTGGCAGCTTCCAGCCCGGCGCAAGGCCTGCGCGCTGCAGGACACCGTCCCACGGCAGTACGCGGGTTCCGGAGCTGGCCGGGCGGGTCGAATCGCTGGCCGCCGCAACGGCAGGCCCGGCCGGTACCGCGCCGGCCGCGCTGCCACGCGCCAGTTGTTGCTCGGCATGCTGCAGCGAGGCCTGGCGCTGCTCGCGGTTGCTGGCAGCGCCCCACAGCCAGACCGCCAGCGCCAGCAGCACCGAGATGATGCTCAACACGCCCAGCAGCAGGCCGGTGCCCATGCTCAGAAGTCCCCGTAGAGCGATTCACGCAGTTGCTGGCGGAACGGCTCCAGCTTGTGCGAGTGCGGATGGAAGCCCAGGCCGATCCAGCGGTCGATCTCGCGGCCGGCGGCGTCGATCTGCACCTCGTGGCGGAACATTTCCTGGGTGGTGATCAGGTTGTCACTGACTCCGGTGATCTCGGTGATCGAGACCAGCACCCGGCGTCCGCTGCCCAGCCGCGAGATCTGCACGATGAAGTCGATGGCGCTGGCAATCTGCCGCCGCAGGCTGTCCTCGCTGCCCTGGAAGCCGGCAAAGCCTGCCAGCATCTCGATGCGGTACAGGCAGTCGCGCGGCGTGTTGGCGTGGATGGTGGCCATCGATCCGTCATGGCCGGTGTTCATCGCCTGCAGCATTTCCAGCACTTCCGCGCCACGCACTTCGCCGACCACGATGCGGTCCGGGCGCATGCGCAGACTGTTGCGCACCAGGTCGCGGATGCTGACCGCGCCCTGGCCCTCGGCGCCGCCGATGCGGCTTTCCAGGCGCACTACGTGCGGATGGTTCAGCGAAAGCTCGGCGGTGTCCTCCACGGTGATGACGCGCTCGCTGGGCGGCACGTAGCTGGCCAGCGCGTTCAGCAGCGAGGTCTTGCCGGAACTGGTGCCGCCGGAGACCAGGATGTTGCAGCGGCCCAGCACCATCGCCTTCAGCAGGGCCTGCATCGGTGCGTCGAAGGTGCCCTTGGCGAGCAGTTCGTCGGGGGTGAACGGGTCCTTGCGGAACTTGCGGATGGACACCATCGGCCCGTCCACCGCCAGTGGCGAAATGATCGCGTTGAGGCGGCCGCCGTTGGGCAGGCGCGCATCGACCATGGGATTGGAATCATCCAGCCGGCGGCCAAGCGGCGCGAGGATGCGGCGCAGGATGCGCAGCAGGTGGGTGTCATCGGTGAAGCGCTGGGTGGCGCGCCGGAGCTGGCCACCCTGCGAAACGTGCACGTCCTTGAAACCGTTGATCAGGATGTCTTCAATGGTGGGGTCGTGGAGCAGGTCGTCCAGCGGGCCGAAACCGGTCAGCTCCTTGACCAGGCCCTCGGCAACCACCTGCATCTCTTCTTCGTTGATCGGGATGCGCCATTCCTGGATGAAGCCCACGGTCTGCACCTGCACCCAGCGGGCGATGGTATCCGGGGCCCAGGAATCGATGTCGATGCGCTCGTCCTCGATGCTGTTGAGCAGGTGCTCATGTGCGGCCGACAGCACCTTCTGATACTGCTCGGTCTGTGCGAACGGCAGGTGGCCCGGGCTCTCGTGCAGCAGCGGGCGGGCAACGGCATGCGGGAACGGGGTTACCTTGTCTTCCATTGCGATCCACCCAGGGCAAGGGAGAGTCTTTCCCGCAGGCCATGCGGCTGGACCTGGCAGGCAGCCGGGTCCAGCCGTGACACGAGCGGGGCGAGGGCACGCAGGTAGGGATCGCGCGGCGCATCCTGCAGCAGCAGGCGGCCCTGGCTGGCGGCAAGGCGCACACGCGGTCGTTCAGGCAATGTCGCCAGCAACGGCACTTCGAAGCGGCGTGCGATCTGTTCCGGGCTCATGCCGCTGCTGTCGTCGTGGCGGTTGATCACCAGCTGCAGGCGCTTCTCGCGCTCGCGCTGGCCTGCAAGATGCTTCAGCGCCTGGTCCAGCGAGACCAGCGTGGCGATTGACGCATCGGTGACCAGCCAGATCTCGTCTGCCTGGTCCAGCAACAGCGGCGGCAGCTGCCGCAGCGGGCAGCCGCCGGCATCACACAGCACGCTGGCGAACACCCCGCGCAGGCGCTGCAGCAGCGCGCCAGGGTCGGACGGGGGCACGGCATCACTGCCGCCGGCACGGTCCAGCAGCACCAGCCCGGAGTCATGGCGCGCCATCGCGGTGCGTGCGAGGGTGGCGTCGATGCGGCTGGCATTGCGCAGCGCATCCTCGTAGTGGAAGCGGCTGTCGAGATTGAGGTACAGCGCAAGGTCACCGGACGGCTGTGCCAGTTCCATCAACAGGCCGTCCTGCTGCATTGCATCGCCCTGGGCGAGGGCCCGCGTCTGTTGCGCCAGCACCGAAAGATGTGCGGCCAGGGTACTGGTGCCGACCCCTGCGCGCACGCCCAGCAGCACGATCAGGCGCGCCTTGTGCGCGTGCTGCGCCACCGCGGCCGGGCGCGGTGACAGCGCACGCCGCAGGGCCGCCTCGATGCCGGCGTTGTCACTGTCCAGGTCCAGCACATCGCGCAGGCCGGCGCGCAGGGCAATCACCACGCCTTCGACCTGGCCGGCGCTGGTGGCGCCGACCGCGACCAGGGCCAGGTCCGGCTGGGTCTGCTGCAGCTGCTGTGCCAGTACGCTCGAGGCAGCCGCGTGCTCGGGCCGGAAGTCAAGCAGCACCAGGCTCTGCGGGCCGCGTTGCAGGTCCTGCGCCGATGTCGGCGCACTGCTGTCCTGCCAGTGCAGGGTGGTGGTCGGCGGCAACTTGGCGGCCAGCCGGGGCAGCAGTTCGCGGTCGATGCCGTACAGGACCAGGTTCATCGGCGGTCCTTGCGGATGCAGCGGCTGGGCGGTGGCGTAGGGCATGGGCGTGGTTCCGCAGGCGTCATGGAAGTCAGCGCGAGAAGCCGGGCACCGGGTCCTGGCTGACCGGCCCCAGCAACCACGCCCCCCATTCGGGAAGATGCGGCTTGGCTTCGCGCTCGCCAGGCAGCGGCAGTTCGGTGTTGCGTGCCAGCGGCTGCACCAGACGCGGGGTGACGATGATCACCAGCTCCTTGTCCTGGCGCTTGTAGTCGAAGTTGCGGAAGAACGAACCAATGATCGGCAGGTCGCCCAGCAGTGGAATCTTGTTGACGTTGGAAACGATGTTGGAGCTGACCAGGCCACCGATGACGAAGCTCTCGCCATCGCCCAGCTCGACCGTGGTATCGGCGCGACGGGTGGTGATCGAGGGAATCTGCACGTTGTTGAGCACGATCGCGTTGCTGTAGTCCAGGTCGCTCGCCTCCGGCGCCACCTTCAGCGCGATCCGGTTCGGCGCCAGCACCGTTGGGGTCACGGTCAGGCCGATGCCGAAGGGCTTGTAGGTGATGGTGGTGGTGCCAAGCCCCTGCGGCTCCAGGATCGGCAGTTCGCCACCGGCCAGGAAGCTGGCGCTTTGGCCGGACAGTGCCACCAGCGTCGGCTCGGCCAGCACGCGGGCCATGCCATTGCTCTGCAGCAGTTCGACATCGGCGTTCCACAGTCCCTTGGTCGAGCCGAACACCAGCCGGAACGCCGAGGAAATCGGCGACACGGCCTCGTTGCTGCTGTTGCCTTCCTTCATGCCGGGCAGCAGGCCGGTATTGCCGGGCAGGCCAGTGCCGGGCCGCGCGAAGCCATAGGCGAAGCCGCCGTTGCGGTTCTGGAAGTTGATGCCGATCTGCTTCATCGCGGTCTTGTTGAACTCGACCACCTTGACCTCGACCTGGACCACGCCACCACTGCTGATGGTGGACGCATCGGCAAGCATGCCGTCCTTGCCCAGCGCCATCGCCGCAGTGCGCTGTTCCTGCATGTGCGTGAGCATGCTGTCGGTGCTTCCCTGCAGGAGGCCCTGCTGGTCCTGCTGGGTGAACACCAGACCGGTGCTGCCGGTGCTGGCGGCGCCCTGTACGGCGCTCTGCACCCGTACCGTCAACCGCTGTGGCTCGGCCTGTCTGCGGTGCCACAGCAGCAGGGTGGTGGTGCCGGGCATCTTGCCGACCAGCAGCGCCTGGCGCTGCCCGCGCAGCATCACGATGTCGGCCACACCCGGGTCGGCAATGGCCACCCGCTCCAGGTCGGCCGGCAGGTTCCAGGGACGCTGCTCGCGCGCCTGCAGCACCAGGTCATCGGCGGCCACGCTCGTTGCCGGCGCCAGCAGCACCAGCAGCAGGGCCAGCCAGCGCTGGCGGAGGGAGAGGCGTGGACGGCGGCGACGTTCGGTCATGGATGCACTCGATGCAGGTCAAAGGGAGGCACGGGATGTGGAACTGTCGCCGCGAATGATCTCGATCCCCGACGCGCGCGGTGCACTGCGACGTGGCGCCGACGCGCGCGCCGGTGCGTCCGGGGTGCTGCGTGGCGGTGCACTGCCACGTCCGGCCAGCGCGTCGCCGTCGAGACCAGCAAAAGCGTGGTTCTCCGGCCGCTGCAGGGCGAGCTGCTGTTCGGCGTCGAGCCCACGCAGCGGGTCGATCACTCCGCGCGATTGCGGGAACAACGCCAGGTCGGGCAGGCCGGTATCGGCGGGATTGCGCAGGGCCAGGAAAAGTTTGCCCTGCTGCGCACCCAGCAGCAGCCGGTTGGCGTCGGCCACCGGTACCGCAAGTACCGCGCTGCGTGCGGGTTGCGGCGCTTCATTGCTGCTGCTGTGCGTGCTGCCACTTCCGGTGATGTCGGCTGCGCGCGGGTCGTTGCGGGTGTCGGCCCCGCTGTCGGAAGCAGTCTCTGTGGCCACCGGCACAATGTCCTGCTGGCCATAGCTCAGGACGCGCAGGCGCGACAGCAGCAGGCGCGTCTGCGCGGCTTCGCCAGGGCCGTTGATGTTGGGCTGGGCGTTGCGCAGGTTGAGGAAGACGTCGACGAAATCACCGGGAAGGATGCGGTTGCCGGCACCGACCAGTTCGTCCACGGGCACGGCCAGTGCACGCTCGCCCGGCCGCAGCTGCAGCGAGAAGCCCTGAGCCAGTGCGCTGCTGTTGATCACACTGCCTTCGGCAATGTCCTGCACCGGCACCTTGCCGGTCACGGCGGCAATGCTGGCAGCGGCACCGGGGACGGGTGAGGTGCGCTGGGCCAGGCGCAGGCCGTTGGCGCTGATCGGCTCGCCCGCAGGCAGGCGTGCCACGGCTTCGACCACGGTGATCGCCTGCGTCTCGTTGTGAGCGACTGGCGCGACGGTTGCAGGTGCGGCGGGTTTGCGCCCGATCATGAGGGCGATCACCGCCAGCAGCACGGCCAGGCCGATCAGGGCGACGGCAGCGATGCGGGTCAACTTGAGCATGGAACCGTCTCCAAAGTACTGATCATCAATTGCCGCTGCCGAGATCGAGCTGCGCGACCGCGACGCTGCGGATGGGGGCCTGCATCACCCACTTGTAGAGCGTGGCGGTGCCGGGCAGGAAGGGATGGCTGGCATAGTCGTAGCTGACCGTCACGGTCATGCACTGGGCCGTGGCCAGACCGGCGCAGGGCGCCTGTGCCGACACCACGATGGCGTTGCTGCCCCCCGCGCTGCAGTCCACGTTCTGCTTGGAAAACTGCAGCAACCATTGCATCGAGGTGCGTGCGGCGACGCAGGCGGCGGTGCGTCGTTCGCTGGCGGTGCCGTAGCGCAGCGAGGCGCGCGCGCCTTCGGCCGAGGCGGTGGCCAGGGTCTGCTGCGCCGCCATGATCATCACCCCGGAGAAGGTGAACAGCAGCAGCGGCAACAGGCCGAGCATCAGCATCAGGGCGAACTCGATGCTGGCGACACCGCGTTGCAGGCGTGGGCTGCGGATGTTCATGGTGCACCTCCGTAGATGCTGGCCAGCACCCAGCCGATGGCGGCCAGTGCCAGGTAGGCTGCATAGGGAATGCCACGTCGTCCCTGGCGGGCGGCCTGCATGTCACGCAGCACCGGATGCGCCTGCCACTGCGTGCTGGTGCGATTGACCTGCATCTGCAGGTGGCCGGGCAGCAGCACGCCCAGGTGGCGACCGGCCAGCACCAGTACGGCATGCAACCCGGCCGCGAGGCTCGCGAACAGCCAGACCGGCAGCAGTGCCTGCCAGCCCAGCATCAGGCCCACCACGGCGAAGAACTTCACGTCCCCGGCGCCCATCCAGCGCAGGGCATGGAACGGCAGCAGCGCCAACAGGCCGATCACCGCGCCGGCAAGGTGGGGCAGCCACGGCTGGCGCGGCGCACTGAACTGGCCGACGGCGATCACCGCAGTGGCGATCACGCATGCGGCGACCAGCCAGGTGTTGGGCACCCGTCGGGCATACAGATCACTGATCGCGATCCGCAGGCACACGCCGATGGCCAACAATCCCAGCACTGTCATCGCACACTCCATCGTCCGTCACCGGACGGTCTTCGCCTGGTTCCATGCGCCCCGCCGTCGCGGCCCTGCCGGCCGCGCGCGGTCGCCGCTCAGGTCGTCGAGCCCGACGCCTTGGTGGCCAGTGCGGAGAGGTTCTTGAACAGCGTTTCGAAGAACCCCTTGATCTGGTCGTTGCCGACCGCAATCAGGACGCCTGCGATGACGGCAGCCAGCAGCCCGTACTCGAGCGCGGTGACGCCGTCTTCTTCCTTCAGGAATTTGCGGATCGATGCGTTCATGACCAATGTCTCCCTCTACCTGTCTGCGGATGCAGTACACCTGCGTTGGGCGGTGGCCCGGCTCCGCCGGGATCGTCCGTGGGCCTCCGCGCGTCCTGGCGGAGGAGGCACGGCGGGATAGGCCCGCTGTGCTCAAGCAGGGTGATCGTTTCCAGGCGGGACATTGGCCGCATGGTCGCGACCGGACGGCCCGGGGCCGGTGGTCGAGGCATCCAATGATGCGTGCGTGGTCATGCTGTCCCCCTGGGTGCGGCCAGATCAGATGGCCGATCACCGTAATGTCGACTTTGCCTGAATGGCGGTTGGCTGCAACCGGAACCTATATGCAAATTCGGCAGAAACCCCGGAAGCCTGAAAATCCCAGATGGTTTCTGTGACGAAAATCCGTTCGCAGGCAAAACGATTCATTGTCGTGCAGATAATGTGATTCGCTTTCCGGGTGCATGCGAAAACCGTGCCACCTGCTCAGACATTTTCTTCACTTGTGTATCCCTTTTCATCATTCCGGGCCGCGGGTTTACCTTTGCCGATTATTGGGCATACTCGCATTCAAGCTCTTGCATTGATTTGTACGATCGCATCGACGCCGGCGCCGCCGGCGTGGCAACGGAAATGGATTCTGGATCGTTGCGTGCCCTGTCAGGCAGTGGGGGCCGCAGCGGATGGCGGATCAACGGGGGGACAACACTGTCATGGTCGATGGTGGGGTAGAGGACAGCGACGACAGCGGCCTTCGGTCGATAGACCTGGCCACGCTGAGCGGCGTGCTTCGCGTCTGTGATGTCGAACTGCTGCTGCTGGATGGCAACGGGCCACGGGCAGCGTTCGCTTCGCGCGTGCACGAGGAAGCCCTGTTCTGCAGCATCAGCTGCGGCTTCCATTGCCGTGGCCGTTTCATGCTGCCGCCGGACTGGGCGATGCTGGGGTACCTGCAGGCCACCGATGAAACGATGAGCTGGTGCCACGGCGTGCCGCTCACGCCGGGCATGGCGCTGACGATCATGCCGGAGGGCATCAGTGAGTTCACCCTGAGCCCGGGCACGCACATGACCCTGATGCTGGTGCCGGTGGCCCGCGTCCAGCGCAAGCTGACCGAACTGAGCCTGCGCAGCACGCCACCTGCTGGCCAGGCACTTTCGCTGTTCAACCTGGCCAGCGATGCCACGCCGCTGGCACGCCATTACCAGCAGCTGCACCTGCAGCTGGGACAGGGCGCAGGCCTGCAGCCGGACGAGACCGAGAACCTGCTGCATGAGCATGTGCAGGCCCTGCTGGGCGCCGGTGCGGCAGATCGACCGGGCTGCACCCGTGCGCGGCGCACGCATTATCTGATCGCGCAGCGTGCAGAGAACTTCATGCGGCTCAACCTGCGTCGCAATATCTACATGAACGAGATCTGCGATGCCGCCGGCGTCAGCGAGCGCGGCCTGCGCTATGCGTTCGAGGACCTGTTTGGAACCTCGCCGAACCGCTACCTCTCGATGCTGCGCCTGTGCGCGGCCTGCCGCAGCCTGTCGATGGCAGACTCCAGCCGTCGCTCGGTGAAGGCGATCGCCCTGAGCTGCGGGCTGTGGGATCTTTCGCGGTTCGCCGACAATTACCGCAAGGTATTCGGCGAACTGCCGCGCGACACCCTGATGCGCGCACCCGCGCAGATCGGCCAACCGGCCTGATCCAGGCCGGGCAAGGGTTTTTGCGGTGTTTATGCCGGAATTGCGTATCCGCTTGCCGATCGTGTTGCCGCTTATGCATAGCCGGCTGCCGATTCCGGCCGTGGATTTGCCGGAATGCGTGATTGCCGTGCCGGATTGAAGTGCACCGCCCTCGTTGCAACCGCTGAAATGTCAGTCACCTGCCTAGCGGCAAGTCCACTGACATTCCAGTTGTTCGCCTACGGGGGAAATGCTCATGAACCGCATCTACCGGCGTGTATGGAACCGCCAGCTCAATGCTCTGGTTGTGGCCTCGGAACTGGCCACCGGCGACAGCGGCGGCAGCGCTGCACGCGATCCGCGCGCCTTCCTGCTGATGCCCACCGCCCTGGCCCTGGCACTGCTGTGCGCGCTGGCCAGCGGCCACGCAGGGGCCTCGGAAACCAATCAATCGCTGCGTGACCTTCAGGCACTCGCGGCAAAGTATGCGCAGCCGATGCCGGTCAAGGTTGACGCGGAAGTGGCCCTGGCTGCCGCCGCGCGACAGGCGCAGAACAGCCCCGCAATCAGTGCGGATGCTCGTCTGGGCCTGCAGTTGAACACCACGTCGCTGCCGGTGGTACGTGACGTGTTGCCGGCCACCGTGCAGGTGAAGCTGGCAGCGAACACCGTGCCGAAGCAGGTGGCCGTGCCGGCGCTGGCGGCTGATGTCCGCGCCAATGTTGGCGTGGGCAGCACCGCGGCCAGGGCGGCACAGGTGGATGCATCGCTGGCTGCGCATGTTGCGCCCGGCGCGCATGCGCCGCTGGGCGTCGCTGCCGATGCGCGCGCCAGGGCAAAGGTCGGCATCGCTGGCCGCCAGGTCGCTTCGATCGATACGGGTGCCCAGGCGGCCGCCGGCCTCAGCGGTGCAGCCGCGGGTTCACTGCCTGGGCTGAAAGCCACCGTCGATGGCAAGGCCGACACGCATCTGGCGGTCGCTGGCCATCCCATCGAAGGGCAGGGCCAGGCCAGGGCGACGGCGGCAGTCACGCTGCCGGCCAAGGAAGAATTGCCGGGTGAAACCCATGATCGTGCCATCAGTGCCGCGTTCGATGCCGGCATCGCCGGCAAGGTGCGCGTGCAGGCGCCAGACGGCCAGGAGGTAGTGGCCGATCGCAACCTGAAGCTCGCCGGACAGGCGACCGTAGCGGCGCAGCACAGCGCACTGGGCGTCGGCAACCTGGTCGGCGGTGCGGTGGGTGCTGTCGGCGGGACGCTTCACGGTGCTGCGGGTGCGGTTGGTAGCGCGGTGGGTGGCGCGCTGAACGGCACTGTTGGCACGGTTGGCGGTGCAGTGGGCGGCACGCTCAACAACACGGTAGGCGCAGTCGGTGGTGCAGTTGGCGGTGCTCTGAGCGGCACAGTCGGCACGGTTGGCGGCGCAGTCGGTGGCGCGCTGAACGGTACTGTCGGTACCGTTGGCAGTGCACTCAACGGCGCCGTTGGCCAGGTCGGCAGTGCAGTGGGCGGCACGCTCGACAACACGGTCGGCGCAGTCGGTGGCGCAGTCGGCGGTGCTCTGAACGGTACTGCTGGTACCGTCGGCAGTGCGGTGGGCGGCGCGCTCGACGCCACAGTTGGCCAGGTTGGCGGCGCAGTGGACGGTGCTCTGAACGGCACTGTCGGTACCGTTGGAAGTGCAGTGGGTGGCGCACTGAACGGCACCGTCGGCCAGGTCGGCAGCGCAGTGGGCGGCACGCTCAACAACACCGTCGCCACGGTCGGCGGCGCCGTGGGCGGCGTTCTCAACGGCACCACCGGCAGCCCCACCGGCGACCTGGGCGGCGTGCTGGGCAGCACGCTGGGCAGTGTCGGAAGCGCGGTGGGCAACCTGCTCAACGGCAATCTCAATGGCACCATCGGCAACCTGGGCAGCGCCGTGGGTGGCCTGGTGGGAGGCACGCTGGGCAGCCTCGGCCTGACCCAACCTTCGGCGATTCCGCCAACCAGTCCGAAGGCGCCGGCGCCGGCCGACCCGAATGCTGGGCTGATCATCGGCACCGGTGGCCTGGTCGGCAATGTCGGCCAGCTGATCGGGCCGACCACCACCAGCCTGTTCGGCGGCAACGGTTATCTGAGCAACGGCAATCTCAAGCTCAGCAACGCCAACGTCATGCAGACCTATTCGACGGTCAATGTACTGGGCCTGCCGGTGGTCAACCTGTCGCCGGTCGGCAGCACGCTCAACGGCCTGGGCGGCGCAGTCACGGGCGGCAGCTCGCACCTGACCCTGATCGGTGGCGTGACCTCCGACAGTTACATCTACAACATCAACAACGGCAATCCCGGTGGCCTGCTGGGCCTCCTTCTGCCAACCGACTCGCCGGCGTGGGCGGCCAAGTGCCTGGACATCGCGCTGGCCGATATTTCCTGCTGGGCGGTCAACGCGGCACAGGACTACCAGGTGTTGATGGGCGATGGCGCCTTCGCCAACGGGTCCAAGGAAGTGGTGATCGGTGCCAATGCACGCCATGAACTGCCGAAGGTCGATGCCAATGTCGCCTTCCCCGGCGATGGCGTGAACGATCCCAGCAATCCGACCGGCGTGCCGACCGCCGACTATGCCGCCCGCATGGGCCACTCGGTCGTCGTCGGTGACAGTGCCGTGGGCACCGCCAACGGACAGACCCTGCTGGGTGCCGAATCCACTTCCAATCAGGCCAACTCGGTCGCGCTGGGTTACCGCTCCGCTGCACTGCGCGGCGCGCAGGCCAGCTACAGCGCCTACGGCCTCACCGCACCGCAGGTCTCGGCCGGCGAAGTGTCGGTGGGCACGGCCGGTGGTGGCGAGCGCCAGATCACCAACCTTGCCGCGGGCAGCGCCAATACCGATGCTGTCAACGTGGCCCAGCTGAAGGGCGCCATCAGTCTGATCGACGATGTGGCCTCCGCAGCGGTCACCTATGACCTGGACGGCTCGGGCAACCCGAACTATCGCCGGGTCACGCTCGGCGCAGGCACCGGCACCACCACCATCGGCAATCTTGCCGCCGGCGCGGTCACCGCCGGCAGCCTGGAGGCGGTCAACGGCGGCCAGTTGGCGGCGACCAACAGTGCCATCGCCAGCTTCTTCGGTGGCCGTGCGGCTTTTGATCCGGCCAGCGGCATCTTTACTGCACCGTTGTTCGAGATCAGCACGATCTCCACTGGCGGTGCCATTGCCAAGGGCCTGTATGAGAATGCCACCGATGCCTTCGCCGCGGTCGATGGCTCGCTGGTCAACCTCAACACGCAGATCACCGACATCCGCAACGGTGGCACCAAGTACCTGCGGGTGAACTCGACCGGCACTGAGGCGGTGGCCAGTGGCACCGATGCGATCGCGGTCGGCACCAATGCGCGGGCGACGGCGGCCAACAGCATCGCGGTCGGTGCCGGCAGCCTGGCCGATCGAGCCAACTCGGTGTCGATCGGCACCGCCGGTGCCGAGCGCCAGGTCACCCACATGGCGGCCGGTACCGCAGCGACCGATGCGGTCAACGTGGGCCAGCTGCAGGCCTCGGAGCAGGGCGCGCTGCGCTATGACCTCAACGCCGATGGCAGTGTCAACTACGCCAGCGCCACGCTGGGCCAGACCGGCACGGCAACCACGCTGCGCAATCTCGGACCGGGCCAGGTCAGTGCCACCAGCGGTGAGGCCATCAATGGTGCCCAGCTGTTTGCCGCCAACCAGGCGGTGGCTACCCATCTGGGCGGTGGTGCCGCGGTCGATGCCAACGGCGTACTGACCGCGCCGACCTACTCGATCAACAACGTCGCCGCCAACGGCACCGTCACCAAGGGCGACTACAACGATGTCGGCACCGCCTTCGATGCGGTCAGCAACTCGTTGGCCAATGTCGCCGACCAGACCGGCGAGATCGACAAGCTGGCCGTGAAGTACGATGTCGATGGCAGTGGCAACGTGCTCAACAGCGTGACGCTGGCCGGTACCGGCACCGGCGCGGTGAAGATCACCAATGTCGCTGCCGGCAGCGTGCTGGCCGGCAGCAGTGATGCCATCACCGGCGACCAGCTGTTCAGCACGAACAGCACCATCGCCACCTACTTCGGCGGCACCACCGCCTACAACGGCACCACCAACGTGTGGACCGCGCCGACGTTCAGCATCTCCAGCATCGCCACCGATGGCACGTTCACCAGCGGCGACTACAACAACGTCACGGCCGCCTTCACCGCTGTCGACGGCTCGCTGAAGGTCCTCAACCAGCGCATCACCAATGGCGGTGGTGGCAGCGCATACCTGGCGGTCAACTCAACGGCGGCCGCAGCCACTGCAGCCGGTGCGGAAGCGGTGGCGGTCGGTCCGCAGGCCAGTGCAGCCGGTGCCAACAGCGTGGCGGTCGGCAACGGCGCCAGCAGCAGCGCCGGCAACAGCGTGGCGCTGGGCGCCGGTTCGGTCGCCAGCGTCGGTGCACAGAGCGGCTACACCGGCGCCTACGGGCAGACCGGTGCCAGCAACTCGGCCGGTGAGGTCTCGGTCGGCAGCGCCGGCAGCGAGCGCAAGATCACCCACGTTGCCGACGGCTCGGACACCTACGACGCGACCAATGTCGGCCAGCTGAAGAACGGCGTGAACTACGCCATCGACGAGTCGAAGAAGTACACCGACCAGAAGATCCAGAACATCACCAACGTGGCCGGCAGCTTCCGCGCCAACAACACCAACAACCTGGCCGATCCGTCCGCCAGCGGCGCCAACTCGGCCGCCGGTGGTGCAGGCTCCACTGCCGCCGGTGCCAACTCGACCGCGCTGGGCAATGGTTCGCAGGCGCAGGCCGACAACTCGGTGGCATTGGGTGCGGGTTCGGTGGCGAACCGGGCCAATACGGTCTCGGTGGGCGCCAGCGGTGCCGAGCGCCAGGTGGTCAACGTGGCCGACGGCTCGCAGGCCACCGATGCGGTCAACGTGCGCCAGCTGCAGGCCTCGCAGCAGGGCACCATCCGCTACGACACCACGGTCAACGGTGCGACCAACTACAACAGCGTCACGCTGGGATCCACCAGCAGCGGCCCGACCACGGTGCGCAACGTCGCCGCCGGTACTGCTGGCACCGATGCCGTCAATGTCGACCAGCTGAAGTCGGGCATGGCGCAGACCCTGGACTGGTCCAAGGCCTACACCGACGAGCGCATGGGCGGCTTCGAGCGCGACCTGCGCAAGACCGACAACCGTGCCTCGGCCGGTATCGCCTCGGCGATGGCCACCGCGGCGCTGCCGCAGCCCAGCGAGGCGGGCCGCAGCATGGCCTCGATCGCGGCTGGCAGCTACAACGGCGAATCGGGCGTGGCGCTCGGCATCTCCGGTGTCTCCGAAGGCGGCCGCTGGATCTACAAGTTCAGCGGTTCGACCAACAGCCGTGGCGAGGCCGGTGTGGCCGTCGGTGCCGGCATCCAGTGGTGATCCCCGCCGCCGGGCCGCACCCGCGGCCCGGCATCGCGGAAACGTCTACAGGGGGAATGACATGAAACAGCATCGCATCGCCCGCGCCGGCCAATGTGCCGCCACGCTGGGCCTGATCCTGGGGATGGGCCTGCTGGCCGCCTGCCGCAGCCATGCGCCGGCCGCCGATGGTCCTGCCGGAGCCACCGCTGTGCACTTCCCGGAGGCCTCCAAGGCCTCGCTGAAGGAAGGCATCTATCCCGACGTCGCCGACCTGCGCCGTTTCGCGCCGGGCATGAGCAAGCGGCAGCTGTACACGCTGCTGGGCACGCCGCACTTCAATGAAGGCATGTGGGGCGTGCGCGAGTGGAACTACCTGTTCAACTTCCGCACCGCGCAGGGCGCGGAGTACTTCACCTGCCAGTTCCAGGTGCGCTTCGACAGCAAGGGCATCGCGCAGGGCGGGTATTGGAAGCCGGAATCGTGCGCGGCCGTGCTCGAACCGCCGCGGCCACCGGCGCCGCTGGCACCGGCACCGCTGCCGGAACAGCCGCTGCGGCTGTCGGCCGACGCGCTGTTCGGCTTCGACAGCGCGGTGCTCAGCGCCGAAGGCCAGCAGGCGGTGCAGGGCATCCTGGCGCAGGTACGCGAGGCCGCGCAGGTGCAGTCGATCAGGGTAACCGGCTACACCGACCGCATCGGCAGCGCCAGCTACAACCAGGCACTGTCGCAGCGCCGCGCCGATGCCGTGCGCAACGCGCTGGTGCAGGGGGGCGTGCCTGCAGCCAGCATCAGTGCCGAAGGACGCGGCGCGGCCGAGCCGATCGTGCAGTGTGAACAGCGCAACCGGCGCGAGCTGATTGCCTGCCTGGCGCCGAACCGGCGCGTGCAGATCGCCGGGATGGCCCAGCCACATTGACCTTCCTGCGCCGGGGCGGTGTCCCGGCATCCCGAGTCCCCCCTGACCGCCGGCAGGCGTGGCAACGTCTCCCCCGTCGTCCACGCCTGCCTGCGGCTCAGGTTTTCAAACGGTGCACGCGATGAATGCCCAATTCCTGCCCCTCTCCATGAAGACGGAAGCTACGCTCAGCGTGTACGGCCAGCTCGGCAACCATGCCGTGGTGCGCATCCCCGGTCGGCGACTGCCAGGCCTGATCCTGCAGGCCGACACCGTGGCGGGGTTCCTGGCCCAGCTGCAGGAAGCCCAGGCCTGCCTGCGCAGTGGCCGCGCGCAGCGCACCGATGCCGAGCTGGACATGCTGATCGACGTGCTGCAGCAGTGGTACGCCCTGATCGAATCGCGCCTGGCCGACGCCGGCGAGACGCTCTAGCAAAAAAAGGGACGGAGGGGATTAAGTCGTTTCCGGCACAACCGGGGCATATGCGACTTAATCCCCTCCGTCCCCTTTTCTCAAGCGCGGGCGCGGATCAGCCAACAGGCGGCATCCACACGAACGCGGTCACCTTCGATGAACGGCGCGAATGCGGCCAATGCTTTTTCGCGAAGCACTGCGGCGCGGGCTTCCGGCATCGATCGCAGGGCCAGTCCCAAGGGTCCCAGGTGGCCGACATAGGTCGGCAGGTCTTTGCGGGTGAGCGAGCAGGGCACGTCCACCGCAACAACCTCCGCGTCATTCCAGCCGGCATTCTGCAGCAGGCACTGCACGCGCTCGCCATCGGCAAAGGCGAACTGTCCCGGTGCGCCGGGTACGCGGGGTGGGAGATCCAGTGCATCGCCGATGGCGCGCTCGGCCGTGGTCATGAATGGATTTTCATCGGCACTGCGCCAGGCGATGAAGCGCAGCCCAGCGCCGGGTGTCGTGGCACGGTGCAGGTTGGCGAACGCGGCCTGGCTGTCCTCGAAGAACATGACGCCCAGCCGCGACTGGATCCAGTCGAAGTGCGCCGGCGGCAGCGGATGGCGCTGCGCGTCTGCCACGATGAAGTCCGCGTCCAGTCCCGCAGCCTCGGCGCGCTGGCGGGCCAGCGCCAGCATCGGCGCGGAGATGTCCAGGCCGGTGCAATGTGCCGCTGGGCGCGCTGCGGCCGCGGCCAGCAGGCTGGCGCCGGTGCCGCAGCCGATGTCGAGCAGTTTTGTCACGGTCTCAGGAAGTTCGGTGACCAGCAGGTCGGCCATCGGCTGGAACAGGCCGTCAAGAACAGCCTGCTGCGCAACCCACGCCTGGCCGCCAGGGCCGTTCCACAGGGCGTTCTGATCGATGGGAGATGTGCTTGCCATGGCCTTGCTTCGTCGGGTAGTTGCCCATAGCTTGGTGCTTGAAGGTCACTTGAGGTCAAGCCCGTGCGTGAACTGGATATCGGCGAGGTGGTCAAGCGCAGTGGCGTGCCGGCCTCCACCCTGCGCTACTACGAACAGCTGGGGTTGTTGCAGGCGCTGGGGCGCCGCGGCCTGCGCCGGCAGTACGACGAGCGGGTGCTGGAACGGCTGGCCTTGATCGGCCTTGGCCAGGCGGCTGGCCTTTCGCTGCAGCAGATTGGTGCATCACTGCCGTCGCAGCATGGACGCATCTCACTGGACCGCGAGGCACTGCTGGCGCAGGCCGACGTGCTGCAGCGGCAGATCACCCGGTTGCAGCGGGTGCGCCGTCAGCTGCAACGCGCGGCGGCATGCCCGCGGGCGGAGGATGCCCGGTCGTGCGGTTCGTTCCGGAAACTGTTGCGCGCGCAGCAGCGGATGAGGGGATGAGAGAAGAGCCTCCACGCCCCGCGTGGATCAATCAATCGCGGGTGCTGACTTCCCAGGTGGCATGCAGCACGCCCGGCACCTGTTCCATCCGTGCCAGCACCACGTCCAGTTCATCGGCACTCACGGCCGTACTGACCAGCACCGCGATCACATCGGTAGGCGCGTCGGCATGCTCGACCACCTGCACATCACCCACCGGGTACTGCGCCGCTTCCAGCGCATCGACCAGGCGCTCGCGCACCCGCGGTACGGCGTCGGCATCCACGCTCAGGCGCACCTCGTAGGTGGCTTCAGTCGCTGCCTCGTTGATCGGAATGCGGTTGATGGCATTCACCAACGGCCGCAGCAGGGTGTTGCCGGCGATGATCAGCACGGTCAGCAGCACGCCCTCGGCCAGCATGTCCGCGCCGGTGCAGCTGCCGACCGCTGCCGAGCACCACAGGGTGGCGGCGGTGTTCAGGCCACGCACGTTCATGCCTTCCTTCATGATCACGCCGGCGCCGAGGAAGCCGACACCGGAGACCACGTAGGAGATCACCCGCACCGCCTCGGCACTGCCGGCGATACGCATGCCCAGGTCGACGAAGGCGGCGGCGCCGACTGCCACCAGCACGTTGGTGCGCAGGCCGGCGGTGCGTTGCCGGTACTGGCGCTCGGCACCGATCAACGTACCCAGCACGAAGGCGGCCAGCAGGCTGACCACGGTGTCGGCGAAAGGACCGGCCTGGAAGGTCTCAAGGAAGCGCATGGCCGGAGTCTACCCGGTCGAGGTGACAGTAGATCCACGCCATGCGTGGATACCCGGAAGTGCCAGAAGCGACTTAATCCCCTCCGTCCCCTTTTTGTCGGGTCAGTCGGTGTCGTCGACGCGCTCGCCCATCAGTTCGCGCTGGCGCTTGTCCAGTTCCTCGGCATAGCGCTTGCGTACGAAGGCTTCGGACACCACGCCCAGGACCTGGCCGTCAGCGGCGACCACCGCCAGTTCGTCGGCCTGGGTCTGGTCGAAGCGCTGCATCACGCTGACCACGTCCGCAGACGGCGACAGCGATACGTCCCGGTTCTCGGCCAGCTCGCCGATCACGGTCTCCGGCTTCACGCCGTCGCCGTAGACGCGCGGGATCTGTACGATGCCGGCGTAGTGCCCCTCGCTGTCGATCAGGATCACCCGGCTGCCCGAGCCCAGTGGGAAGCGCTGGCGGAAAGCGGCGGCATCGATATCGCCCGGCGCGGTGGCCACGCCCTTGCGCATCAGCCGGCCGGCGCTGAGGTTCTGTACCCAGCCCACGTCGCGGGCACTCTTGATGGTCTCCCCGCGCAGGTGCATGCGCCAGGTCGAGAACGAGTAGCCGAACCACTGCCGTACCAGCGTGCTGGAGACCAGCACCGCACTCATCACCACGCTGGTCAGCAGGAAGTCGTGGGTGCCTTCCAGCACCAGCATGGCCATGGTCATCGGCGCGCCCACCACGGCGGCGGCCAGCGCGGCCATCCCGGCCAGCGCGGCGGAGGTGGCGTCGATTACCGGCACGCCGGTGGCCATGGCCAGCAGGCCAGCGAACAGCGCGCCCACCAGGGTACCCATGAACAGCGAGGCGAAGAACAGGCCGCCGCGGAAACCGAACCCCAGCGAGATGCCCGAGGCCAGGCACTTCAGGGTCAGCAGGCCGCCGATCCAGATCAGCGGCAGATGCGTGGTCAGGTCCAGGTGCAGGGCGCCATGGCCGGACGACAGCACCTGCGGGCTGGCCAGGGCCAGCGGAATCAGCAGCAGGCCGCCCACCACCGGCCGACCCCAGGCAGGCAGCGGGCTGCGCTTGACCGTGCCCTCGATCGAGGCGATCAGCCGCATGATGACAATACCGACCATCGCGCAGCAGCAGCCGAGCAGGCCGTAGATGGCGTAGTCGGCGGCGCGCACGTCGATGGTCGAAGCGGCCGGCAGCAGGTAGGCCTCGATGCCGGCCTGGTCGGCCACGAAGGCGCCGGCCAGGGCGGCCACTGCCACCGGCGCCAGTGCGGCCGGCGTGTAGGCGCCGATGACGATCTCGAAGGCGTAGAACGCACCGGCCAATGGCGCACCGAAGGCGGCGGCAATGGCACCGGCGGCGCCGGCACCGACCAGGATGCGCACGTCGTTGCGGCGCAGGCGCATCACCCGGCCCAGCTGCGAGCCAGTGCCGGCCCCCATCTGCGTATACGAAGCTTCCAGCCCGACCGAGGCGCCGCAACCATTGGACAGCAGGGTCTGGGTCAGCACGATCAGGTTGTCGCGCATCGACATGCGGCCGCCGTGCAGGGCATTGGCTTCCACCGCATCGAGCAGGGGGCGTTTGAGCCGGGTCGCGGCCAGGCTGACCAGGCCGACCAGCAGGCCACCCAGCGGCAGCACCAGCAGCGCGGTCCATGTCAGCGAGGGCAGGGAGCTCAGGCGCATACCGTCGTCCAGCCCATACAGCGTGCCCTGCAGCCAGCGTGCGATGCCGGACTGCAGCAAGGTCAGGTAGCCGGCAAGCAGGCCGACCAGCAGGGCAAGCGCGATGAACCACAGGTCGCTGCCGCGCAGCCGCAGGCGCAGGCCCTGGAAGGCCGAATGCAGGCGCGATGGCGAAACAGGCAGTGACATGGTGGCGGCATGATACGCCGCCACCGTGATCGTCACCGTCACTGCATCGGGCGGTTACCGCTTCAGAAGCGGTAGCGGCCCTGCACGTAGAAGGTGCGCGGTGCGGCCACCATGCGGCCGGCGTTGCCATCGACGTTGCGGGTGTACCAGCGCTTGTCGGCCAGGTTGTTCACGCCCATCGCGATCTCGCTGTCACCCAGGCCCGGCACCTGCCAGGCCACCTGCGCGTTCCACAGGCGCACGCCCGGCACGCGGCCCACGCGCGCATCGGCGGTTTCTTCCCAGGTATTGGCGGCATCGGAGAACTGGCCGCTCTGGTGGGTGCTGGAGACATTGAAGGTCCACCCGGCGAGCGTGTAGCGGGCGCCGACGCTGTCGGTGTCGCGGGAGTAGAACGGCACGTCCAGGCCACGGTTGTCACCGGACTGCTGGATCGCCTTGGTCCAGGTGTAGTTGGCATACAGCTCCAACCCGGCCAGCGCACTGCCCTCGGTGAAGTGGTACTCCACCGCGCTCTCCACGCCCTTGTGGTCGGTGGCGCCGATGTTCTGGAAGGTCGGCGGGGTGATGCCCGGCACCTGCAGGATCTGGTTGTCGAAGCGCATCTTGAACACGGTCACTTCCGCGCGCAGTGCGCCGTCCCGCCAGCGCGCACCCAGCTCGGTGGTCCTGGCCACTTCCGGATTCAGCCGGTTGCTGGCCGTCTGCGAATTGAGCTGGATGTTCTGCACGGGCCCGAACGAGGTGGTGTAGTTGCCGAACACGGTCAGCTGCGGCGTCAGCAGGTAGGCGATGTTGAGCGAGGGCAGGGCCTTGTCGTTGCGGCTGCTGAAGGTCGCCGCGCCCGCGGCCTGGCGGCGGTCCATGTCGATCCATTCCATGCGCACGCCCGGGGTGATCCGCCACTGGCCGATCGCAATGCGGTCGTCGATGTAGAACGCGTGGGCGTCGGTGGCGTTGTCGAAGCGGTTGGTGGCGCTGGCCACGCCGGTGCGGCGGGTGACGGTGTAGCTGCGGTCGTTGCCACGCTCGCGCAGGAAGCGGTAGCCGGCAGTGATGTCGTGCACGCTGGCGCCCCAGTGCAGGCGCTGGGTGTAGCGTGGCTCGATGCCGAGCACGCGGTAGTCACGCGGCTGCACGGTCAGCTGGGTGTTGGCGGCGTTGATCAGCGAGCTGGCACGGCTGCTTTCGTTGTAATAGGCCAGCACCTCGAACTCGCTGTCGGCCGACAGCGTGTTGGTGTAGCCCAGGTCGATGCCGGTGCGGTGGCCCTTCCAGAAATCAGTGGGGCGGGTGTTCTGGAACGGGTCGGCCTCGTACTGGGCGCGGGTCAGGCCGCCCGGGGTCAGTGAACGCACGTCGTAGTAGGAGAGCTTGGCGCGCAGCTCCTGCTGTTCGTCGATCGCGTAAGCGAACTTCAGTGCGAGATCGTTGAAGCGGTCATCGCTGCCCTGGCGCCAGCCGCGGCCGTCCTGGCCGGAGTACAGCAGGGCCGCGCCCAGGCCATTGTCGCCGGTGCCGCCGAGGAAGGCGTTGTACTGGGTGCTGTCGCCGCCGCCGTGGTCGTAGGCGGTGTAGCGCACACCGGCTTCGCCATGCAGGCCGGTGCCGGTGGGAATGGCACGGGTACTGAAGTTGATGATGCCGCCCACGTTCTGCGGGCCGTAGCGTACCGCGCCGCCGCCACGCACCACGTCGATCGATTCGATGTTTGACAGGCTGGCCGGCGCGAACGAAAGCTGCGGCTGCCCATACGGTGCCACCGCCAGCGGCACGCCATCGAGCAGCACGGTCGAACGCGGCGAGTAGCGGCCTGTCAGGCCACGCACGCCGATGTTCAGCGACACGGAACTGCCGGCGGTGCCGGAGTTGTCGGTGACCTGCACGCCGGGGATGCGGCGCATGGCATCACCGATGCTGGCCGCGCCGCTGGCCTCGATGCGCTGGCGGTCGACCACCGTGCGCGCGCCGGCAAAGCGCTTGACGCTGTCATGCAGGCCGGTGCCCAGCCAGCTGCCCGAGACCTGGATGCTGTCCAGCGTAGTGGCGCTGTCCTGGGCAAAGGCGCGGGTGGCCGGAAGCAGGCACAGGGCGAGGGTGGCGGCCAGGGGCAGCCGGGCCGGTTGCAGGGCGTGGATGGCCATCGGTAGAGGGTGTGGAAGGTCGCAAATGAGAATTATTGCTGATTCCATTCGCTATTGGAATGCGCCCCCGGTTCATGCCTGTGCCCCGGTGATAGAGTGGGCGATTGTTTCCTGACTCGCTGAGAATCCGCCATGTCCCAAGCCGCCTTCTACCCCGTCGGAACCCCTGGCCAGCCGTGGGGAGCGGCGGAACGGGAGCTGTGGCGTGGCCGCCAGCAGCGCCTGCGTCGGTACGACAAGGAGGTGCTGCCGCGGATCGAGTCGCTGGCCTCGCGCTTCGACAAGGTGGCCTATGGTCAGCTCGACTACGCCGGCGAGAGCTACACCCTGTTCGCCCTGCGCAGCCGCGACTGGAACACGGCGCTGCCCGCCGCGCTGGTCACCGGCGGCGTGCACGGTTATGAGACCAGCGGCGTGATGGGCGCGCTGGAATTCCTCGAGGAGCACGCCGCTGACTATGCCGGCAAGGCCAACCTGCTGGTTGCGCCGTGCGTGAATCCGTGGGGCTTCGAGCGCATCAACCGCTGGAACTTCGATGCGATCGACCCGAACCGCAACTTCCGCACGGATGGTCCGGCCCGTGAGTCGACCGCGTTGATCGAGCTGATCGCGCCTGACAAGGGCCAGTTCGTGCTGCACATCGACCTGCACGAGACCACCGACAGCGACGAGAGCGAATTCCGCCCGGCGCTGGCCGCACGTGACGGCAAGCCTTTCGAGCCGGGCCTGATCCCCGATGGCTTCTACCTGGTGGATGACAGCGAGAACCCGCAGCCGGCCTTCCAGCAGGCGGTCATCGCTGCCGTGGAGAAGGTCACCCATATCGCCCCCGCCGATGACAAAGGCGAGATCATCGGTTCGCCGGTGATCGCCCACGGCGTGATCGAGTATCCGCTGGTGAAGCTCGGACTGTGCGCGGGCATCACCGGTGCGAAGTTCACCACGACCACCGAGGTCTACCCGGACAGCCCACGGGCGACCCCGCAGCAGTGCAACGACGCGCAGGTGGCCGCGGTGTGCGCGGCGCTGGATTACGCGCTCGCCCATCGTTGACCGGTAGTACCGGCCGCTGGCCGGCAACTGAAAAGGGGACGGAGGGGATTAAGTCGTTTGTGGCACAAACGACTTAATCCCCTCCGTCCCCTTTTTCGTGTCATCCCAACGCGTCGGCCCACCACAGTGCGGCCGGTCCCGGCGGCGCGTCGCGGCGCCAGAGCAGGTCGCTGTGGATGCGCCGCGGCCAGCCGGGCAGCGTCAGTTCCACCAGTCGCCCGCGGTCGTAACGCTGCACCAGTGCCCGCGGCAGCTCGGCCCAGCCGATGCCGTCCTCGGCCATCTCCATCACCATCAGATAGTCGGTGGCGGTCCAGGCCAGGCCGGTGACGATGTGGGATTGATCGACCTCCGCACTCAATCGCACCTGCCGGTGCCGCGCCAGCTGTGCGGCGCTGCGACGGCCGGCGTTGGCCAGTGGGTGCTCGCGCGCCACGTACACCGACAGTTCGCTGTGATGGGCCAACGGCCGGGCCATCAGGCCATCCGGATAGCTTTCCTGTTGCGGCAGCAGGCCCAGCGCGGCGCGGCCGCTGCCGACCAGCTCCAGCACGTCATCGCCTTCGGCATCCAGCCATTCCAGTTCGATCTCCGGGAATGCTTCGGCAAAGCGCTGCAGCACGCGCTGCTCCGGATCGAGCTGGTACACATCGGAAAACACCACCGTCAGCCGCGCTTCGACCGGCGCGGCCAGGCGCACGCTCAACTGCTGCAGGCGGGCATCGGCGGCGAGGATTTCCTGGGCATGGCCGAGCACCTGGCGCCCGGCCTCGGTCAACTGGGGGTAACGCCCGCTGCGGTCGAACAGGCTCACGCCCAGGTCGGCCTCCAGATGGGCAATGGCGGTACTGACCGTTGACTGCGTCTTGCGCAGGCGGCGCGCCGCCGCCGAGAACGAGCCCAGCGCGGCCGCTTCCACGAAGGCCTGCAGGGATTCGGGGGAATAGGGCATTGATCCATCGCTCCTGTCGATGGGATCCATTTTGGTACCACCGTAAAAGGCGATGATACTGGCCGCCGTCGCCCCTGTCTGCGGGCGTTCCGGACCCTCCACGCATGCCGTGGACCCATTGAAGAGGCGGCGCGGTCCCCGCCCTGCAAGGAGCTTCACATGTCCCGTACTGTTCCCGCCCGTGGCGCGCTGGCCGCCTGGGCCTGCCTGACCGTGGCGATCATCGCCGAGGTGGTCGGCACCTCGTTCATGGCCCATGCCGCCCGCGACGGCGGCTGGAGCGGCTACTACCTGATCATGGCCGGCGCGCTGGCGCTGTCCTACTTCTTCCTCGCGCAGTCGGTGCGCCGCATTGCTGTGGGCGTGGCCTACGCGGTGTGGGAAGGCCTCGGCCTGACCCTGCTGACCGTGGTCGGCCTCACCGTGTTCGGCGAGAGCCTGTCGCTGCAGCAGCTGGCCGGCCTGATGCTGGCGGTGGCCGGCATCGTCTGCGTCACCCTCGGGGAGGCGCACTGATGAACACCCTGGCCCTGTTTTTCGTGATCTGCTCGGCGCTGATCGACGTCGCCGCCAACATGATGGTGGCCAAGTCGCAGGGTTTCCGTCGTTGGCGCTGGGGCGTCGGTGCGATCGTCCTGGTCTGGATCGCCTTCGCCCTGCTGGGCCAGGCCGTGCGCTACATGGATCTGGCCACGGCCTATGCGATGTGGGGGGCGATCGGCGTGATCGGCACCGCCAGCTGCGGCCGCCTGTTGTTCGGCAACCGCCTGCGGCCGATCGGCTGGGTTGGCATCGCCCTGGTCACGGCGGCGGTACTGCTGCTCAGCACCGCCAAGTAGCAGCACGCCCGGTCGCGAGCGGGGCGGCGATGATGCAGCGATTTGCGAAGTCGCCCTTGCTCATCGACACTGCGGTTTTCCACATGGAGTGTCCGCATGTTCAGCCACATCACCGTAGGAACGAACGACATGGATGCCGCACGTCGCTTCTACGACGCCCTGTTCGCCGCGATGGACGCGCGTCCGGGCGTATTCGACGAGAAGGGACGGCTGCTGTACTTCAAGGATGGGCGGATGTTCGGTGTAACCGCGCCGATCGATGGGCAACCAGCGTGCCATGCCAACGGCGGCACCATCGGTTTCAGTCTGGGCAGTGCAGAGGCCGTGCGTGCCTGGCAGGAAGCTGGCGTGGCTCACGGTGGCAGCGCAATCGAAGATCCGCCCGGCGTCCGCAACATGTCCGGTCGGCAGGTGTTCCTGGCCTATCTGCGTGACCCGGATGGCAACAAGCTGTGTGCGGTGCATGTAATGTCGTGATCGGACAGGATGCGCGTGGCCGCACCGCGGCCCGCGCGGGCAAGGTTGCGCTCCGGCGCGCGCGTGATACCACGGAATGAGCGGACGGGCCTGCGACCTCAGCCCGCAACTTCATGCTCTGTCCACTGCGGTTCAGCCAGAATCGGTCGGCTAACCCTTTGATCTACCGGAGAACGCCGCCCCATGGACGTACTGGAGCCGCAACAATCCCCGGTGCGCACCCTTCGGCCTGTGTTCGCCTTCGCGGCGATCGTTGTCGTGGCGTTCGCGCTGTTCGTCAGCCTGTTCCCGCTCGGCGCGGGCCGCCTTCTGCTCAAGGCACAGGACTGGGCCGCCCTCAACGTCGGCTGGTACTACCTGCTGGCCATGACCCTGTACCTGGTGTTCGTGGTGGGCGTGGCGCTGTCCAAGTACGGTGGCATCAAGCTGGGTGCCGACCATGACGAGCCGGAGTTCAGTTACCTCTCGTGGGCCGGCATGCTGTTCGCCGCCGGCATCAGCATCACCCTGTTCTTCTTCTGCGTCTCCGAGCCGCTGACCCACTACCTGCAGCCGCCGCAGGGCGATCCGGCCGCAGGCGAGGCTGGCGCGCGCCAGGCCATGCAGCTGCTGTTCCTGCACTGGGGCCTGCACGGCTGGGGCGTGTTCGCACTGGCGGCGATGGCGATGGCCTACTTCGCCTATCGCCACAACCTGCCACTGGCCCTGCGCTCGGCGCTGTACCCGCTGATCGGCAAGCGCATCAATGGCCCGATCGGCTACACCGTGGATGCGCTGGGCATCGTCGCGACCGTATTCGGCATCGGCGCCGACATGGGCTTCGGCGTGCTGCACCTCAATGCCGGCCTGTCGCACCTGTTCGACATTCCGCACTCCAACCTGGTGCAGATCATCCTGGTGGTCAGCATGATGGGCGCGGCGGTGGCCGTGGCGGTTTCAGGCGTGGAGAAGGGTGTGCGCTGGATGGCCAACATCAACATGCTGCTGGCGATCGCGCTGGTGCTGTTCATGCTGTTTGCCGGCCCGACGCAGTACCTGTTCAGTACCTTGATGCAGAACCTGGGCGATTACCTGGGCAGCGTGGTCGGCAAGAGTTTCGACGTCTACGCCTACGGCGGTCGCCCGGAATGGCTGGGCGGCTGGACGGTGTTCTACTGGGCCTGGTGGATCGGCTGGGCGCCGTTCGTCGGCCTGTTCATCGCGCGCATCTCACGGGGCCGCACCATCCGCGAATTCGTATTCGGGGTGCTGCTGATCCCGCTCGGCTTCACCCTGGCTTGGCTGTCGATCTTCGGCAACAGCGCGCTGGACCAGGTGCTGCACCACGGCCAGCAACAACTGGCGCAGCTGGCGGTGGATGATCCACCGACGGTGCTGTATGCACTGCTGGATGGCTACCCGTGGAGCCGCACGGTGATCGCCGTGACGGTGCTGGTCAGCTTCATCTTCTTCGTGACCTCCGCTGATTCGGGGGCGGTGGTGTTGTCCACGCTGTCGTCGCATGGTGGATCGCCCGAGGACGATGGTCCGCGCTGGCTGCGCGTGTTCTGGGGCACGGTGATCGCGGTGCTGACCGCCGGGTTGTTGCTGGCCGGCAGCATCGATGCATTGAAATCGGCGGTGGTGCTGGCATCGCTGCCGTTCTCGGCGATCCTGCTGCTGATGATGTGGGGCCTGACCCGCGCCTTCAGTGACGAGTCGCACCGCAAGCGCGCGCTGCAGTACCGGCCCTCGCCGCTGATCGGCGACGACCGCCATCACCAGGGCTGGCGCCAGCGCCTGAGCCAGGCCATGCACTTCCCGGTGCGCGACCAGGTCTACCGCTTCATGGATGACACGGTGAAGCCGGCGATGGAGGCGGTGGCCGAACAGCTGCGCGGGCAGGGTTGGGACGTATCCACCCGCTTCGAGGCCGGCGACATGGAGCTGACGGTCAATCACGGCGAACAGCAGGACTTCCTGTACCGGGTGATCCTGAGCGGCTACCTGACCCCGTCGTTCGCCGCACAGCAGCTGCGCAACCAGCGCTACTACCGCGCTGAAGTGCATCTGTTCGAAGGCAGCCAGGACTACGACCTGGTGGGCTACAGCCGCAAGCAGATCATCAACGACATCATCAGCCAGTACGAACGGCACCTGCAGTTCCTGCACCTGAGCCGGTGATGGTAGTGCCGGCCGCTGGCCGGCAACGCGAACGGGGCGGCGCATCACCGCCGCCCCGTTGCCGAATCAGAACCGGTAGCGCGCACCCAGCGAGACGAACTGCCCGCGCAGGTTGTACTGGCTGATGTCGAAACCGTTGGAGCCACCGGCCGGGTCGAACGGCGGATCCTTGTCGGTCAGGTTCAGCACCGACAGCGACAGCGTGGTCTTCGGAATGCCCTCGTACGCCACGTACAGGTCCAGCTGGTGATACGGCTTGATGCGGTCGCGCAGCCCCGGATTGCTGGTCGCCGTCGCCACGCGCTGGTCGTAGCCGCTCACGTACTGCAGGCTCAGCGTGCTGCTCCAGTCGCCCACCGCCCAGTTCAGCGAGGTGGTGCCGCGGGTGCGCGGCAGCGCGCCGTGGCGGTTGTTGCCGGCGCCGTCATAGGGTGCCTGGCCGGCCACCAGCGGCTGCTTGAAGCTGAGCAGGTGGGTCCAACTGCCGGCGACGGTGAAGTTGCCCCAGCCTTCGGTGCGGAAGGTGCGGTTGGCTTCCAGATCCAAGCCCGAGGTGGTCAGCTCGCCCTGGTTCGCGTACTGGTTGGTGATGAACTGGATGCGTCCCTGTGCATCACGCTGCACGCGGCCGGGGAACAGCGTCGGGTTGTCGACGATGAACTGCGCGCTGTCCGGCTTGACCAGGTTGTCCTGTTCGATGCGGTACCAGTCCAGGCCGATGCTGGTATCGCCATCCGGTGACCACACCGCACCCACGTTGAAGTTGCGCGAGCGCTCGGCCTTCAGGTCCGGGTTGCCGGTGCGGATGTTGGTGACGCCACGGCTGCCGCCGGGCTGCAGCGGATCCAGCGGATCGATCACCGAGCCGTAGCTGACGGTCTGGCCCGGTGCGATTTCCGGCAGCGAGGGGGCGCGGAAGCCACGCGAGAACGAACCACGCAGCAGCAGGCTGTCCAGCGGCTGCCAGCGCAACGCCAGCTTCGGCGAGAACGCCTTGCCGAAGTCATCGTAGTGGTCGCCGCGGCCCGCAACCTGCAGTTCCAGCGTGCGGTGCAGCGGCACGCTCAGTTCGGCGTAGGCGGCGCTGACCTGGCGCTCGCCGTTGACCACGTTGATGGCCGGGCGCAGTTCGGTGCCCGACAGCACCTGCGCACTGGTACGCGCATCCAGCGACTCCTTGCGGAACTCGGCACCCCAGGCGAAGCCGACCGTACCGGCCGGCAGTTCCCACAGCGAGGTCGAGGCCTTTACGTTCAACGCGTGCAGCTTGTACCAGCCCGGACGCTTGGTCTGCAGGCGCAGGGCGTCCAGCGCCCCCGGCGTGCTGGAGGGATCGAGGAAGTTGTAGCTGCCATCGCGCAGGATCTGCTCGAACGCGTAGCGGTTGACGAAGTTGTCCACGTATTCGCGCTGCGCGCTCTGCGAGGTCAGCGCCGCCACTTCCCAGTCCCAGCGCTCGCCACTGCCGCGCACGCCGGCCAGGGCACGGTAGAACACCTGGGTGTTGTCTTTCAGGCGCGGGCCCAGATCGAAGAAGGTGTACTCGAACGGCAGCGGCGTGCTGCCCGGGTTGTTCGGGTGGCCGACCGGCAGCACCGCCGGCACGTCGATCAGGGTGCCGGTGGCCGGGTTGTACGCGCGCAGGCCGGGGCCGACGGTCAGCGGCGCGCTGAAGATCTGGTCGGCCTTGTTGTGGCTGTACAGTACGTCGGCGAACGCTTCGACGCTGTCATTGAAGCGGTAGGTCGCGCTCAACGAGGCCTGCAGGCGCTCGGCACCGGGTTGCAGGGTCTTGAACGGCTGTGCGTTGAAGGCGCAGGCCTGGCCGGGCAGGGTGCTGCCGAAATCGCTGTAGGGGCGCAGTTGGCTGCCGTCGGGGCAGCTGGAGAACGGCTGGGGTGCGCGCGGGTTGGACAGCCAGTTGCCACCGGCGGTGGACCAGCCGGCCAGACGGCCACCGGGCCTGTCGCGGAAATCGCCGCTGCGGGTGTAGGCGCGCTGGTCGGCATCCAGCCGATCGCGCTTGAGCAGGTCCAGCCCGAACAACACGTTCCAGCCCTGCTGTTCGAGGTCACCGAAGCCGGCCAGCAGGTTGGCCTTGCGTTCGTCCAGGCCGCCCTGTGTCGCGGTGCCGAAGCCGCCGCCGACTTCCACGCCCTGGAAGTTCTTTCGCAGGATGATGTTGATGACGCCGGCGATGGCATCGGAACCGTACACCGCCGAGGCGCCATCCTTCAGCACTTCGATGCGTTCGACCGCGCTGATCGGCAGCGCGTTGAGGTCGACGAAGGTGTCCTGGGTATTCAGCGCGAAGCCGAAGTTGGAGACGCGGTAGCCATTGACCAGCACCAGCGTGTTCTTCGGCGACAGGCCACGCAGGCCGATCGAGGCCGAGCCAGCGGCGAAACTGCCGGTGTACTGCTCATCGAAACTGTTGCCGGCATTGGCCGACAGGTTGCGCAGTACGTCGGTGAGGGTGGAGCGGCCGGTCTGCTCGATCTGTTCGCGGCTGACGATCTGCACCGGGTTCGGCCCGGCGGTATCACTGCGTTTGATGTTGGAGCCGGTCACCAGCACGGTGCCGAGGGTGATGTTGTCCTTGCCGGCATCGGCGGTTTCAGCGGCGCCGGCAGCGCCGGCGGTGAGGACCAGCGCAATCGCGCCGGCAAGCAGGTTCAGGGTGGTGCGGTACATGGAAGCGACAACGCCGAACGGGGGAGGAGCCGTCAGTACCGCATGCAGGTACATGCGCCTTCCAATGACGAAAGCGCATTCAGTTATACATCACAGGTTCTTAACGAACGGTGCGAGGAGTGCGGAGCATTGGTGCGCACGCTCCTGTAGAGCCGAGCCTACGCTCGGCTCCGCGCACTGACCGGAAAGCAGCCGAGCGTGGCTCGGCTCTACAGAAGGCAATGCCAGCCCATCAAGGCTGCAGCAGCACCTTGCCGTTGCGGCCCGAGCCTCCTGCGATCTTCACTGCCTCGGCGATGTCGTCCAGCGCGAAGATCTGCTCCACCGGCAGCGTCAGCTCGCCGCCAGCAGCACGCTTCAGCAGTTCGCCGACCAGCCGGCGCTTGTCCTCCACCGCCATCGCCTGGCTGACCTTGCTGCCCCAGAAGCCCTTCACGGTGGCCTCCTTGTAGATCAGGCCGCCGGCAGGAATGTGCATCGGCTCGCCACTCATCACACCGAACGACACCAGCGTGCCGTGGTGGCCGAGCAGGTCGACCAGATCGCCACTGGCGTCGCCGCCGATGGAATCCACTGCGGCCGCGGCCTGTGCTTCGCCAGTGGCTGCGCGCACGCGTTCCTTCCATCCGTCCACCGAGGTGTCGAACACATGATCGACGCCCAGCGCCTGCAACTGCGCGACCGCATCGGCATTGCGCACCAGGTTGGCCACATGCACGCCACGCGCCTTCGCCAACATCGCCAGCGACTTGCCGACCGCGCCGTTGGCGGTGTTCTGCACGATCCACTGGCCTGCTTCGACGTGCAGGAATTCCAGCAGCATCAGCGCGCTCAGCGGCATCGCGATCAACTGTGCGGCCATCTCGTCCGGAATCGCCTCCGGCATCGGAATCACCATGCGTGCCGGTGCAATGAACGCTTCGGCCCAGGTACCGTGCACCGATGCGGCGGCGACGCGTTGGCCGATCTGCAGGCCGTCGACGCCGTCGCCCAGTGCGTCGACCACGCCCAATGCTTCGCTGCCGCCAATCGCCGGCAGCGTCGGCTTGTAGCCATACAGCCCGCGCACGGTCAGCAGGTCGTGATTGTGGATCGAGGCCAGCACAGTGCGGATGCGCACCTCGCCGGGGCCGGGCTCGGGCAGGGCGGCATCGGCAGTGGCGAGGACGTCGGCCGGGTTGCCGAAGGAGGAGTACTGGGCAGCGCGCATGAGCGAGGTTCCGGAGAAAGTGATGTTGTACCGAACTGGGGACGTGCGCCGCGTCGACAAGGTGCTGCGGGTGCAACACGGCATCCTGCGACGGATCGTCGCGGCATGTCGTGATTACCGCATCTTGTGTTGACGGCTTGGAGTATCCCCACTATGTTGTGCCCGTCACTCCCGGTCAGCCGCCGCCGCCGGACATGCAGCAAACGTCCCGCGGCCCGCCCCTGAAGGCTTGCCGTGTCGACGCGGCCGCCACCGTGCGGACGCAGGTCGCCCCCACGGCCCGGATACCGGCCGCAGGCGCAGGCAGATGCCGACGACCTACGTTCCCGTACCCTGGCAATCCACCCGTTCGCCCCGTGCGCCGGTATCGCGTCCAGGGCCGCCATGGCATCGACCGCCAATGCGCGTGCGAGCCTGGAGTTTCACCACCATGACCGACAGTACCTTCCGCGTGGCCGATCCGGCCGGCGCTGGCGACGCCTTGCGCGCCGGTGGCGAGCGCATACCGACCTGGATCACCAAGGAGGCCGGCAACCGCCGCCTGCCGTTCGACGCCGAGCGCCTGCAGCGCAGCATCGATGCCGTGCATGCCGAGTTCCCGCAGCTGGATGTGAGCGATTATCGCCGCGTTGTGCAGGCAATGGTCGAGCGCAAGCCCAGCCTCAGCGCCGATGACCTGGTCGATCTGTTGATCCGCGAGGCCGAATCGCGCGTGGACCTGGTCGCGCCCGAGTGGGAACAGTTCGCCGCGCGCATCTACCTGCGCCGCCTGTACAAGCGTGCCAGCCGCAACCGCTTCTACGATGTCAGCCTGAAGTACGGCTCTTACGTAGGCCTGCAGGAAAGCCTGGCTGACCGCGGCATCTACAGCAACGACATCCTGCGCTGCTATTCGAAGGAAGAGCTGCAGCAGGCCGGTGAGATGATCGATCCGGAACGCGACCGCCTGTTCGCCTACAACGGCTTATACCTGCTGGCCACGCGCTATCTGGCCAGCGACCGCAGCCGCGAGGTCTATGAACTGCCGCAGGAGCGCTGGCTGACCATCGCGCTGTACCTGATGCAGGAGGAAAAGCCGCGCGAACGCCGCATGCAGCTGGTCGGCGAGGCGTACTGGGCGCTGTCCAACCTGTACATGACGGTGGCTACGCCGACCCTGGCCAACGCCGGCAAGGTGGGCGGCCAGCTGTCCAGCTGCTTCATCGACACGGTGGACGACAGCCTGCAGGGCATCTATGACTCCAACACCGATATCGCGCGCGTGTCCAAGCACGGCGGCGGCGTTGGCGCCTACCTGGGCTACGTGCGCAGCAGCGGCGCACCGATCCGTGGCGTGGCCAATTCCTCCGGCGGCGTGGTGCCGTGGATCAAGCAGCTCAACAACACGGCGGTGTCGGTTGATCAGCTTGGCCAGCGCAAGGGCGCGGTGGCGGTGTACCTGGACATCTGGCACCGCGACATCGAAGCCTTCATGGACCTGCGCCTCAACAACGGCGACCAGCGCCTGCGCGCGCACGATGTGTTCACCTCGGTGTGCGTACCCGACCTGTTCATGGAAGCGGTGGAGCGCCGCGCCGACTGGTACCTGTTCGACCCGCACGAGGTGAAGCAGGCCAAGGGCTGGTACCTGCAGGACTTCTACGATGAGAAGCGCGGTTCGGGCAGCTTCCGCGACCGCTATGCCGAGCTGGTGGCCGATGAGCGCATCAGCCGCCGAACGGTGAAGGCCATCGATCTGTTCAAGCGGATCATGCTTAGCCAGCTGGAGACCGGCAACCCGTTCCTGTTCTACCGCGACGAGGTCAATCGCAGGAATCCGAACAAGCACGCGGGCATGATCTATTCCAGCAACCTGTGCACCGAGATCCTGCAGAACATGAGCCCGACGCGGATGATCCAGGAGATCGTCAGCGGCGACCAGATCGTCACCACGCGCCGTGCCGGTGACTTCGTGGTCTGCAACCTCTCCTCGATCAACCTCGGCCGCGCGATCAGTGCACCTGATGACCTGCTGGCCACCGATGTGCTGGAGCGCCTGATCCCGATCCAGGTGCGCATGCTCGACAACGTGATCGACCTCAACGCGTTGCCGGTGCCGCAGGCCACGATCACCAACCGCAAGTACCGCGCCATCGGCCTGGGCACGTTCGGTTGGCACCACCTGCTGGCGCAGCAGGCAATCCAGTGGGAATCTCCGGATGCCGAAGGATTGGCCGACCGTCTCTACGAACGCATCAACTTCCTGACCATCCAGGCCAGCGCGCAACTGGCGAAGGAGAAGGGCAGCTACCCGATGTTCGCCGGCAGCGACTGGCACAACGGACGCTACTTCAGTGACCGGGGCTACAGCGGCGCGGCCTGGGACAGCCTGGCCCGCGAGGTCGCCACGCACGGCCTGCGCAACGGATGGCTGCTGGCCGTGGCGCCGAACATGAGCACCGCGCAGATTGCCGGTTCCACCGCTTCGATCGACCCGATCTACAGCGCGTTCTACTACGAGGAGAAGAAGGACTTCCGGCGGCCGGTGGCAGCACCGGGACTGTCGCTGGAGACCTGGCCGTACTACGAGAAGGGCGCCTACAAGGTCGACCAGTTCGCCAGCGTGCGCCAGAACGCGCGCCGCCAGCGCCATGTCGACCAGTCGATCAGTTTCAACCTGTACGTGCCCAGCACCATCCGTGCGAGCACGCTGCTGGAGCTGCACCTGAGCGCCTGGCGCGAAGGCCTGAAGACCACCTATTACGTGCGCTCCAACGACATCGACATCAGCGAATGCGAGTGGTGCGCCAGCTGACCACCGGCGACCCACGGTAGTGCCGGCCGCTGGCCGGCAACACGATAGAAAGAGAACGAAGGCAGAAGCCCATGGCAACCCCCCTCGAGCGCATCAAGATCCTCGAACCGCGCCATCCCAACCGCAGCACCGGCATCATCAACGGCCAGACCAGCGGCATCCTCAACTGGAACGACATCCCGTACCCGTCGTTCTATCGGGCCTACAAGGAGCTGTCGACCAACTTCTGGATTCCCGACGAGGTGGACATGAAGCTGGACGCGCGCCAGTACGGCGAGCTGTCAGGGCGCGAGAAGAACGCCTACGACTCGATCATCGGCCTGCTGGCCACGCTGGATTCGCCACAGACGCGTTTCATCTACAACGTGGCCGAGTACATCACCGACCCGGCTGCACATGCCAACGCGGCGATCATCGGCCAGCAGGAAGTGATCCACAACGAGAGCTACAGTTACGTGCTGGCCTCGATCACCGACCTGCCGAACCAGAACCGCATCTTCGAGATCGCCCGCACCCACCCGACCATCATCAAGCGCAATGCCCCGATCATGAGCGCGTATGACGACTTCATGCGCGAGAAGACCGCCGAGACCCTGCTCAAGTCGCTGATCCAGTCCTCGATCCTGGAGGGCATCAACTTCTATTCCGGGTTCGCGTACTTCTACAACATGGTGCGGCAGAACCGCATGAACGGCACCGGCAAGATCATCAGCTTCATCAATCGCGACGAGCTGGCCCATACCAAGTTCATCAGCGAGCTGATCCGCGCCATCATCGGCGAAAACCCCGAGCTGCAGACCAATGAATTGACCGCCTATGTGCACCAGTCATTCGAACATGCCATCGAGCTTGAGACGCAGTGGTCGTCGGAGGTGCTGGATGGCATCGATGGCATCGACGTGGACGAGATGACGCGCTACGTGAAGTACCGGGCCAACAAGATGGCCGGCATGCTCGGCATCGAGCGCCTGTACAGCGACACCACCGACAACGTGATGCCATGGATCCGGGCCTACGCCGACAACTTCACCGAGACCAAGACCGACTTCTTCGAGATGCGCAATGCAAGTTACAAGAAGACCAACGTCGACAACGGCTTCGACGATCTCTGAGCCCAGCGCCGCGCTGAGCATCCTGATGGTGGTCGCCTCCTTGAGCGGCAATACCCGCGAGCTCGGCCGGCAGATCGCCGAGCGCTGCCGCGCGGCAGGTCATGCGGTGCACTGGCAGGAGGCCGACGACCTGCGTCAGGCCCCCTCATTGGCGGCCAACGAGGCCGACCTGGTGCTGCTGGGCTGCTGGACCGACAACGCTGGGCGCACGCCAGCGGAGATGAAGGCGTGGGTGGCCGGCATTGCCGAGCGCGGTCAGCAGCCACGCCAGCTGGCGGTGTTCGGTACCGGCGAAACGCAGTGGGGGCAGGAGTACTACTGCGGCGCCGTGCACCGGCTGATCCGCTATTTCCGCAGCGACTATCCGCCGCTCGAGATCGAGCAGATGCCGCATGGCGAGCGTCACGCCGCAGCCATCGACGCCTGGACCGATGCGGTCCTGGCCCACTACTGGAGCAACCACGATGCAGATCATCGACGCCACCACGCCTGAGCAGTTCCAGCAGCTGCTGGCCGAGCACCCGCGGGTGCTGGTGGATTTCCACAAGGACCAGTGCCCGGGGTGCCGGATGCTGGAGATGTCGCTGCACCGGGTGGCCAACAGCGTCGCGGGGCAGGGCACCACGTTGCTGCGCGTGCAGCTGGAGGTGCTGGGTGAGGCGTTCTTCAGGGAACTGGGGCTGCGGCAGACGCCGACGCTGTCTCTGTTCCGTGATGGCGACGAACGCGCGCGCCTGGCCGGGTTCCAGTCGCCGCAGCAGATCGAGGCCGCGATCGCGTTGCATTTGTAGAGCCGAGCATCGCGCTACATTTGTAGAGCCGAGCCATGCTCGGCTGCTGTTCGTGCGGTGTGCGATGAGTCGAGCATGGCTCGACTCTACAAAGGCGTCATTGTCATTTCGCGCTATGCGCCGCTGAAGGCGTCCACCAGCAGCTTCACGTTCAACACCACGATCACCAGCGCGATCACCCAGGCGATTGCGCCCAGCCAGCGCGGGGCCACCAGCGCGCCCATCGTCACCTTGTCGGTCACGATCCGTACCAGCGGGATGATCGCGAATGGCAGCTGCATCGACAGCACCACCTGGCTCAGCACCAGCAGCTTCACCGCGCCCTGGTCGCCGAACAGCAGGATCACCACCACCACCGGAATGATCGCCAGCGCTCGTGTGATCAGCCGTCGCAGCCACGGCGGCATCCGCAGGTGCAGGAAACCTTCCATCACGATCTGGCCGGCCAGCGTCGCGGTCACCGTCGAGTTCAGGCCCGAGGCCAACAAGGCCACGGCGAACAGCGTCGCCGCCGCACCCACGCCCAGCATCGGCGCCAGCAGCTGGTGGGCCTGCTCGATGTCTTCCACGTCGAAACGGCCATTGGCATGGAACACGGCCGCCGCCAGGATCAGGATGCTGGCGTTGATGAACAATGCGAGCGTCAACGCAAGGGTGCTGTCGGTGACCGCCCAGCGCAGTGCGCTGCGGCGGCCTTCATCCGTGCGCGGGTAGGCGCGGGTCTGCACGATGGACGAATGCAGGTACAGGTTATGCGGCATCACCGTGGCACCGATGATGCCGATCGCAATGTACAGCGCGTGCGGATCGGTCACCACCTGAGCGCGCGGAATGAACCCGCCCAGCACCGCCATCACTGGCGGGGCAGCCATCGCGATCTGCACCACGAAGCAGGCGAAGATCACCATCAGCAGCGCGATCACGAACGCTTCCAGCGCGCGGAAGCCGCGGTTCATCAGCAGCAGAACCAGCAGCGTATCCAGCGCAGTGATCACCGCACCCCACAGCAGTGGCAGATCGAACAGCAGCTTCAGCGCGATCGCGGTGCCGATCACCTCGGCCAGGTCGCAGGCGATGATCGCCGCCTCGCACAGCGCCCAAAGTGCCAGGTTCACCGGCTTCGGGTAGCGGGCGCGGCAGGCCTGCGCGAGGTCCATGCCGGTGGCGATGCCGAGCCGTGCCGACAGTGCCTGCAGGATCACCGCCATCAGGTTGGAAATGAGGATGACCGACAGCAGCAGGTAGCCGAAGCGCGAACCACCGGCGAGGTCGGTGGCCCAGTTGCCCGGGTCCATGTAGCCGACCGAGATCATGTAGCCCGGGCCGAGGAAGGCCAGCAGGCGGAACCACCAATGGCCCTTGTCGGGCACCGCGACTGAGGCGTTGAGCGCACCCAGGCTGGCCGGAGTGGAGGCCGAAGGGTCGCGGGGCACCAGGGTGTTCATGGGTCCGAATATAGCTACTGCTATAGTCATTAGCAACGTGAAACAATCGTCTTTATCGTGTGACTGGTCCAGAATTCAGGTTCAACACCGGATCACCCCGGAAGGACAGGCGCAGGCGTGGGCAAGACCGACGATTCGACATCGCTGAAGAGCACCCCCTTGATCGAGGCCGAGCGCCAGGTCGAGAGCTTCCGGCAAGTGCGCGAGGCGCACCGGATGGAGCTGGTGGAAGACTATGTCGAGCTGATCTCGGACCTGCTGGCCGACGGCGGCGAGGCCCGCCAGGTCGACATCGCGACGCGCCTGGGCGTGGCCCAGCCTACGGTGGCGAAGATGCTGCGGCGCCTGGCCCGCGATGGCTGGGTGGTGCAGCGGCCGTACCGTGGCGTGTTCCTGACCCCGGAAGGTGAGGCGCTGGCCCATGCCAGCCGCCAGCGCCACCAGACCGTGGAGCGTTTCCTGCTGGCGCTGGGCGTGGACGCAGACACCGCACGGCGTGATGCGGAGGGCATCGAGCACCATGTCAGCGAGCAGACGCTGGCGTTGTTCGAGGCGTTTGTACGGAAGGCCGAGGGCGGGGCGCCGTAACGGTAGCGCCGGGCCATGCCCGGCGGGCGCGTCGCCGTGTTCATGCCTTTCGCCGGGCATGGCCCGGCGCTACCGTGGTTGGATGGCGCCGTTGGGGCAGCGCGCCTGTTCCTGCGCGCAGGCCCGTTTCGTCCATTCCTTCAACACCGCTTGCAGGCCTTCATAGCGCCGACCTTGCCAGCCATTGGCCAGCACCGTGCCGTCGGCATCGATCAATACCAGATTCGGCGGGGCCAGCCCGGCTAAGGCCTGCAGTGCCGGCATGCGCGCGGCGCGGCGCGGGTCCAGTACCGGCCACGGCATGTCCTGCGCGTGCATGTAGCGGCGAAGCGCGGCCTCGCTCTCATCCAGGCTGATGTAGACCACTTCGGTATCGGCCCCGGCCTCGCGCAACATGTCGCGTACGCTGCGCAGCGTGGGTACGAACGCATGGCACGGTGCGCACCAGTCGGCACCGAAGTACAGCGCGACCAGCTTCGGCGGCGGCGACCACTGCATCGGCCGCAGCGTTCGCTGCTCGGGACGCATCAACGAGGCGGCGACCTGCGTGTGCAGGTCTGCCGCCATCGCCGGTACGGCCAGCAGCAGCGCGCCGGTCAGCAGCAGCGTCCGCAGTGCTTCAGAACGCATAGCGCAGGTTGAGGTACCACGAGCGCGCGAAGCGCGGCCCGTAGACATAGTCGCTGTCCCGCAGCGCCCCCACTTCGAGGTCCTTCTGGCGCTGGTCGAATACGTTCTTGACGCCCGCGGCCACCGACACTTCCTGCTGCGCCTGTGCGCCCAGATGCCGGTGCCAGCGCGCACCGAGGTCGGTGACCAGGAATGACCGCGTGCGGTGCAGCTCGCCCAGCCGGTTGTTCAGCACCGACATCGGCCCGGTATGGCGCAGCGCGACGAAGGTTTCCCACGGTTCGGCCGGCATCCAGCTGAGCTGCGCCAGGCCGGTCCAGCGCGGTGTCTTCAGGTAATCGCGGCTTTCGATCACGGTGTCGCCACCGTCGCCGCTGTCGTCGAAGATGCGTTGCGGCTCGCGGAAGCGCGAGCGGTACCACGAGGCACCGGCGGTCAGGCGCCACTGCGGCGAGGGTTGCCAGCCGAGGTTGGTTTCCGCACCCAGCACGTTCGAGCCGGAGGCGTTGTAGCGCAGCTGGCTCAGCTGGCCGTCATCGCCGCGCTGGATCTCGCCCAGCGCGAAGGTGTCGCGGATGCGTGCATAGGAGGCGGTGGCATCCCAGCTCCACACCGGATCGGCCGGGTCCGAACGCCAGTCGAAGCCGAACAGGGTGGTCAACGCGCGCTCTTCTTTCAGACCGTCCGCGTTGCGCACGCGCACCTGTTCGCCGCCCAGCGTATCGACATGCACATCCTCGACGAAGATCTCCGGCGCACGGAAGCCGGTGGCGATGCCGGCGCGCCACTTCAGGTTCGGCGTGGCCTGCCAGGCCAGCGCGATGCGTGGTGAGAACACCGCGTTGTCCAGTTCCGAGCTCTTGTCCACGCGTGCGCCCAGCACCAGGTCGACGTTGTCGCGCAGGCTCCACTCGTCCTGGATGAAGGCGCCCAGGTTGTGGAAGGTCGCATCCTCCAGCACCGCGAGACGCTGCCCGTCACCGGTACGGTTGTCGTCGCGCAGCGCCTCGTGCTTGTACTGCACACCGAAGGCCAGCGCATGCGCGCCCCGCCGCCAGTTCAACTGGCTGTCGATGTAGTGCAGCGGGTTGTGGGTGCGGCCGTACTGGCGCCACGAACGCGAGGCCGCGCTGCCGGCCACGTCGGGGTCCAGCTGCAACGGGTCATAGCCGGGCGCCGAGGGATCGGTGACCACGTCGCCCAGGCCGCCATAGAAGCTGTCGCGGTCGATGTCGGCGAAGGCATAGGCCAGGCGGAAATCGACGTCGGCAGTGATCTCCTGGTCCCACGACACGCTGCCGCGCCGGTATTTCGTATCCAGCGATTCGGCGATGTTGGCCAGGTATTCGGGCTGGTCCAGGCGGTTGCCGCCGCGGCGGGTTTCATCGGTCACCTGCAGGTCCAGGCGCAGCCGCGTGCCCGGCGTGGGCGCGTACCAGGCCTGCAGCCCGCCGACCTTGAGGTTCTTGCGGGTGATTTCGGTGTAGCCGTCGCCGTTGTAGTCGATGCCACTGTTCCAGTTGCGCTGGGCAATCACCGACAGGCCGGCGTCTGCGTCCTTGGCAACCAGGTCCAGCCGCACGTCGGCGTTCTTCTGCGGCGTACCCTTCAGCACATCCACGCCGGCCTGTACATGGCCACCGCTGCGCACCGGCAGCGGCGGAATCAGGTTGATCACACCGGCAACCGCGCCCGGGCCGTACAGCGCCGAGCCGCCGCCCTTGACCACTTCGATGCGGTCGACGAACCCGGCCGGGATCTGTTCCAGGCCGTACACGCTGCCCAGCGTGGACAGCAGCGGAATGCCATCGAACAGGAGCTGGTTGTAGGCGCCGGGCAGGCCCAGCAGCTGTACTTCGCTGGTGTTGCAGTTCTGGCAGTTGCTTTCCACGCGCAGGCCGTTGATCAGCTCGGCGGCGCGCGAGAAGTCGGTGGCCGCGCGCAGCGCGATGTCTTCCTTGCGCAGCACTTCGGTGCGGATCGGCACGTCCGACAGCAGGCGTTCGCTGCGCGTGGCAGTGCTGACCCTGACCTGCACACGGTCCAGTTCGGTCGGTTTCGGAGTGTCGGCCAGTGCAGGCAGCGGCAGGGTCAGGGCAATGGCGGCGGCCAGCGGCAACCGTCGGAAGCGGTGGGGCATGGAGCACATGAGGGCGTCGTCCTTGGGGGAAGAAAGGCGGCGAGGGCGACCTGGCTGACGCATATGAAAGCAGCGGCTCATGAAGATAGCAAGTGCTATATAAGGAAGCCGCAGCAATTACGACTGGGCGCTGGTCGAGTCAGATTATGGTTGTGTTATAACATTACATAAAACGACCGCAACCCTGCCGGTGGTCATGTCCGCAGGATGGAGTTGCCGTACAGGCGGGGAGGCGGGGTCGGATCGTCAGCCGCGGCGGAATGCGGCGGGCGTGCGGGCGCCGACAATGATCATGCGGATCATCGTGGAGATCTGTTCGACCAGCTCCGGATCCTTCTCCGGCGGCAGATCCATGGCGGTGGCGCCCATCGCGAACACCAGCCGGGTGATGGCCTTGGCCACCAGTTCCGGAGCGTGCAGCACCGCGCCATCCAGTGCGGCCAGGCGCACCAGGTCGTGCTGCAGCTCTTCCTCGAAATAGTGCAGCTCGCGTTCGACCGCGTGCTTGAAGTCGTCCGAACCCACCGCGCCCTCGCGCAGCAGCACGTGCAGCAGCTTGTCGTCGGCGCGCAGCTGTTCCATGAAGGTCTCCACCGAGACCCGCACCACGCTGGTGGCGGTGGAGGTGGCGCGCTGGCGCGCCTCGCCGATGATGGTGCGCAGCGAGCGGCCGGCCGCGTCGATCAGCGCTACGGCCAGTTCGTCCATGTCGCGGAACTGCCGGTAGAAGCTGTTCGGCGCGATGCCGGCCTCGCGTGCCACTTCGCGCAGGCTGAGCGTGGACAGGCTGCGGTGCGGCCCGATCAGCTTCAGGGCGGCGGCCAGCAGATCTTCGCGGCTCACCGTACGGCGGGCCGGGCTGTTGGCATCTTCGGGCGGCGACAAGGCGGTGGCGGCGGCCATGGGGGTTCCGGTGCGGCGAGGCTGAATCATACCCAATCCGGTTCAATATACACATGTATACACAGGTGTATGTGCGCCCGTATAGTGCGCCCATGAGCGCTGTCGTCCGTCCGTCCCTGTTCTCTCCGTACCGCTGGGTCTCGCCGTCGCTGTTCGATTTCTGGGCGGGCCAGCTCAATCCCCTGTGGACCCTGCGCGAGCCGGTGGCCCGCCTGGTCCGGCGCGAGCCGGCCGGCGAGGGCGCGGCGACCCTGGTCCTGCGCACCAACCGGCACTGGGCCGGCATGCGCGCGGGCCAGCACGTCACCCTGGGCGTGGAGATTGAAGGACGCCTGTGGCAGCGCAGCTACAGCCCCACCGTGCTGGGACCGCGCGAACTGGCGATCACCGTCAAGGCGGTCGACGGCGGCCGGGTCAGCCAGCATCTGGTGAACCATGCGCAGCCGGGCGAGCTGTTCCGCCTGGAGGCGGCGTTCGGTGAATTCCAGTTGCCGGCCGCAGCGCCGGTATTGCTGCTGGCGGCCGGCAGTGGCATCACGCCGATGCGCAGCCTGCTGCGCGAAGCCTGCCAGCGCCCGCTGGCCGCGCCGGTGGACCTGTTCTACTGGGAGCGCAGCGCCGCCCACCTGCAGTTCCGTGATGAGCTGCAGGCGTTGGCCGCCAGCCAGCCGAACCTGCGCGTGCACCTGCTGACCACCCGCGAAGGTGATGCGCCTGCCGCACGCATCGATACCCACGATCTGCAGGTGGCAGGCGATGACACCCCGTTGGCGCAGCGCCACGTGCTGGCCTGTGGCCCGGATGGATTCGTTGCCGCTGCGCGCCAACGCCTGGCGCACCAGGTCGCGGGTTTCCAGGCGGAAGCGTTCACTCCGCCGGCGCCGCTGCGTGACGCCAGCAGCGAGGGCGAGGTGTCGCTGACGCTGGCGCGCAGTGGCCGCCAGCTGAGCGTGCCGCGTGGCCGTTCGCTGCTGGAAAGCCTGGAAGCCCATGGCATCAAGCCCAAGCACGGTTGCCGCATGGGCATCTGCAACACCTGCAGCTGCGACCGCGTCAGTGGCGCCACCCGCCACCTGCGCACTGGCGACCTGCAGTCCGAATCGGCACAGCCGGTACGGATCTGCGTGAGCGCACCGACCACCGACCTGACCCTGGATCTCTGAGGACGCCTGCCATGACCCGCGCTACCGACCGTGCCCTGAGTACTGCCGAGATGCATGCCTTCGGTGAGGAACTCGACGCGATCCGCGACCGTGTGATCGGCAGCCTCGGCGCCTCCGACACCCGCTACATCCGCCGCGTGGCCGCCGCCGTGCGCTGGTTCGGCGTGGGTGGCCGTGGCCTGCTGTTCCTGGCGGCGTTTTCGCCGCTGTTCTGGATGCCGCTGCTGTGGCCGGCCGCGATCACCGGCACGCTGCTGCTGGCGCTGTCGAAGATCCTGGAGAACATGGAGCTGGGCCACAACGTGATGCACGGCCAGTTCGACTGGACCGGTGATCCCAAGCTCAATGGCAATACCTACGAGTGGGACATCGTTGCCACCGCCGACAACTGGCGCAAGACCCACAATTTCCGCCACCACACCTACACCAATGTGCGTGGCATGGACGATGACATCGGCTATGGCCTGCTGCGCATCTTCCCGGAACAGCGCTGGAAGCCGTTCTACCTGCTGCAGCCGATCATCGCGCCGATCTTCGCACTGCTGTTCCAGTGGGGTGTGGCCGCCCAGGACCTTCGCCTTGGCCGCTGGCTGAAGGGCCGCATGAGTGCCCGTGCGATGTGGCTGCAGACCCGCCCGGTGGCGCGCAAGATGCTGCGCCAGGTGCTGAAGGACTACGTGTTCTTCCCGCTGCTGGCTGGTCCGTTCTTCCTCACCGTGATGCTGGGCAACCTGGTCGCCAACGGCCTGCGCAACATCTGGACCTACGTGATCATCTTCTGCGGGCACTTCACCGCCGAATCGGAAACCTTCCCCAAGGAGTGCCTGCGCAATGAGTCGCGCGGCCACTGGTACCTGCGCCAGCTGCGCGGTTCGTCCAACATCAGCGGTGGCTTCCTGATCAACGTGCTGTCGGGCAACCTCAGCCACCAGATCGAGCACCATTTCTACCCGGATCTGCCGGCCAACCGCTATGCGGCCATCGCCAAGGAAGTGAAGGACATCTGCCGCCGCTACGGCCAGCACTACAACAACGGCTCGCTGCCGCGCCAGTTCGGCCAGGTGGTCTGGCGCATCCTGCGCCACGCATTCCCGAGCAAGCCGCGCCGCCTGCCGATGCCGGACATCATGTCCGCACCGGCATCGGCCAACGCGGGCTGATCGACTCAGCCCGCCTTCGCCAGGGCCGCCTGCTCGCGGTCCAGGCGGCGCAGGAACACCTGCATTTCCTTGCGTGCCTGCTGGTCGCCCTTGCTGCCGGCCACGCTCAAGCCGCGCTGCCATGCCTCACGGGCCGCCTGTGGCTGGCCACTGGCCAGCCAGGCTTTGCCCAGCAGCTTCCAGGCCGCCGAGTACTGCGGATCAAGCACCACGCAGCGGCCCAGGTGGGTTGCCGCGCGCACCGGGTTGCCGGCATCCAGCCAGCCCTTGCCCAGGCCGAAGCGCAGCAGCGCGCCGTCCTTGCCGGCGGCAAGCATGCATTCCAGAGCTTCGACGTTCATCCGCGCACCTCCACCAGCAGTTCGGCCGGCCCAGGCTGGAACCGGCCGCGATGGAACAGCAGCGGCGCACCGCCGTTCTCGTGCACTTCGATGATGCGGCCAGCCAGAAGCAGGTGATCGCCTACCGGCCACTGCGCGTGGCGCGTACAGGTGAGATGGGCGACCGCACCGGCGATGCGCGGTGGGGCGTTCTCGTCGTCATCCTGCAGTGCCAGGCCGTCGAAGCGGTTGCGGACCTGCGGATCGGCGAAGCGCCGGGCCAGCGCTTCCTGGTCGGCCGCCAGCACGCTGATCGCAAAGCGGGTGGCGCGCTGGAAGGTGGACAGGCTCTGTGCGTGCAACGCCAGGTTCCACAGCACCAACGGCGGCTGCAGTGAGACCGGTACGAACGAGTTGATGGTCAGGCCGACCGGCTTGCCCTGTGCATCGCGCGCGCAGACGATGGCCACGCCGGTCGGGAAATGGCCGAGCAGCCGCCGCAGGGCACGCGGCGGCATCTCGACCGACGGCACCGGGGCCGGGGCGGGGAAGACCCCCGCCCACGGCCCGGCGTACGGCAGTGTCTCGCCGCTCATGAGGCCCGGGCCTGGCGGTAGCGCCGGCCGACCTCGGCCCAGTTGATGATGTTGAAGAAGGCACCGATGTAGTCCGGGCGGCGGTTCTGGTAGTGCAGGTAGTAGGCGTGTTCCCAGACATCGAGTGCGAGAATCGGGGTGTTGCCGGACAGGCCGACGCCTGCACCCATCAGCGGGCTGTCCTGGTTGGCGCTGCTTTCCACCTGCAGGCGGCCATCGCGATCGCTGGTCAGCCAGGCCCAGCCGCTGCCGAAGCGGGTCTGCGCGGCCTTGGTGAAGGCGTCCTTGAAGGCATCGAAGCCGCCAAGGTCACGGTCGATGGCGGCGGCCAGTTCATCATCGGGTGCACCACCGTTGGGGCTGAGCACGGTCCAGAACAGGCTGTGGTTGGCGTGGCCACCGCCGTTGTTGCGCACCGCGCCACGTTGCGCCTCGGGTACGGTATCGAGGTGGGCGATCAGCGCCTCGACGGGCTGTTCGGCGATGCCGGCCTGCTCGATGGCGGCGTTGAGGTTGTTGACGTAGGTCTGGTGGTGCTTGCTGTGGTGGATCTCCATCGTGCGCGCATCGAAGTGCGGCTCAAGGGCGTCGTAGGCGTAGGGGAGCGGGGGAAGCGAGTACGACATCGAAGCAATCTCCGTGGGGAAGGCCAGAAGGCTGGCCGTGGGGAGATCGTTATCGCACCTCAACAATGGTTGAGGTCAAGGGCAGAGGCGATGGACATCGAGGCAGGGCAGTGCCGGCCGCTGGCCGGCAACCCGGCCCGCCCTGATTGCCGGCCAGCGGCCGGCACTACCTTTCACTTCCTCAACTCAACCACTGCTTGCACGCGCCATCTACCTGTTCACCGCACGCCTGCTGCATCCGCTGCTGCAGCCGCGCCAGTGTTTCGGCGCCCTGGTGCTTGCCGCTCCACGCCTTCAACTGCCCGGCCAGGCGTTCGAAGCGCTGGCGGGTGCGCTGGTGGTAGCCCGAAGGCTGCGCTTCCAGTTCCGCGATCAGCGAGGCAGTGGCCTGCTCGATGCGTGGTGCATCGTCCGGTGCCAGCTTCAGCAGGCCCTCCACGTACAGCACGCCCCACTGCACGCGGGTTGCCGGGCCCTGCGCGCCATCGTAGGCGCGCTTCAGCCACGCCAGCGCTCCGGCGGTGTCGCCGCGCTGCTCGGCCAGTTCGGCCAGCTCGGGCATGTAGTAGTACGGCTGTTCGCTGCGCTTCAGTTCGGCCAGCAACAGTGCCTCGGCACCCGCATCATCACCGACCTCGCGCAATGCGTACGCCGCGCTGCTGATCGTCGCCTGGCGTGCGTGCGCATCGGTGGCGGCCGCATCGGCAGCGGCCACGCGCTGCTTGACCCGGTCGACCAGAGCGGCGGGCAGTGCGCCCTTCGGCTGCTGCTGGCGGGCCAGCGATACTTCCGTCAGTGCGCGCGACAATGCGTCGTCGGCGCGGTCGCCGCGCTCGGCATCTGCGCGCTCCAGCGCGACCAGCAGCTGCTGCCCCAGCGTGTTGCGGGTGGCCGGGCCGGCGCTGGCCTGCTTGACCAACGTCGCGCCCGCGTAGCCCAGCAGTTCGCGGTTACGACGGACTTCGGCAGGTTGCGCCAGCACTGCCTGCAGCAGCTCACGCACCTCGGTAGGCGAGCTGGCGGGCGTGTCGGTGGTGGCCAGGGCCAGCAGGGCAAAGCGGCGCTGCAGGGCGGCATCCGGTGCCGCCTTGGACAGCTGGCGCAGTACATCCTGGCTCCTGCGCTCGCCAGCCAGGCGGTTGGCGTCGACTTCCCAGCCGTAGTCGCCCAGCACCTGCCAGTCTTCGGCGGCCAATTTTTCCGGCGTGGCCAGTGCCGTCGCCAGGGTGGCGGCGATGGCGCTGCGGCGCCCGGCCGCGACGGTCAATGCCCGGGTCAGTTCGGCGACGTCGTTGCCACCGGCCACGCGGGTAAGTTCATTGCGCTGCGGGTCCAGCACGATCAGGGTCGGGTAGCCGCGCACCCCGAAGCGCTCGCCCCAGGCCTGTGCCCCTTCCTCGTCGCCATCCAGGTAGACCGGCACGAACTTGCCGGTCAACGCGATGAACGCCGGGTCCTTGAACAGCCCGGCCTTGAGCTGGTTGCACGGCGGGCACCAGACCGCGCCCCAGTACAGCAGCACCGGCTTTCCGCTGTCGGCGGCTTCGGCGAAGGCATCGTCCACATCGCCCTGGCGCCACGCGATTGCCTGGGCCGGCGCAGGTGCCTCGGCGGAGTTGGCGGTGGAAACCGGGGCCGGGGTGCAGGCGCTCAGCGCCGAAGCCAGCAGCAACATGGAAAGCGCGACGCGCATCGGCAGCATCTCGAAGGGCAAGGTGACAGGGCATTGTAGGAACGCGCAGGGAACCCGCTGATTCAGTTTGCTTATGACGGGCATGCGGCGGGGCATGACGCCCCCCGGGCATTGGCCGGGTTCCGTGCCTTCAGGCGGCTGCCCGCACCATCTGCTGGTACACCAACCCGTTGAACTCGCCGACATCACCGTCCAGCTCGAAGCCATAGCGCAGGTAGGTAGGCACTGCGTTGAGCGAGGCGCGCACGGTCAGCACCGGGGTGCGCAGGTGCGGCAGCACGGCTTCGAACAGGGCATGGCCGACGCCCTGGCCCTGGCAGCCGGGATCGACGAACAGCATCGCCAGGTGGCGGCCTTCCTTCAGCTCGACCACGCCGACGATGCGGTCGTCCTGCTCGGCCACCAGGATGTGGTTGTCGCCCTGCAGGCGTGCAGCGAACGCGTCGGCGGCGGCGACACTGCCGAAGGTGGCGATGCCGGCCGCGCTGAGCGAGGGCGCGACCGCCGCAGTGAATGCGGCCAGGCATACCGCGCTGATCGCGGGCAGGTCATCAATGTGGGCGGGGCGGATCCTCGGCATGCAGCGTTCTTCCTGTGGTGCGTGGCGTGTCATCGTCGCCCGGTGCCTGCACGCTAAGCTGGTCGCATGAGTGAATTCAATCCCGCCTACGCTTCGTTGTTTCCGCAACAGGGATTGAGCCTGGGCCTGATGACGCCGGTGGCGTCGCAGGGGCTGGCCGATCCGCATGAGGCGCGGCGCATCGCGCGGTTGGCCGACGATCTTGGTTTCGGCGCGTTATGGGCGCGCGATGTGCCGCTGATGGTGCCGCAGGGGCCGGACGCGACAGCAAGTGCATTGGACGATCCGTTCCTGTGGCTGGGCATGCTGGCCGCTGCGACCGAGCGCATCGTGGTCGGCAGCGCGGCCATCGTGCTGCCATTGCGGCAGCCGCTGCAGGTGGCGAAGTCGGCGTTGAGCCTGGACCGGATCGGCGGCGGGCGGTTCGTGCTGGGGCTGGGTTCGGGTGATCGCCCGGAAGAATTCGCTGCGTTCGGCGAGGATCTGGAGGGCAGGGCAGCGACGTTCCGCGAGCGCTGGTCGCTGCTGCGCGCGGCGCTGTCACGGGAGACCGATGAGCGGACCGCCGTACTGCAGGCGACCGGTGGCTTCGACGTACTTCCGGCGCCGGCAACCCGCGTTCCGATGCTGGTGGTGGGTACCGCACGGCAGAGCCTGCAGTGGATCGCGCGCGAGGCCGAAGGCTGGGCCACCTATCATCGTGAGGAGGCCGCGCAGGAGGGGCGCATCGGCCTGTGGCAGCAGGCGCTGGCGCAGCGCGGCGGACCAGGCAAGCCATTCGTGCAGTCGATGCTGCTGGATCTGCAGGCGGATCCGCAGGCGCCAGCCGAGCCGCTGCCGCTGGGCCTGAGGGTCGGCCGCGATGGCCTGCGTGACTATCTGCTGCGCGTGCATGCGCAGGGCGTGGCGCATGTGATGTTCAATCTGGTCGACAACGGGCGGCCGATGGACGCGGTGCTGCGCGAGATCGGGGAGCAGGTGCTGCCGCATATGCTCCGGTAGGTGTCCACCTTGGTGGAGACGCTCCATCGTTGCCAACGCTGCGCTTGCCGGTGTGCTGGAGGTCCGCATCTGCGTATCATTCGCATTTGATACCCCGCTGCCGGAGCCCCGTGTGACCCAACGTTCCCCCATGCACCCGAGCGGACGCCTGTTCGCCGCGGTCGCTTTCATCGAGGCCGTGACCTGGGCCGGCCTGCTCCTCGGAATGTGGATGAAGTACGGCCCGATGGCCAACGTGGCGCTGGTGAAGGTGTTCGGGCCGCTGCACGGCGTGGCTTTCCTCGTCTATGTGGCGGTGACGCTGTTTGCGGCGGTGCGCCTGCGCTGGCCGTGGTGGGCCAGTGTCCTGGCGCTGCTGGCAGCGATCCCGCCGCTGGTGACGCTGCCGCTGGAGTGGTGGTTCAAGCGCCGTGGCCTGCTCGGCCTGCGTGCAATGCGCTGAACCCACTGTTGCGTGCCCATTCAAGAGAATGGGTATCAAATGCAAATACGAGCCGTTATCATTTAAGGACGGCATCTGGCCCTGAGCAGGGCGGTGCCGGGTGGGACGCGCAGGCGCGTCCGGCCAATTCTTCCCTGTTACGGCTGGTGTTTCATGCACGCACGTCCCGTCGTTCCCGGCTTGCCGGCGCTGGTGTTGGCTGCCCTGATCGGCACCATGGCGATGATGTCCTTCGTCGCCGTGATCGGCCCGGTGGTCCGCATGCTCGGTTTGTCCGAGTGGCATGCCGGGCTGTCGGTCACCGCCGCAGGCGTGTTGTGGATGCTGGCCGCGCGCCCCTGGGGCCAGCTCAGCGACCGCATCGGCCGCAAGCGTGTGCTGATGCTGGCGATGAGTGCCTACACCGTGGTCTACATCGCGCTGGCGGTGTTCATCGACGTGGCCCTGCAGGCGGTGCCGCCGGTGCTGGTGTCAGTGCTGGTGCTGGTTGCTGCGCGCGGCCTGATCGGCCTGTTCTACGCAGCGGTGCCTCCTACCGCGGCCGCGCTGATCGCCGACAAGGCGCCGACCGGGCAACGTGCGAAGTTCCTCGCCCGCCTCGGCAGCGCCAACGCATTGGGCATGGTGCTGGGCCCGGCTGCCGCGGGTTGGCTGGCCTATACGAACCTGTCGCTGGCGCTGTATGTAGCCGCACTGTTGCCACTGCTGGCGTTGGCGCTGCTGGCCTGGCGACTGCCGGCCACACCGCCTGTGATGGGCGTTTCCGCCCGGCACCGCGCGCCAATGAGCCGCCTCGACCCGCGCCTGCGCCTGCCGCAGCTGGCGGCGTTCATCGCCATGGTCTCGGTCACCATCGCGCAGGTCACGGTCGGCTTCTTCGCGATTGATCGCCTGGGCCTGGATGCGGCGGCCGGCGCGCGCATGGCCGGCATCGCGCTGACGGCGGTCGGCGTTGGCCTGATCCTGGCGCAGGCGCTGGTGATGAAGCTGGAGGTGCATCCGCGGCGCTGGATCGTCCTCGGCGCCGTGATCTCCGGCATCGGCTTCGCCTCGGTGGCGGGCGTGCAGCAGGGCTGGCAGTTGCCGGCGGCATATGCGCTGGCAGCGTTCGGCATGGGCTTCGTATTCCCCTCGTTCCAGGCGCTGGCCGCCGACGCGGTGGAAGCACACGAGCAGGGCGCCGCCGCCGGCACCGTCGCGGCAGCGCAGGGCCTGGGCATGGTCGCCGGGCCGATGCTCGGCACGCTGTTGTATCGCGGCGGGCCCAGCCTGCCATACCTGCTGGTCGGCGCGTTGCTGCTGTTGCTGTTCGCGCTGGCTGCAGTGCATCGGATGAAGGAGACCCCATGAACGATTCCCTGATGCAGGGCGCGTGGCCGGAGGCTGCGCCAGCGCCGCAGGAGAGCAGCGACGACGCGTCGCTGTTCCTGCTGCAGCACTCTGGCCAGCACGTGCACGCACGCGGTTGCCGCGCCACGCTGCCGGCCGGTGCGCTGGCGACGTTGGCAGAACGTGTTTCGGTGTTCTTTGCCCAGCAGCGCGGCGGCCCGGGCCTGCTGGTTGGCGCGGTGCCGTTCGAGCCGCGTGCCGACGATGCGCTGTACCAGCCCGAGCGCCTGCTGCCGGCGCTGGCACTGCAGCCGCAGGCCGCGCCAGCGCTGGATGGTGCCCTGCAGGCCGAGCCTGCGGCGCAGGCGTACGCGGCGTCGGTGGCTGCCGCGGTGCAGGCACTGCGCGCGCCCGAACTGGACCTTCAGAAGGTGGTGCTGGCGCGCAGCCTGCTGGCACGCACCCACCGGGCGCTGTCTCCGGACGTGCTGCTGGCACGCCTGGGCGCGGATCCTTCGGTGGCGACCTACGCAGTGCCGTTGCCGGTGGAGCTGGGCCAGGCCCCGGCCTGGCTGGTGGGGGCGACCCCGGAACTGCTGCTGCGCAAGCGCGGCGCCGAACTGTTGTCTCATCCGTTGGCGGGCTCTGCGCGGCGCAGCGCCGATGCCGCCGAAGACGAGCGTGCGGCGCAGGACCTGCTGGCCTCGACCAAGGACCATGACGAGCACCGTCATGTGGTCGAGGCGATCGTCGAGGGTCTGGCGCCGTATTGCAGCCACATCGATGCGCAGCCGCGGCCGGTGCTGCATGCCACCGCCAGCATGTGGCATCTGGGTACACGCATCCATGCCACGCTGAAGGATCCGCACACGTCGGCCGCCGAGCTGCTGGCGCAGCTGCACCCTACGCCGGCGGTCTGCGGTACGCCGCGGTTGGCGGCGCTGCAGTGCATCCGCGAGCTGGAAACGGTGCCGCGCGGCTTCTATGCCGGTGCCGTGGGCTGGTTGGATGCGCAGGGTGACGGCGACTGGTATGTGGCAATCCGCTGCGCACGCCTGCAGGGAATGCAGCTGCGCCTGTTCGCCGGCGCCGGCATCGTTGCCGACTCGCAGCCCGAGGCCGAGGTGGCCGAGACCGCAGCGAAGTTCGCTGCCCTGTTGAACGCGCTGGGTGTCCATGAATCCGCGCCCGCCATCGAGCCTGCCGCATGAGTACCTCCACTGACTCTTCCCGCCTGCCACTGCAGCAGGTGTGGCCGGATGACCTGATGGCGCGCTATCGCGAGGCCGGTCATTGGCGTGGCGAGACCTTCCCGGCGTTCCTGCGCGAGCGGGCAGAGCGTTTCGCCGATGACATCGCGGTGGTCGCCGGCGACGTACGCCTGAGCTACGCGCAGCTGTGGCACGAGGCCGGGCGAATCGGTGCCGGCCTGCTGGCGCTCGGCCTGCAGCCAGGGGAGCGGGTGCTGGTGCAGCTGGGCAACACGGCAGGCTTCATCACCACGGTCTGCGGCCTGTTCCGCGCCGGGCTGGTGCCGGTGTACGTGTTGCCGGCGCACCGCATGACCGAGCTGGTGCACTTCGCCAGCAAGGCCGAAGCCAGTGCCTACATCACCACCGCACTGCACGATGGCTTCGATCATCGCGGGCTGGCGCGAGCGCTGCAGGTCGAAATGCCGGCGGTGCGCCATGTGGTGATCGACGGCGAGGCGGCGGAGTTCATCGCGCTGGAGGCGCTGCAGGGCGATCGCAGCCGGCTGCCGGCCGATCCGGACCCGCAGTCGGTGGCGTTCCTGCAGATTTCCGGTGGGAGCACCGGGCTGTCCAAGCTGATTCCACGCACGCACGACGACTACATCTATTCGTTCCGTGCCAGCAATCAAATCTGCGGCATCGACCGCGACAGCGTCTATCTGGTAGCGCTGCCGGCCGCGCACAATTTCCCGATGAGCTCGCCCGGCTTCTTCGGCGCGTTGTACGCCGGCGCCCGCGTGGTGTTCAGTCCCGGCCCCGGGCCGGATGCGGCCTTCCCGCTGATCGCCCGCGAAAGGGTGACCTGCTGCGGCCTGGTGCCGCCGCTGGCGCTGCTGTGGGCGCAGGCCGCCGCCACCAGCAAGCATGACCTGTCGAGCCTGCAGGTACTGCAGGTGGGCGGTGCCAAACTGGTGCCGGAAGCCGCACGGCGGGTGATCGACGGCCTTGGCTGCACGCTGCAGCAGGTGTTCGGCATGGCCGAAGGCCTGGTCAACTACACACGGCTGGATGATCCGGAGGACCTGATCGTGGCCTGCCAGGGCCGGCCGATCAGTCCGGACGACGAAGTGCGCGTGGTCGATGACCATGACCAGCCGGTGGCCGAAGGCGAGGTGGGGCATCTGCTCACCCGTGGCCCGTACACCATCCGTGGCTACCATAACGATGCAGTGGCCAATGCGCGCTCGTTCACCGACGACGGTTTCTACCGTACCGGTGACCGCGTGCAGCAGCTGCCCGGGGGCTACCTGGTGGTACAGGGGCGTGCGGGTGACCACATCAACCGGGCGGGCGAGAAGATCTCTGCCGAAGAGATCGAGGACCACTTGCTGGCATATCCGGGCGTGTTCGATGCGGCCGTGGTCTCGATTCCCGACGAGTACCTGGGCGAGCGCAGCTGTGCCTTTGTGATCCCGCAAGGCGAACCGTTCAAGGCGCCCGCACTGAAGGCCTGGATGCGCGGGCGCGGCCTGGCTGCGTTCAAGGTGCCCGACCAGGTCGTGTTCGTCGACAGCTTCGATACCACCGCGGTCGGCAAGGTCAGCCGCCGCGAACTGCGCGCGCAGCTGCGTGCGCGTCATCTGCAACAGACAGGAGGAACGCGCTGATGGCGCTGCCCCGTATCACCGACTACCCCTTGCCGACCGCCGCTGAGCTACCGCAGGCGCGCGGGCCGTGGCGTCCCCGGCGCGATCGTGTCGCGCTGCTGGTGCACGACATGCAGCGTTATTTCCTGGCCGCATTCGACGCCGGCAATGCACCGCTGCGACCGGCCGTGGACAACATCGCACGCCTGTTGGCGCATTGCCGCGCGCACGGCATTCCGGTGTTCTACACCGCGCAGCATGGTGACCAGGACCGTCGAGACCGTGGCCTTCAGGCCGACCTGTGGGGGCCGGGCATGCGTCGCAGCGCCGACCATGAACCGATCATCGAGGCGCTGGCACCGCAACCGGGCGAGCACGTGCTGGTGAAGCACCGCTACAGCGCATTCCAGCGCAGCAACCTGGAGACGCTGATGCGGGTGCGTGGACGCGACCAGTTGCTGGTGACCGGCGTGTACGCCCATATCGGCTGCACCGCGACCGTGGTGGATGCCTTCCAGCGTGATATCGAGGCCTTCATCGCCGCTGATGCGGTGGCGGACTTCTCGCGCGCCGATCACGATCAGGCGCTGCATTGGATCGCGCGTACCTGTGGCGTGCCGATGACCACCGACCACCTGCTGGAGGTGCTGTGATGGCCGCGACCGGTGAAGTGCTGGATCTTGAGCGGATGCGTGCCGACGTGGCGCGCGTGCTGGAGTGCACGCCGGCCGAGATCGGTGACGACGACAACCTGATCGACCTGGACCTGGATTCAATGCGCATGCTCGGCCTGGTCCTGGCCTGGGGCAACACTGGCCTTCCGCTGGAGTTCTCGCAGCTGGCCGAGCACACCACGCTGCGCCAGTGGTGGGGTGTGGTGCAGCAACTGCAGGCCGCGCAGAACGCATGAACACCGCAGCGCTGGCCACGCCGGTGGCGTTGACCGAGGCCCAGGCCGGGCTGTGGTTTGCACAGCGGCTGGCACCGGACAATCCGTCATTCAATACCGCGCACGCGGTATGGATCGACGGCCCGCTGGAGGTGGCCGCATTCGTCGCAGCGGCAGACCAGGCTGCGCGCGAGGCGGAGGCCTTCGCATTGCGCTTTGCCGAAGGGGCCGATGGCCAGCCACTACAGTGGCATGACCCGGTACACGTGCCGCTGCTTTCGGTACGCGATGTTTCCGCCGAGCCGGATCCCGCCGCTGCGGCGCGCAGCCTGATGCACACCGACCGGTTGAGCCCGGTTGATCCCACCCGCGACCGGATCAGCCAGCAGGTGCTGCTTGAACTGGGCGGGCAACGCTGGGTGTGGTACCTGCGGGTGCATCATCTGGCCGCCGATGGCTACGGCATGGCGCTGTTCACCGATCGCGTGTGCGCGTTGTACGCCGGCCGCAGGGGTGAGCCACTGCCAGGACTGGCCGGTGTGCTGGCCGATGATGCCGCCTACCGTGCCGATCCGCGCCGCGCGCTGGCCGGGCAGTGGTGGCGTGAGCAGATGCAGGGCGCACCGGCAGGCGCAGGCCTGGCCGGCACGCTCGCGGCCAGTGACGACGCGCTGCGCCGGGTGCAGTCGCTCGATACGGCCTTCCGTGAGCAGTTGCTGCAGGCCTCGGTACGTTGGCTGCAGCCCTGGCCGGATGTGCTGGCCGCGTTGTCGGCCGAGTACCTGCGGCGGATGAGCGCTGCCGATGAAGTGGTGCTGGGCGTGCCCTACATGGGGCGGCTGGGCAACGCGTCGGCGCGGGTGCCGGCGATGGTGATGAATGTGTTGCCGCTGCGCGTGGCGGCCGGCGAGGGCAGCGTCGAGGCCTTTGCCCGGGGCCTGGGTCGCCAGCTCAGCCAGGGCCGCAGGCACGGCCGTTACCGGGGCGAGCAGCTGCGCCGGGACCTGGGCCTGGTCGGCGCGCAGCAGCGCCTGCACGGTCCGCTGGTGAATGTGCAGCCGTTCTACAGGCCGCTGGCGCTGACTGGCGTGCAGGCGGCGCTGGAGGTGCTGTGCACCGGGCCGGTGGATGACCTGGCGCTGGGCTTCCGTGGCGATGGCCAGCATCTGCTGGATCTGGAGATCGAGGCCAATCCCGCGCTGTACAGTCGCGAGGATGTCGAGGCGCACGCGGCGCGGCTGCTGCATTTCGTGTCGGCGGCGCTGCAGGCTGACGATATCGCCGCCATACCCCTGGCGACGCCCATGGAGGCGCAGCAGGTGCTGCACGGTTTCAACGCCACCGCGCACGCGCTCCCGGAGACGACCCTGGTCGCGTTGCTGCAGCAGGGCATGGATCGGGACCCGCACGCGCCAGCGCTGGTGTTCGGCGACACGACGCTGCACTACGCAACGCTGGAAGCGCGCAGTTTCGCGCTGGCGGCACAGTTGCGGGCGATGGGTGTCGGCCCGGGCAGCGTGGTGGCGGTGGCATTGCCGCGTTCGCTGGCGCTGGTGGTCGCGCTGGTCGCGGTGCTGCGCGCAGGCGCCGCCTACCTGCCGCTGGATCTTGCCCATCCCGACGAGCGGCTGGCGCGCATCTTCGCCTCGGCGCAACCGGTGTGCGTTCTGGCTGCGGCGGAGGTTTCGGCGCGCACGGCCGGCGTGCCGGTGCTCGCGCCGGAGCAGTGGACCGCGCTGAGCTTCGCCGCGCCGTGGGCCGATCCTGCGCCCAGCGACGCAGCGTATGTGATCTATACCTCCGGCTCGACCGGGGAACCGAAGGGCGTGGTCATCGAACACCGCGCCATCGTCAACCGCCTGCTATGGATGCGCGAGCAGTACGGCATCCGCGCCGATGACCGCGTGCTGCAGAAGACCCCGGCCACCTTTGATGTCTCGGTCTGGGAGTTCTTCCTGCCGTTGCTGTGCGGGGCCACGCTGGTGGTTGCCGGGCCCGATGCGCATCGCGACCCCACTGAACTGGCGCGCCTGATCCGTGGCCATGGCATCACCACGGTGCATTTCGTGCCGTCGATGCTCGATGCCTTCCTCGCTGCACCGGCCTCCGAAGGCCTGCAGCTGCGACGGGTATTCACCAGTGGCGAGGCGCTGGACGCCGCGTTGCGCGACCGCTTCCACGCGCGCGTGAACGCCGAGCTGCACAACCTGTATGGCCCGACCGAAGCGGCCGTGGACGTCAGCTATTGGCCGGCGTCGGCGCAGGATCGCTCGCGGCCGGTGCCGATCGGGTTCCCGGTCTGGAACACCCGCCTGTACGTGCTGGACGCCCGGATGCAGCCGGTGCCGATAGGCGTGGCCGGTGACCTGTACCTGGGCGGCATGCAACTGGCACGTGGCTATCTCGGTCGCGACGACCTGACCGCCGAGCGCTTCCTCGCCGATCCGTTCCTGCCTGGCGAACGCATCTATCGCACCGGCGACGTAGCTCGTTGGCGCCGCGATGGTGCGGTCGAGTACCTGGGCCGCAGCGACCATCAGGTGAAACTGCGCGGCGTGCGCATCGAACTGGGTGAGATCGAGGCGGCTTTGCGCGAACTGCCGGGCATGGAGCGCGTGGAAGTACTGCTGCGCCAGGACGCGCCCGGCGATGCCCGGCTGGTGGCCTATGTGCCAACCGCGCTTGCCGACCCCGTCATGCTGCGCATCCACCTGGCCACGCGCGTACCGGATTACATGGTGCCCTCGGCGTTTGTCGGCGTGGACCACTGGCCGGTGACCGCCAACGGCAAGCTCGACCGCAACGCATTGCCGAAGCCACCCCAACGTGAAGTTGCCGGCTTGGCGCCGCGCACGCCGTTGGAACAGGAGCTGGCGTTGCTGTTCGCCCAGGCACTCGGGCGTCAAGCGCCGGTGGCGGTGGATGCGGATTTCTTCAGTCTCGGCGGTGACTCGCTGTCGGCGGTGCACCTGCTGCTGGCCATCGAGCAGCGCTGGCGCTGCGATCTGGGTTTGGGTGCCTTGTTCGCGCAGCCCACCGTGGCTGCGCTGGCGGTTCGCCTTGCCGAGCCGCCCGCGCTGGCCGATCACGCACTGGGGCCGGTAATCGCGCTGGCCGCGACCGAAGCGGGCGGGTCCACGCCGCTGTTCGTGCTGCACCCGGCCGGTGGCATCGCCTGGAACTACCGCACCCTGGCCCGGGCACTGCAACCCGCCCGCCCGGTGTATGGCCTGCAGTCGCCGGCACTGGACGCGCGGCTGCCACTGCCGAGCAGTATCGAGGCGATGGCCAACGATTACGTACAGCGCGTGGTCGCACTACAGCCGAAGGGGCCGGTGCATTTGCTGGGCTGGTCGGTGGGCGGCATCCTGGCCCAGGCGATGGCGGTGCGGCTGCATGAGATCGGCCGCGACGTCGGCGAGCTGGTGCTGCTGGACGCCTATCCCAGCGAGTGCTGGCGGGCCGAGCCGGAACCCGATCCCATCGCTGCATTGCGGGCACTGCTGGCGATTGCCGGTCATGACCCGGATGCGCATCCGGAACTGGACAGCCGGGAACGCATTCTCGCGTTCCTGCGTCGTGGTGGCAGTGCACTGGGGAGTCTGCCGGATGTGGTGCTCGATGGCGTGGTGCGCGCCGTGACCGGCACCAATCGACTGATCCGTGAACATATCCACCGGCCGTTCGATGGCACGCTGGTGCATGTGCGTGCGGGCCGGGATCACCAGGCGCGGCCACAGTTGCAGTCGGCGTTGTGGCGGACACACGCGCGCAGGGTGCAGTCGTTGGAACTGCCGTTCCTGCATGCAGAACTGACTGGCCGCGATGCGGTGGCGCAGCTGGCGCCGTGGTTGTCGGCGCGGTTGCGCCAATGGGACGAGCAACAGGAGATCGCAGCATGCAGTTGACCGGCTTTGAAGGTCGCGTGGCACTGGTGACCGGCGCCGCCGGCGGCATCGGCGAGGCACTGGTACGGTTGCTGGCCGCGGCCGGTTGCACCGTGGTGGCGACCGATCGCGAGGCACCGCGCGTGTCAGATACCCGGGTGACGTCGTTTGCACTCGACGTAACCGACAGCGCCGCGGTGGACGCCCTGGTGGACCAGGTCGAGTCCAGCATCGGGCCGATCCTGTTGGCCGCCAGCGTGGCCGGCGTACTGCATGTGGGCGGTGTCACCGAGACCGGCGACGACGACTGGCGCCGTGTATTCGCGGTCAATGCCGATGGCGTGTTCCATGTCGGCCGTGCGCTGGCGCGGGTGATGTCGCCGCGCCGGCAGGGCGCAATCGTTACCGTCAGCTCGAATGCGGCTGGCGTGCCGCGGCACGGCATGGCGGCGTATGCCGCGTCCAAGGCCGCCGCCACGATGTTCACCCGCTGCCTCGGGCTGGAGCTGGCGCCGTTGGGCATCCGCTGCAACATCGTCGCCCCGGGGTCCACGCTGACCCCGATGCAGACCGGCATGTGGCAGGACGAGCACGGCGCCGAACGGGTGATCGTCGGCAGCCTTGAGACCTACAAGGCCGGCATTCCACTGCGCAAACTCGCCACGCCGGAAGACATCGCGCACTCGGTGATGTTCCTGCTCTCCGAGCAGGCCGGGCACGTAGCGATGAGCGACCTGTACGTGGACGGTGGCGCCACCCTGCGCGGCTGAGGTCCTCAGAGCCGAACCCATGACTCGGCTGATTCAGAAGGCAGCCGGTGTAGCTGTGAATGCCAACCCGGCGTGGCATGGGCATTCTTGAATCTGTTTGTTCAGCAATGCTGTTCGATCAGACCGATGATGTGACCGAGTAGGCCATCTAATGAAGTGAATTCTTCGTAGACATTATCGAACGCTACTTTGTCACGGACCTGGTACCGCCCTGTTGCGAATTCAAAGACGTAGCAATCCATATCGCTCTCTCCGAGTTCTACATAGCCGCCCATGGATCCCTGGTCGCAAGCGAGAAGGTTCATTTCCACCAAAGCAAGCGCTGACCCGCCATCGCGGTATGAGCGTGAAGTGCTCGAGTAGAGGAAGACTCCTGCTGCCGCCAAGCCATCGTGGCGTGAAAGAAAGCCCAGATAGGACTCCGGCAGGGTGATACCTAGCGTAGAAAGCACCAAGCTCTGGAGCGCGTCGACGTGAGAACGTCCAAGTGGAGGGCCAAGGTACATCTCGGCTTCGTTGAGATTCGCGCGGAGCTTGAGAAGTCTGGCTTCTACTGAAGGCTGCATTTGTTGAGATTGAATTCGTGTGCAATGAGGGCAGTCAGACACTGTGGAATTCTTCATTCGACGTCAATGGTAGTCGCCCCAAGCTGTTCAAGTTGGTCAACCATTGACGTGGTTGGCTCGCGGTAGCGATTGGACAGCAGCGCTGCTGGGAGTCGATAAGCGCCAAGCAATGTTGGCGTAACCAGCAGCGTGGATCAGGATTGTCGTGTCCAAGGGGCGCCGAACGAGGTCGGCGTAATGTGTTCAACCCGCGCTGCGCGGCTTGCGTGTCCGTTTCGGCTTTGCGGTCTCACCGCCGCTGGCGGCGCTGTCCTGCAGCGCCTGCAGCCAGGACAAGGTGTCCACATAGTCGATGAAATGCCGCAGGTAGCCGGGGCTGGTGGCCTGCATCGTGTCGAGCATGCGTTGCACCAGCACCGCCGAGTTCAGCGGGCCGCCATCGGCCGGGGCCTCGGCGCGCAGCGAGCGGCGCACCTGCAGTTCGCTGCGCAGCTCCGACCACTCGCGCTGCACCTGCTGCAGCATCGGCACCTGCGGGTAATGCGGCAGCGAGCGCGACCCCGCATCGAGGTCACGCACCAATGCGCGCAGGCCTTCCAGGGCGGGCGGCTTACTTGCCATCCGCCGCCTTGGGCTTGGGAATCGGCGCGATCTCCACGCGGCGGTTGCGTGCGCGGCCTTCCTCATTGGCGTTGGAACTGACCGGCTGCTCGCTGCCGAACGCGGCGGCGAACACGGCATCAGCGGGTACGCCGTCGGCAATCAGGGTGCGGGTCACGGTCAGCGAACGCTGCGCGGACAGCTCCCAGTTGTCGGCGAAGCGGCGGTTGCCTTCGCGCACCGGCGCATCGTCGGTGAAGCCGCTGACCATCAGGATCTCCTCGCGGCTGCCCAGGTAGGCGGCCAGCGGCGCGGCCAGGCTGCGCAGCAGCTCCTGGCCTTCCGGCTGCAGCTGGTCGGAGTTGAGCGCGAACAGCACGCTGCCGCTGATGCCGATGCGGCCGTCGACCAGCGTCACGCGACCGGCAGCCAGCGGGCCAGCCAGTGCCTGTTCGAGCGTCTGCAGGCGCTTGGCTTCGGCCTGGCGCTGCTTCACTTCCTGGTCCAACCGCTGCGACAGCTCCAGCTGCACCGCGACAACACCTACCAGTATCAGCACGAACGCACCCAGCAGCACCGACATCAGGTCGCCGAAGGCGGCCCAGATCGGGGCGTGCGAGCCGCCGTCAACCTCCAGCTCGTCGCTCATGCGCTGCCGGCCTTGCCGCGGCGTGCGGCCAGCTGCTGCAGTTCTTCCATCACCTGCTTCTGCGACAGCAGGCTGAGGTCGACCACCTCGCGCGCCTGCGCCACGTAGTAAGCCAGCTGCTCATCGCTGCGGGCCAGCGAGGCATCCAGCGCGCCACCGATCTGTTCCAGGCGGCCGGACAACTCGGTGGAGGCGTTGCCGAACTGCGCGACGGCCTCGCCGAAGGAGGCGGCCAGCTGGCTGACTTCACCTGCGCTGCCGTTGAGCGCTGCGGCAATGCCATCCAGCTTGCCGGTCTCTGCGGCGATATGGTCGGTAAAGCGATTGCCAACGCGCTCCAGCAGCTCGGCCGAGCCACCGACCAGCGCGTCCACGGCGGTGCGCTGTTCGTGCGAGGCATGGTTGATCGCATCGAGCAGGGTCTGCACGGTGGCCAGCAGGCGGCCGCGCTCTTCCAGCATCGCGTTGTCGCGCACCAGACTCTCGGACAGCGTGCTGCGCAGCTCGTTGATGACGTCGGCAGCAGCTTTCGGTGCCGCCGCCGCGGTCTGCAGCAGGGCGGAAACTTCAGCCAGCGTGGCGCTGGCCTGCGCGCGACCGTTCTCGCCGATCTGCTGTGCGGTGGCCGCCAGCGTGTCGCAGACCTGCTGCTGCTGCGCGGCCAGGCGTTCGCCGTTGGCCTGCAGGCGCTCGGCCAGGTCGCTGGAAAGGTGCTGCAAGGCATCGCTCCAGCGCTGCAGGCGCTGTTCGTCGCCGGCCTGCAGCTGCGCCTGCAGCGCGGCGTGGGCCTGCTGCAACTCGGCGCTGACCGCGTCCCAGCGCGCCTGGCGCTGCTGCTCGCGGCTGTCCAGGCTGGCCTGCAGCTCGGCATGCGCGGTCGCGGCGGCGGTCTGCGCGGCCTGCCACTGCTGCGAGCGCTGCGCTTCATGATCCTGCAGCAGTGACTGGCTGGCGCTGTGCTGCTGCTCCAGTGCCTGCAGCAGCGCCTGCGCACGCGCATCCAGATGTTCGCTGGCGGCGATCAACGCCTGCTGCTGGCGCTCGACCAGCGCGCTGTTGAGGGCCTGCTGCTGCTCGGCGGCGGCACGCAAGGCGTCTGCATTGCTCTGTGCATCGGCCTGCAGGCGCTCGCCGATACGCGTGACCAGTGCTTCGGCGTGCGTGCCCTGACCATCGCTGAAGGCCTGCAGGTGCTGGCGCAGTTCGCTCACCAGCGCCTGCTGCGCCTGGGTCTGTTCACTCACCACCTTGGCCCAGCTGGCTTCGGTGGCGACCCGGCTGCGTTCGAAACCGTCGCTCAGCCCCGCCAACTGCTGTTGCACGGCCCGCTCGACACGGGCATGCAGCGCCTCGCCGTGCTGGGCCAGGCCCGCCAGCGTGGTTTCCGCCATCGGCCGCAGCGCGCCACCGATGGCTGCGGCGCTGGCTTCGGCCCCTTCGCGCAGCGACTGCTGCAGCGACAGGGCCAGCCGTTCCTGCAGGGCCTGGCTCTGGGTCAGGAACTCGGCCTGGCCGGACAGCAGGCGCTCGTTTGCAGCCGTGCTGTGCCTTTCAAAGGTCTGCGTCATCGCCTGCAGGCGGTCGACCAGCGCCGGCAGCGCGGCGGACTGTGCCTGCAGCAGGCGCAGCGATTCGGCGCGCTGCCAGGCCTGCGAATGCGGGTGCAGGTCGCCGGCAATGGCGCGGTCCAGCTGCTGCACGGCCTGCAGGCGATCGCGGCGCAGCAGCGCCGCCAGCAGGCCGAGCATGGCCGAGCTGGCCACACCGGCGATCGAGGTACCGAAGGCCACCGCAAGGCCCTGCACCGGCGAGGCCAGCGAGCCGCGGATGGCAGCCATGTCGGTGGCGCTCTGCAGGGCCAGGCCGGTGCCGCGCAGGGTATCCATCATGCCCAGCAGGGTGCCGAGCATGCCCAGCAACACCAGCAGGCCGACCAGGTACGGGGTCAGCACCGGCGCGGGCAGGGCAGTGCGCTCGCCTTCCACGCGCAGGCGCACGGCGTTGCGCAGGCCCACCGGCACGCGCTCCAGCCAGGGGGCAAGGCTTTCCTTCGCGCTGGACAGGTCGTTCAGTGCGGCGCGCAGGCCGTTGCTGGCCTGGCGGTAGCGGTACAGCTCGACGCCGCCGGCGATGTAGCAGGCCGCGATGATCGCCGCCACCGCTGCACCCAGCGGATGCACCGACACATAGCCAATGCCGATCCAGCACACGGCCAACAGGCCGACAAGGAAAACAATGACATGGAAAGCAGTTCTGGACATGGTGTTCCGGTCAGTGGGAGCGCAGGGCGTCTTGCAGCCCTTGGATCGGGTGGAAGCGCAGCTGCAGCTCAGCCAGCAGCAGCGTGCGCATGTCGTGGCGGAAGGCCGCGCGCCAGCCGGGCTGGCCGTGCACGCGTTCAAAGCGGGCGCCGAGCACCGTCGGCGCGATTGCCAGCAGGCTGTGCTCGCGCGGGGTGAGGGTCTGTTCCATCACCGCATCTACTTCGGCCAGCCGAGCCAGGTCGGGCGACGCCTGCACCAGCTGGTCGCGCAGTCGGCCGCGCAGGCGCCCGGTGGCGGTCTGGATGGCCTGCTGCAGCACCCGGTAGCGCTGGCGCAGCGAAGCGAAGTTGGGTGCGGCAGCGGCCTCGGCCAGGTCCAGCAGGCGCTCGGCCTCGGCGTCCTCGCGGATGGAGGCCAGCAGGCTGGCATGGGCCTGGGCGCAGTCGGCCAGTACATCCTCGACCCCCTCGGCAGCCTCGCCGGGGTCGGGCAGGCGTCCGCCCAACGCGCCGGACAGGGCCACGGCACGGCTCCAGTCCACCCACTGGCCGAGGCGATCGGTCAGGGCGGGACTGCTGGCCGGCATCGCGCCGTCGCTGAGACGGGCGAGCAGGCGGAGGAACTCCGGTCCACCCAGGACCGGCTGCGCTGCGTTCGCCATCAAGGGGTGAGGGGCCAAAAACCGTTGATTTTACAACCAGATGACCCCGGCTGGATGAAGGCGGGGCCTGGGTGGCGGTACCCGCAGGCGCGACAAGGCTTAGAATGTCCGGCTGCATCCATCCGTTCGACCCCTGGAGTACCCCATGACTGTTGCGCAGTTCTACCCGATCGGCACCCCCGGACAGCCCTGGGGCGACGCGGAACGCGCACAGTGGCGGGCCCGCCAGCAGCGCCAGCGCAGCTACCACGATGACGTGGTGGCCGCGCTCGAGCGCCTGGACGATAGCTTCGATGTGATCCAGTACGGCCAGCTGGACTATGCGCCGGACCATTACCCGCTGTTCGCGGTGGTCAACCACGACTGGAACCCGGCGCTGCCGACCGCGCTGATCACCGGCGGCGTGCATGGCTACGAGACCAGCGGCGTGCATGGCGCCCTGCAGTTCCTGGAACAGCAGGCCGAGCGTTACCTGGGCCGGCTGAACCTGATCGTGGCGCCGTGCGTCAGTCCGTGGGGCTACGAGCGCATCCAGCGCTGGAACCCGGATGCCATCGACCCCAACCGCAGCTTCCGTGACGGCGGCCAGATCGAAGAGGCCGCTGCGCTTATGCGCTGGGTGGCTGAGCGCAAGCCGAACCTGCTGGTGCACCTGGACCTGCACGAAACCACCGACAGCGACCTGCACGAGTTCGACCCGGCGCGTTGCGCCCGCGATGGCAAGCCGTTCGAGCGCGACACGATTCCCGATGGCTTCTATGTGATCGGCAACAGCGAAGACCCGCAGGCCGAGTTCCAGAAGGCCCTGATCGCCGCAGTGGCGCCCGTCACCCACATCGCCCCGGCCGATGCCGAAGGCAACCTGGTCGGCCTGCCGCTGCAGTCGCCGGGCGTGGTCTGGGGCGAGTCGCGTTCGATCGGCGCCTGCGCCGGCTTCACCGACGCGCGTTTTGCCACCACCACCGAGGTCTACCCGGACAGCCCGCGCACCAACCCGCAGGAATGCAACGACGCCCAGGTGGCGGCGGTGTGCGCCGGCCTGGATTTCGCCCTGGCGGCGCAGTAGCGCGCCACGTTGCGGGCAGCGATCGGCATCAGCCGGCGCTGCTTCTTCACCGGCGTGGCGGCCACAGCCGGCGAACCCGACGCGCGGCATCCGGCAAACACATCCAGATCGCGTTCGTACACGACGCTGCTGACGCCAAACAGGCCCAGCAGCGAGTGGAAGACGTTGTCGTGGCTGTGCGCCCGGTGCAGGGCATTCCCACGCAGGCAGGCCGTGTCCAGGCCCGCGTTGCGGCCGAAGCCCGCTGAGAACCACATCACCAGCGGCACCTGGGTCTGCTCGCGCGGTGCGATGAAGTAAGGCGTACCGTGAAGGTACATGCCGCGTTCGCCGAGCGACTCGCCATGGTCGGACACATAGATCAGCGCGACATCGCGCTGGTCCGAATAACCCTGCAGCAGGTCGATGGTCTCCGCCAGCACCCGGTCGGTATGCACCAGGGTGTTGTCATAGGTGTTGACCAGTGCCTCGTTGCTGCAGTGCTGGATCTGGTTGCTGTCGCAGGTCGGGCTGAAGGCCCGCGACGCTGCGGGATACCGTTCAAAGTAGGTCGGCCCATGGCTGCCGAGTTGATGCAGCACGACCAGGGCATCGCCGTGGATGGCGTCGATGCGTGCGCCGAGCTGATGCAGCAGCACGTCGTCGTAGCAGGTGCCGTCGGCGTTGACGCACTGGCCGGCCACCTTCAGCGCAGGCATGTCCTCGGTCGGCACGCGCTCGCACACGCCCTTGCAGCCGCCATTGTTGTTGTTGCGCCAGAGCACGCCGACGCCGCTACGCTGCAGGATGTCGAGCACGTTCTCCTCGGTCGCCGCGCGGACGTCGTCGTATTGCTGGCGGGTCATCTGCGAGAACATGCAGGGCACCGAGATCGCCGTTGCGGTGCCGCATGAGGAAACATCACTGAAGCTGATGACGCCTTCCTTGCGCGAGAGCCGGGGATTGGTCGCGCGTGGGTAGCCGTTGAGCTGGAAGTTCTGTGACCGCGCGGTCTCGCCGACGACCATGACCACCAGCTTCGGGCGCGGGCCCGGAATGCGCCGCGCGTCCGTGCCGATCGGGCGCAACGGTTGCTGGCGGGTGCTGTAGAGGCTTTTCAGGTAACCGTGGGTATGGCGCATCACGTTCAACGGCAGCGCCTGGTCGCGGATGTAGCGGTTATTGCGCAGCAGTGAGGAGTAGTCCTTGTAGAACGCAAAGCCGATCACCAGCAGCATCACCAGCGACGCCAGGACGTTGGCCGGCCACACCAGCAGGGAACGTATCGAACCGGCCCCGCTGGTGGTGCGCACCAGGGCCAGCCCGGCAGCGGGCAGCACGCCCAGCGCCAGCAGCGTGAGCAGCAGCGGCAGCGACAGATAGGCGTTCAGTTCGGCCTGGTTGGTCTCGAACACGTTCTGCACCATGCTGCGGTCGATCAGCACGTTGTAGTGCAGCATGAAGTAGCTGCAGGCGGCGCTGACGACGAGGAGCACCACCAGCAACGGCTTGCGCACGAAGGGTAGCGCCAGCAGTGGCGTCAGCATCAGATTGAACAGGCAGAACAGCAGCAGCGGCAGGGTGGCCAGGAACAGGATGCTGCGCACACCGTTGAGATCAATCAGCCCCCACAGCGTCTTCCAGAGGGCGATGTTTCCAATCGTGGCGAAGAACAGTGCGGCGGCCCAGACCAGAACGATTGGATGGGACCGTGGAAAACGGAGGCATTGGCGCACGAGCAGGTTCCGCGGAACAGGAGTGCGCGCAGTATCGAAACGGCTTTATCAGGAAGTTGTCAGCCTGGCCGGGCTAGCCCAGCAGGATCACGCCCCACACCGCGCCGACCATCAACAATGCGGTGGTCTGCGCGGCGCTGCCCATGTCCTTGGCGTTCTTGGACAGCGGATGCTGCTGCAGCGAGATGCGATCAACCACGGCCTCGATTGCCGAGTTGAGCAGTTCCACCAGCAGGCTGATGAGGCAGACCGCCAGCAACAGCGCGCGCTCGGTCGTGCTGATGTCCAGCACGAAAGCTGCAGTGATCAACAGCGCGTGCAGGAGCAGGAGCTGGCGAAAGGCGGCCTCGCCGCGGAAGGTCGCGATGAAGCCATCGCGCGAATGGATCAGGGTGTGGAAGATGCGGCTCAGGCCGGTCTTGCCGTGCGGATACTTGCCGCTGTGTTTGGGATGCTGCATGGCGTTTTCAAAGTCGGGGGCAACCCCGAGCATGTGCACGCCGCTGTCAGGAATACGTCAGATGCGGGCCGCAGGCCAGTGCAGGGCGAACCGGCAGCCGTGCTCCGAGGACTGTACTGTCATCGTCCAGCCAAGGTGTTCGACGATGCGCTGCACGATGGACAGTCCCAATCCTTCACCGCTGAGCGGTGCCCCGGGCACGAATCGTTGGAACTGCTGCGGGTCGATGCTGGAGGGCAGGCCGGGGCCGGTGTCTGCGATGATCAGTGCAGTGGTGTCCAGGGTGATCCGGACCTTTCCCTGTTCGGTGTATTGGCAGGCGTTGCGCGTCAGGTTCCAGATCACGCTGTGTACCAGGTCCGGATTGGCGTGCATTGTCACCTCTCGACCGGGATCAACGATGATGCCGACCGGCTTGCCGGCCAGCCAGGCCTGGCAGCGCTCCACGCAGGACTCGATCAACGGACGCAAAGCCACCTCGCTGCGCGGGACTGAGCCGGGGGAACGTGAGAGCAACAGCAGGCAGGACAACTGGCGCTGCATCTCCTGGGTGGTACGCAGGATGCGCTCCGCGCTGGGAACCAGGTGGCTGTCAGGAGGAAGCTGGCAGGCAAGGGTTTCCGCAGCACCGCCGATGATGGCCAGCGGCGTACGCAGCTCATGGCTGGCATCGCCGCTGAAGCATTGCTCGCGGTGCAGGAAACGCTCCAGTTCATCACTATGCCGGGCAAAGGCGCGGGCCAGAACGCCGATCTCGTCGCGTGCGTCCTGGCAGGGAAAGGGTTTCCGCCCGCTCTGCACAGCATCGGCCAACTGCGTGATGGGCGCGATGACGTGCGACGCCACCTTGCGACCGATCAGGAAGGCGCCGAGCACGCAGATCGAAATGACCAGCGCTGCAAAGGCGTTGATCAGGTATTCCAGGTAGCCATAGGGTGCAGCGTCCTGCAGCAGGTAGTAGCGTTGGCCGCCACTGTCGAACACACGCAGGTGCCACTCGTTGGGTGCTGCTTCGCCGTGGTAGCCCAGGCCGTACTGGCGCAGGACCATCGGCACGCTATCGTGGTCGTACAGCTGGCTGCCCGAGGGCAGGGCGGGGCGTTCGCCACGGGCTAGTGCTGCCTGCAGCTTGTGCACGGCACTGTCTTGGGTCTGCGCGATGACCGCGGCCCTGACCTGGTCGTAGTCCACCTGTTCGGCCAGGACGATGAAGCCCATGGCGCCGGCCATCAGCAGCACGAACGAGATCGTGATGCGGGTACGCAGGGTCAGGCGGCGGTAGAGAGCGGCAGGGGTCACGCCGGCATGCGCCAGCCGACGCTGTGCACCGTGGCGATCAGCGTGGTGTCGAAACTGCGTTCCACCTGCAGGCGCAGCTCATGGATGTGGGTACGCAGCGCGCCGCTGTCCGGTGGCTCGTCGCCCCAGACCAGGTATTCCATCTCCTGCTTGCGGACCACGGCGGGTGCCGCGCGTACCAGACACACCAGGAGCTTGTGCGAGGTGGGCGTCAGCGCGATGCAGCGTCCCTGCCGCCACGCCTGCGGCGAGCGCGTATCTACCTGCAGGTCCTTCCACGCCAGTACGCTGTCGACCTGGCGGCCCTGCGCGCGTCGCACCAGGGCCTTGATCCGCGCATCCAGCTCCTTCAGCGAGAAGGGTTTGACCAGATAGTCATCCGCGCCCAGGGCCAGGCCCTGCACGCGGTCTTCGACTGGGTCACGCGCGGTCAGCATCAGGATCGGCACCGGGTTCTGGAACTCCTGGCGCAGCTTCTGGCACAGCGTCATGCCGTCCAGGCGCGGCAGCATCAGGTCCAGCAGGATGGCATCGTAGTCGTGTTGCGTGGCCCGGCGCAGTCCGCTGGCCCCGTCGCGGGCGTCGTCCAGGACGTAGCCCAGCGGTTCAAAGAAGGCATACAGGTTGGCAACCAGCTCGGGGTTGTCTTCGATGATCAGCAGGCGGGTCATGGCATGCGTCCTTGCGCGTGGCCGAACTCTGCCCGATCCCTTGCCGGATGCCAATGCCTTGGCTGAATGAATCGTGGGTGCGACTGGTCCGCACCCGATTCCGTTCAATCAGCGGGGCTGCGTGAATCGCGTATTGAATGGATTACCGAAAAGAGGCCTGCGATGAGCCAAGCAGCGAGCAGCGCGCTCTGGAACCCAGTGGTTCGCATCATTCACGTCGGCCGCGGCATGGAGGGAGCGCGGAGGGGCCCACAGCAGGACCCCGCCGCCCTCCACATTCAGCGATGCAGCGCGTCGATGATCAAGCCGGTCGCGATCTCCACCAACAGGTACTCGGTGTCGGACTGGCGCACCCAGCGCTGGCCGCGACCCGGATTGCGCAGGTCATAGCGCGCGTAATCGTCTACCCAGTAGCGGCGGTCCACTTCGGCCCAGGGCAGGCGGTCGCCACGACGCCAGGCCTTCTTCTGCCAGCCCGGCGGCGGCGCATCGCGGTTGTGCGGGCCGCCTGCATGCGGCGGCGGGCCGTTGCCGCGGGCGTGGTGCGGCGGATCGGCGAAGGCGGGGGCCGCAGCCAACGCGGTGGCGGTGGTCAAGGCGATGGCAAGCAAACGTGTGGTCTTCATGGAGATGCCTCCGTCATGGCCGCGGCATGCGGCGCTGTGGCGGGAATATAGGGCAATCAGTGTGAATGAATACGGGTGTGGGAGGCACTTTTCTGAACAGACGGCGCGGCCTGCAGTTGCTGCCAAGGTACGGGGTCACGGGGCCCCGCCCTGGGCCGAGTCCGTCGCGGCCCAGCCTCCGCCCAGCGAAAGGAAAACGTCCAGCTCGCGGTCGACCCGCTCCGCGCGCGAGACGGCCAGTGCCGACTCCGCATCTGCCAGCGCGGCCTGTGCCGAAAGCAGGTCGAGAAAATCGATCCTGCCGAAACGGTAGAGCTGCTGCGCCTGCCCGGCGGCCCGCGCTGCGTCCCCACGCGCCTGTGCCAGGCTGCGCTCGCGTTCAAGCTCCTGCGTGCAGGCAGAAAGCGCGGTCTCGGTCTGGCGCAGTGCCTGCAGCACGACGCCGTCAAAGGATGCCAGAGCGGTATCTGCATTGGCACCGGCCGCTGCGATGCGGGCTTTGGCCGCGCGGCGGTTGGGCCAGTGCCATGACAGCAGCGGCCCGACGCTCGCCCCGAAACTGTCGGCGGAAAGCAGCTGCCCTCGCATGCCCGCTGTGCCCAGGGAGGCGCCCAGGGTGACCCGCGGATAGAGTTCTGCGGTCTCTACGCCGATCATCGCCGTGGCCGCGGCAAGGCTCCGCTCGGCGGCACGTATGTCAGGGCGCCGCTGGAGCAGCTGCCAACCCTCACCGACCGGCAGCGACTGCTCCAGCGCCGGGGCGCGCGGGCACGCTTCGACGTCCCTCGGATAGTCTGCCGGCACCCTGCCCATCAGTGCGGCCAGTTCGAACAGTGCGGCCTGGCGCTCCGCCAGCAGGTGCGGCACCGCCGCCGCGCTGCGGTTGACCGCAGCACTGGCACGGCTGACATCGAAGTCCGTTCCACGCCCGCCTGCCGCCAGGCGACGGGTTGCCTCCAGCGTGGCGCGCTGTATCGCCAGCACCTGCCGGGTTGCAGTGAGCGTGTGATTGCTTGTGCAGATCTGGAGATAGGCACGGGTGACAGCAGCAGCGACGACCACACGGACCTGGTCGCGTGCCGCAGCGACGGCCTCCGCGTCCGCGTTGGCGGCTTCGATGCCGCGGCGGATGCCGCCTGCAAGATCCAGTGGATAGGAGAGGTGAAGGCCCAGCGCATAGGACTGCGGCGCGGCCGACGACTGGGTGTAGCCACCGGCATGGGTGAGCGTGCCCGATGCATCCACGTCGGCCTGCACGGCACTGCGCGCGCGATACTCCAGCACGGTAGCGCTGGCGCGCCGAAGATTGGCATCGGCGGCGCGCAGATCGGTATTGGCCGCCAGTGCTTCGCGCACGTAGCCGTCAAGCTGGGGGTCGCCATACAGCTGCCACCACCGATCCGGTGGCGCGTCGTGGTTGAACGATGCGTCCTGGCCCGAGACGAATGGCCGCGCTGCGCGTGGCGTGGCCGCGACGGCATTCGCAGGCAGGTGATAGTCGGGGCCGGAGACGCAGGCCGTCATCGGCAGCAGCAGGGCAAGCAGCCCACCGCGTAGTGTTCGCAGGCTCATTTGCAGGCTCCCTGTGCCGAGGGCGTGATGGTCACACTCGCAGTGCGACCGACGATCAGGCGGGTATCCGGCGGCGCATCTTCAATGCGGATGCGTACCGGGATCCGCTGTGCCAGCCTCACCCAGGTGTACGTCGGCGCCACGGCGGGTAGCAGGTTGTGCGTGCTGGAGCGCTGATCGTCGGCAATGCCAGCGGCGATCGTGTCCACGTGCCCGCGCACGTCGTGGTCGTCGCCCATCAGCCGTGCCACGGCGGCATCGCCTTCGGTGATGCAGCCCAGTTTGGTTTCCTCGAAGTAGCCTTCAATGCGCAGGCTGCGGGTGTCGATCAGCGCCAGCGCCTGCGCCCCTGGCTGCAGGTAGTCGCCGGCATGCAGGTCCAGGTTGGTGACGATGCCATCGGTACTCGCGCGCACCTCGGTGCGTTGCACGTTGAGCCGGGCAACGCGCTGTTCAGCCCGTGCCTGCGCCAGGGCGGCCAACTCGGTATCGACCTTGGCGGCATTGCGTTCGCGTGTTTCCGAGGCGACAAGGTTGCCCAGTGCGTTGTCCCGCGTCGATTCGCGGCGGGCCAGCGCCAGCGTGGCGCGTGCACTGCTGACCGCTGCATCGGCCTTCTCAAGTGCGGCAGCGAAGCGCGGCTGGTCCAGCACCAGCAGCAGCTGTCCGGCGCTGACCCGCTGGTTGTCGTGCACCAGCACCTGGGTGACCAGCCCGCCCATGTCCGACGCAACGCGCACCACATCGGCGCGCACCCGTCCATCGCGCGTCCACGGGCGTGTTTCGTAACGCTTCCAGATGGACAGTGCGGCAACGACAGCAATCGCGAATACAACCAGCGTAGCGCTCCAGCGCCCGATGACGGCAAGCAGGTGTTTCATTTCATTTCTCGAGCAGGGGCGAAAGCCGGATCATCAGCTCCGCCAGGATCAGGAACAGGGACAGGCCCACCAGTGGTCGCGCGGCGAACAGGCGGTACAGGCCGAGACTGGCGAGCAGGCGCGAGGTCAGCATCGACAGCGCCAGCGCGGCGGCGGCCACGGCGAGCAGGCCGGGGATCAGCACGCCATCAATGGAAAGATCAGAAAACATGAGGTCAGTGCCGATGGGTGAGAGCAGGCGCCAGCAGGTCGCGGCGCAATCCGCAGAGCAGGTGCGACAGATGCTCACGATCATCCCCGCTGCTGGCCGTCGCGGCCTCGCGCATGCGGTCCAGCAGTTCAAGGAGATGGATGTCGACACTGCGTGGCGCACGAGTGCGCATCCTGAAATGTGCGGCGATGCGCTCGACCAGCGCGGCGTGAAGCGACTGGGTGCGCGGATCGCCCAGGCGCCTGCCCAGCGCGCGGAGTTGGCTGGATGCACGTGCCGCACGAGCGTCCGCAAACAGCGTTCGCAGGTCGTGTGCTGCGCTGGCATGGCCCTGCAACCTGGGAGCGAGCAGTCCGATTCGATCCAGCATGCGGCTGAGCCAGGCGCGGGTCACATCCCCCTGTCCAGCGGCGTGTCGTGCGATATCCCGACGGATCGAACGCTCCAGCCGTGCGCGGTTGCGGCTCGCATCGGCGGTCTGGAACAGCTGCATGCTGCACAGTGCCACCGTCGTACCGACGAACAACGCAACGCTGTTGTTGAGTGCGCCGACGATGTTCAGCGCGTTGGTAGCACCCAGGCCGGCGATGAGCGGGAAGGTCAGCACTACGCCCAGCGTGGCCATGATGTAGGGCGGCCGGGCCAGGAACGATCCACACAGCAGCAGCACCGGCGCGAGCGCGGCGACCAGGCCGGCGATACCCGACAGCGAAGGAATGATCACCAGGGCGTACACAAGACCGACGGCGACACCGAGGGCGGAGCCGACCAGATAGCGCATGACATGCGGCGCAGGCGCTTCGATCGTGCCGAACAGCACGCACGCCGTGCCGATGATGGACACCGCCGTGGCGCCCTCCGACCAGCCGGTAACGATCCACAACACGCAGCTCAGCAGGATGCCGACGAACGCGCCCAGCGCGCTGCGCAGGGCAAGCCGATGATCACGGTGAAGTACCGCACCCTGCGCATGTCGCGCAAGGCGAGCAGGTACATGCAGGCGCCAGTCGGGGCGGGCGGTGTGCAGTTGCGCCTGCAGCACGCGGCAGTCGGCGTGGGCCAGGTCGAGCTCGGCCTGTTGCGCGACCAGGCCGGCCCGCAGCAGATCGCGCCAGCCCCTTGCATCCATTGCGCTGGCCTGTGGTGAACGCAGCCGGGCGATGGAATCTTCCACCGCGCTGGACAGCATCAGGACGTCCAGCATCCGGTCATGCAGGGCACGCAGGATCTGCACCTGGGCCACGCCTTGGGCACCGTCGAAGGGCAGGTGGATCGACAGCACATGCAGTTCGAGCAGGTCAGCTGCCACTTTCGAGCGGTCCGTCGCCAGCACCGTGTCCGATGCACCGGCGCACATGTCGCGTGTCCATCGTTCCGCGTCATCCAGCACGGCAGCGACCCGTGCGTGCACGCGCGACGAGACGCTGCGCGGCATCACCAGCGCATGGACCAGCGTTGCGGCAAGGATGCCGATGGCGATTTCCTGCACCCGCGTGATGGCGATGGTGAACACCTCTCCGGGCACCATCACCGCAGGAAAACCAATCAGACTGGTGGTATAGCCGGCCAGCAGGAACGCGTACGCACGTGGCGTGCGGTCGAGCATCGCCAGGTACAGGCACAGCGCCATCCACGTGGCGAGCGTGGCGCTCAGCACCAAGGGCGCATTGGCGAAACGTGGCACCAGCGCGACGGTGGCGATGGCCCCGCCGACGGTACCGAGCAGGCGGAACAGGCCGCGGCTGAGTGTCGCCCCGGACAGAGGCTGCGATACCAGATAGACCGTGCCGATCACCCAGAACGGGCGATTCAGGCCGATCCTTAGAGAGACATACAGCCCCAGCGACGCGGCGAGCAGGCATTTGAGCGAGAACAGCACCGCCTCCTGATCGGTCCTGAGGGCAGGGCTTTTCAACCGGGCGAATGCCTGGAACACGTGGGGACGGGCAGGAGTGGGGGAGTGCATGCGGCTCATGCTAGTGATCGGCCGCACTGGCGAATTTCGCTACAATGACAATCAATCGCTAAAACCGGTCAATGTGAGAATGGCTCGCATTTCGCTCCCCGGCTTTGACCTGGACCCGGACGAGACCGATCGCCCGGCGGTTGCCAGCCGCCTGCAGGTGGCCGAGCACGACGCGGAAATTCCGGTGCATGAGCATCGAAAGGGCCAGCTGATTCTTGCGCTGCATGGGGCGGTGACCTGCGAAGTCGCCAATGCGCTGTGGATCGTGCCGCCCCAGTGTGGCGTCTGGATTCCGGGCGGCATGCCGCACAGCAACCGCGCCACCGCCAACGCGCGCCTGTGCTATCTGTTCGTCGAGCCCGGCGTCGTCGATCTGCCCATGCAGTGCGTGACGCTGGCCATCTCGCCGATGCTGCGCGAGATGATCCTGCACCTGGCCGACGCGCCGCTGGACTATCCGGATGGCAGCCACACCGACCGGCTGGCGCGGGTGTTGCTGGACGAGCTGGTACAGATGCCGGCCGAGCATCTGTCGCTGCCGGTCAGCCATCACCCGAAGGTGCGGGCGTTGGCGGCGGCGCTGTCGGCGGATCCGGCAGACCGCAGCACCATCGGCCAGTGGGCCGTGCGCCTGGCCCTGGGCGAGCGGACGTTGACCCGGCTCATCGAACGGGAAACGGGATTGTCCTTCGGGCGCTGGCGGCAGCAGCTGCACCTGCTCATCGCCATTCGTGAACTCGCTGCGGGTGCACCCGTACAACGCGTTTCCGAGACGCTGGGCTATGAGTCGGTGACGGCCTTCATCACGATGTTCAAGAAAGCGCTTGGCCTTTCCCCGGCGCGGTACTTCGCGGTGCGCCTGCGCGGGCAGTAGCGGGGAACAACGGGCGAAGCCGTTGCCTGGAACGGCTACTTCGAGGTGTCGGAGACCGATTGAATCGCGGCCACCACCGCAGCAGGGTCCTCGCGCTGGAGGGTGTGGCCGGTTGCCAGGTAGCGGTGCGAGCCGCGCGTGAAGCCCGGGAAGAGCAGGGCGTGTGTGGGAGATTGTGCTGGTAGTTTTGTGAGCTATGAACACGGACTCACTGTAGAGGAAGTCATGGGAGCCGGGCGTAGGCCGCTGAATGGCCGCGGATGCTTGAATCTGTGACCGGTTACGCGACTCCACACTTGAATGTGCAAGCGTCCTCGACGATAAAGGCGGCATGTGGCACTTTCGCATTCCGGACCAGGGACGATCCGATGCATGACGCGGGGCACAGCTCCGCGTTCTCGTTCCTGCCGGCGCTGTGTTCGTCCAGGAAGGAGAACAGGGATGTTGGAACGACTGAAGACCATTTCGTGTGCCGTGCTGGCGATCATCGCCGTTGACTGCTTCGCCCCTGCTGTGGCGCAGGCGCAGGAAAGCAAGATTACCTGGCGCATTTCGCAGCCCGGCGGCAATTCGACGCAGTACAAGACCCAGCAGCAGGCGGTGCAGGCGATCAAGAGCCTTCCCGCACCCAGCTCATTCCCGCCGGAGTTCCAGTTCGGCTGGCAGTCTGTCGACAAGATCAAGTCGAAAGTTGTGGACTTGAACGGCAATACGTCGATCACCTACTGGATGGGAAAAGCGCAACCCTCGGATCCAGACTGGACCTATCTGAGCACAGCGGAATTTACCAGTGAAGAGGCCATGGTCGCGAGCTATCTCGCGGGCGTCCAGGCCGCCAATCCTGTCTGTCCGGGGGCTGCTGTAACTCCAAATGGAGACTGGTTCTCGGGTGTGCCCGAAATGGAGGGCGTGGTCGAGTCCAGGTACTATCAGATCACGCGTATGATTGGGCAGAACACAGCCGAATCGCCCTGCACGCCCCACGTGAGTCAGGCGGCCTTCGGCCGCAAGCGCCGCCTTGATTGCCCTGTTCCGCTTACGCAGTGGTCCAACAAGCACAACGCCTGCGTCAACGAGGACTTCGTTGCGACCATCACCTCGAAGTCGCAGAAATGCGACAAGGACGGCGGCAACGGTAGCTGCCCCATGTCCCGCAACGATACAGCGGCGAACATGAGTCCGATTCCCGACAAGGACCCGGCCTCCAACGGCGGTACCTGCGACGGCAATGTCGGCAACCCATGTGATGTCAAAACGGGCGAGAAGTACGAGATCGCGCCGGACTTCGATCTGGGCTGGATCGCGCTGACGCGGTTCTATCACTCTGGCATCTCCACGTCCTCCGGTGGCTTCGGCTATGGCTGGACCCATTCGCTGGGCGCCCACCTGGCACTGGACGGCGTTGACAGTGTGGGCATCATTGAAAGCACCGGTTTCCAGCGTGCATTCAAGAAGATCGGCCAAGCCTATGAGGCGGACGACGACAGTGGTGACCGTCTGGTCCAGAACGGCAACTGGACACTGTACTCGGCGGGCTCCATCTCGACCTTCGGCGCGGACGGACGTCTGACCGCCAAGCGCTTCCCGGATGGCACGTCGCTGACCTACATCTACGACGACAACGACCGCCTTGCGGCGGTCACCCACAGCAGTGGCCGCACACTGGAGTTCGTCTATCAGTCCAATGACTATGAGGCGCTGATCAGTTCGGTGCTGGTCGAGGGCGTTGCGCTCGCCACCTATACCTACACGCCGCAGAACCAGGTCGCCACGGTGACCTATGCGGGTGGCGGTGTACGCACGTATCACTACGAGAACCAGGACTTCCCCCAGCACCTGACCGGCATCACCGCCGAAGACGGGCGTCGCTACAGTACCTTTACCTATGATTCCATCGGCCGTGTTATCTCCAGTCAGCACGCTGGCGGTGCCGATGGCGTGACGCTCGCCTACAGCCCCAACGGCGGTGCAGTCGTGACTGACGCGCTTGGGCGGCAGACCGACTACACCCTGACACCCGGCGGCGACACCGCGCCGTCGCGCAAGGTAACCGGCCTGAGTGATTCGCAGGGAACTGTCAGCCGGACCTACTACGACCAGAGTGTCGACTTCCGCCGGCGCCTGGATACCTACACTGATCGTCGCGGCATCCAGACCAAGCACACCTATGCGCAGGGCACCGATCCGGTGAGCGGTCGTGCCGTCAGCATCCATACCGTGACCGAAGCGTTCGGCCTGCCCGAGCAGCGGGTGGTGACCACCGCGCGCGACGTCGAAACCAATGCGGTACTGACCACCCGGATCGGCAATCGTGAAACCCGCACGTCCTTCAATGCCCAGCGCCAGCCGATAACCAACACGGTGACCGATATCGCGTCCGGTCAGACCCGCATCACCAGCTACACCTACTGCGAAGCCGCGGACGTGGCTGCGGCAGGGAGCTGCCCGGTGGAAGGGCTGCTGAAGAGCGTGGATGGCCCGCGCACGGATGTGGTTGATGCCGTTACCTACACCTACTACCCGGCGGACGACGCGGGATGCGCGACCAGCGGTGCCTGCACCTATCGCAAGGGCGACCTGCGCAGCGTGACCAATGCGCTGGGCCAGACGGTCGAGACCCTGGCCTACGACGCACTCGGAAGGCCGTTGTCGGTCAAGGACGCCAACGGCGTGGTGACTGATTACACCTACCATCCCCGCGGCTGGCCGACCTCCATCACCGTGCGCGGTGCGACCACGGCCGAGGATCGGGTCACCCAGCTGAGCTACTGGCCAACCGGCCAGGTGCAGAAAATCACCGAGCCGAATGGCAGCAGCGTGTCCTACTTCTACGATGCTGCGCTGCGCTTGACCGACATCGAGGACAACGCGGGCAACACGATTCACTACATGCTGGACAACGCCGGCAATCGCCTCAAGGAAGACACGCTCGATGCAGGCGGCACGCTACGTCGCACCTTGGCGCGGACGTTCAACACGCTCGGCCAGCTGACCGCACTGAAGGACGCAGGCAATCACGCTACCGGCTTTGCCTACGATGCCAACGGCAACCCGCAGACGGTGACCGACGCCCTGCAGCGCGTGACCAGCCAGCAGTACGATCCGCTGAACCGCCTGGCCCAGACCCTGCAGGACGTGGGTGGCGTGGCCGCCGAGATCCGCAGCCAGTACAACGCGCTGGACCAGGTCACGCAGGTCACTGACCCGAAGGGTCTGCATACCACCTACGCCTACAACGGTTTCGGTGATCTGACCGGCCAGGTCAGCCCGGACAGTGGCGCCAGCAGCTTCACCGTGGACGCCGCCGGCAACCGCAAGACCGCCACCGATGCGCGCGGCGTCACCGCCACCTATCACTACGATGCGCTCAACCGCCTGATCGGCATCGCCTATCCGGACCCCAATCTGGACGTGGGCTACAGCTATGACGTGGCGCCGGCCGCCTGTGCCGCCGACGAGCGCTTCGCCAAGGGCCGCCTGGGGCAGGTGCTGCACGCCAATGGCAGCACCCAGTACTGCCATGACCGTTTCGGCCAGGTCACCCGCAAGGTGCAGACCGTCAATGGTGTGGCCACCACCCTGCGCTATGCCTACAGCAAGTCGGGTCGCTTGACCGCATTGACCTACCCCGACGGCAGCGTGGCCGACTACGTGCGCGATACCCAGGGCCGCATCAGCCAGATCGGCCTGACCCGCCCCGGCCAAGCGCGCCAGATCGTGGTGAACAACGTGACCTATGCGGCCTTCGGCCCGGCGACCGGCTGGACCTATGGCAACGGCCGCCAGCTGCAGCGTCCGCTGGATCTGGATTACCGCCCGCAGGCGGTGCATGACCCGGCCGCGGGCGGACTGTCGCTGGGCTACGGCTACGACCCGGTCGGTTCGATCACCGAGCTGAAGAACGGCACAGGCTCGACGGTGCTGGCCAAGTACGCCTACGACGCGCTGGGTCGCCTGACCCAGACCCAGGACGGCGCGACCGGCACGCCGATTGAAAGCTATGCGTATGACGCCACTGGTAATCGGACCGCGCTGACCACCTCGGCAGGCACCGCCAGCTACACCTATCCCGCAACCAGCCACCGCCTGACTGCGGTGGACGGCGAAGCGCGCAACCATGACGCAGCGGGCAACACGACCAGCATCGGCAGCAAGACGTTCACCTACAGCGATGCCAACCGCATGAACGCGGTGAAGCAAGGCAATGCCGTACTGGAAAGCTACGCCTACAACCACCGCGGTGAGCGCGTGCTGCGTACCCCGGTTGGTGGCGCAGCACAGATCACCCTGTACGATGAGGCCGGGCAGTGGCTGGGCAACTATTCCGCCACGGGCCAGGCACAGCAGCAAGCCATCTGGCTGGACAACTACCCGGTGGCGCTGATCAGCGTGCCAAGCGCAGGTGTGCCGGAGTTGGCCTACATCCAGCCGGATCATCTGGGTACGCCGCGTGTGGTGATCGACGCGGCGCGCGATGTGGCGATCTGGGAGTGGAGCAACAAGAGCGAGGTGTTCGGCAACCAGATTCCGAGTGCCGATCCGGATGGCGATGGTGTGGCGTTTGAACTGGCGCTGCGCTTCCCGGGGCAGCAGGCGACGGATGCGAGTGGGTTGTTCTACAACTACTTCCGTGACTATGACCCGGCGTCGGCCAGATACGTGGAGAGCGATCCCGTTGGGTTGAACGCCGGCATCAGTACGTATGGCTACGTGATCTCGAACCCCGCCCGATTTACTGATCCGCTTGGGCTGACGACGACGCTAATAACGACATACGATTTCGGTATTGCAAACCATTCGGCGATTCATGTTTCGATACCTGGCAAGCCTGATTTCCTGTACGACCCTTCCGGCACCTACGCACCTGGTGGTCGTCGAGGAACCGGTGGGCTATTTGAGGGGCGCGATGCTAGCTTGGCCAGCTACAAAAAGTATCAGGTGGGAACTGGTAGCCGAGTTGAATTAACGGTAATCCCTTTGACTCCGGAGCAAGAGTTAACTCTCATTGCGAACGCGGAGGAGTGGGGGGATGCACGTGGCTTCTGGTGTGCGAGCCACGTGTCCGGCGCGTTGGATGGAATGTGTGGGATAAAGCAAACACTCTTCCCGGGTGTTCTTCACAAGAGTGCAAAGGCGGCAGAATGTCCAGTCAAATGAAGGATAGGCTTATCTCATCATTGATATGCTTCACTCTATCTGTTTCTGTGAATTCTGCGGGATGGATATGGATATCCGCTTTCATGAAGATAGGAGCGATGCGAGTTCCATACGTACTGCTTCTCTCACTACTTCTTTCGGTTACATTCTATGCGCTCTCTCGATGCGAAAGTATGCGCCGCATCCCGCGAAGTTTAGTGGTGGGGGTGATCGCTGGTCTTGTACTCGGGGTCGTGGCTGTCACTTCTTCCAATCTGGCAATTGATGGGGGGGGGCGCTTGCTTCTACAGAGCCTTGAGAGATTCGGAGCAACGGCGTTGGTAGCAGACCTTTGGCCGTCGCTATTACTTGGAAGCTGGCTTGTGGGGGCGGTCGCATTTTGCGGGGCGTCGGTTTACTTAAGGCGAGCGTTCCTGGGGACGCCATGAATAATCGCCGCAGAGCCTTGGATTTCGACCGCGCTGAATTGATCCTATGCCTGCGGCGCCACCGGTAATGGCCGCGCTGACCACCTCGGCGGGAACTACCAGCGGGAATACGACGCTGCGACCGGACGCTATACGCAAGCGGATCCCATAGGCCTGTCCGGCGGCATCTCCGCCTACGGGTACTCGAGTGCCTCTCCGCTTCGCGCGGTTGACCCACTTGGGCTTGAGCCTGTGTTCGACACAAGTACGTGTGGCGGACAACTGGGAATGGTGACTTGTGATGGCAATGGAGGGTTCCTGGTCAGTGTCTGCAATTCGGGCTGCGACAAGATATGCACCGTTATGCATGAGCGAAACCATAAGGCGTTACTGGAAAAGAGGGTTCCTAATGCCTGCGTGGGTAGGCCCAAAGGTGCAAGTCCATTCCCAAAGAACTGGGAATATGGTGGGATCGAGCATCGGCAGCTGGCAAATCGCCTCGGACGATCATCTGGACAAATGAACCGTACGGGGAGTTGCTCGCAGATGTGCGGGAGCTATCGTCCGGGTGGAAGCTTCCCCTACTGATGACTCGGACGCCTCAAATGCACGCTGCCAAGCTGCTCCCAATCGTGACGCTGTCAATCACACTTTCTGGTTGCATGGAAGTTGCCAGCACCGAGTATGCAGACCGCAACCAAGCCGTCTCAAGACAAGCAATCGGTGAATCGAAGTGGTTGCCTTCATGGTTGCCTGAGGACGCAGTCAACATACGCGAGTCGCACGACATGGACACAAATGAATCGTGGCTGGTTTTCCGCCTTACCAGTGGGGTTCTTGCTTTGCCCGAAGACTGCAGGCTAGTGAGCAGGCCGGAGATGTCCGACGCGCGAGTCATGCGGAGATTTCCTCAGTTTGCCCGCAACGCGTGGTCGCGAGCGTCAAGCTATGGCGGCAAGTTCTATCTGTGTCCGGAGGGAAATGCTGGCCGCTGGGTCATGCGCGATGAAGAGCTGGGCCTTGTTTACAGCGGAATAAAGTTATAGGTGGCTGGGCGGTCTCACCTAGTAAGCGAAATGCGTGAGTGGCACGTGGCGATCTCCTTTCCCGGTGCCTGGTTCGGCACTTTCCGGCCGAGCGTCGTGTGGGTTCGGGTATGTGTCAAACCGACCTTGCCACTGGTCCGTGTTCACGAATGGGAGGGCCGTGTAAGAAGATCGGATGGTCCGGCAAGCTTCAAGCGCCCTGGCGTTCGGCAGGAAGATTGCTGGGCCGCGGTGACGACTCTGCGGGAGGACCTATGGGATATCGGCTCCATGGCCTACTGTGGCTGCAGCGCAGGCGGTGGAGCTGCCTGAGAAGACCGAGCGGAGATGTACTTGTAGATCATGATTTTGGGCTCTGCGGCGGCGTTGGCCGCCACACTTTGCATATTGGAGCCTTGATGAAGGTGAGGATCCTGACAGCACTACTTCTGATTGGAGTCGGACTTGGATTCTCTTGCGGCGCATTGATCTGGCCCCCTGAAAACGGACGCCATGAAGCCGTTTCAGGCGGCAGCCCGGAGCTGCCGGGCATAGTTGTTAGGCGAGTGGTAGCCCAGCGCCGAGTGTAGCCGGGCTGGATTGTAGAAGCCGTGGATGTAAGCAGCG